>CP107246.1:1201934-1502418 GCA_030246985.1 Candidatus Nitricoxidivorans perseverans | reverse complement strand
GGCCTGCATCCTCAAGACCGCCGCGATCAAGGTGTATCCGATCCATCTGGCCAAGGGCGAGCTGGGCGACCACTACCGCATCGGCTGGGAAGAGAAGAGGAAAGCGGGCGGCAGCCTGGTCGCGCCGGATGCCGAGCACCAGTTCAACCTGCCGGAGGGCATGCAGTATGAGCCCGGCAAGGGACTCACTCCCGCAGCGCCGCCGGGTGGCGCCGCGCCGCCTGCGCCCGGATCGTCGCCCGGCCTGCCCAGGGCATTGCAGGGGAACAAGCTATGAGCGCCCCGAACAGGCACATCGGGCAGGAAGCCGTCGAGGCGAAGGGCTGGCTGGCCGCGCACAAGTGGCTCGTCCTGCGCCGCATCTCCCAGTCGACGATCCTGCTGCTGTTCCTGGCCGGTCCCTGGTTCGGGCTGTGGATCGTCAAGGGCAACCTCAACTACAGCTACACGCTGAACTTCCTGCCGCTTGCCGACCCTTATGTGCTGCTCCAGGGCGTGCTGACCGGCTTCACGCCGGAGAAGAACGCGCTGATCGGCGCGGCGATCGTGGTGGCCTTCTACTTCATCGTCGGAGGGCGCGTCTATTGCTCGTGGGTCTGCCCGGCCAATCTCGTGACGGATCTCGCGGCTTGGCTGCGCACGAAACTGGGGCTCAGGGGCGGTGCGCACATCGGACGCCAGACGCGCTACTGGATCCTCGCGATGACCCTGGCGCTGGCCGTCGGCACCGGCACGATCGCGTGGGAGATGATCAATCCGGTCTCCATGCTGCATCGCGGACTGTTCTTCGGCTTCGGCATGGCCTGGGCGGTCGTGCTGGCGGTCTTCCTGTTCGACCTGTTCGTCGCCAGCCGCGGCTGGTGCGGAAGGCTGTGCCCGGTCGGCGCCTTCTACAGCCTGCTCGGCAGATGGAGCCGGCTGCGCGTCTCGGCAACGAAGCGGGAAGCCTGCAACGACTGCATGGACTGTTATGCCGTCTGCCCGGAACCCGCGGTGATCCGCTCGCCGCTCAAGGAAGGCAGGAAAGGCGTCTCGCCGGTGATCCTGTCGCCGAACTGCACCAACTGCGGCCGCTGCGTCGATGTCTGCTCGAAGGACGTATTCGCCTTCGGCGGCCGTTCCGAAAAATCTTTTGAAGCCATGGCCGGCGCTGCCGCGCCGAAGTGATCAACGTTTCATTCTGTGGGGAGCGCATCATGAGGAACAAGTCCATCAAGCTTACGCTGGCATCGATGACCGCGGCGCTGGTCGCATCGATCACCCTGGTCGGCGGTTGCGCGACGACCGAGAAGATGGTTTCCGCGCGCGGCACCGATGTCGCCGCCGCCGAAACCGGCTTTGCGGTCAGGGAATACACGGGCAAGAAGCCTGGCCTGCAACAGCCCATTGCACGCACCTTCAAGGAGCAGCCGCCGCTGATCCCGCACGCGACCGACAACTTCGACGACATCACGCTCGAGGAGAATCAGTGCATGAGCTGCCACGGGCCCGAGAAGTACAAGGAGAAGAAGGCGCCGAAGCTGGGCGAGAGCCACTTCAATGGCAAGCAGGTCAGCATGGCCCGCCACGCATGCACCATGTGCCATGTGCCGCAGACGGATGCCGCCCCCCTCGTGGAGAGCACCTTCACCGGCAACCTCCCGCCGCGCTGATTCTCTAGACGAGCTTTATCGCCGATGCCGGGCAGGCGGCGACGCAGTCGCCGCAGCCCGTGCATTTCTCCACATCGACCAGCGGCAGCGCGGAAGCCATGATGCGCGGCTGGAAGCGGATCGCGCCTTCGAGGCAGGCATCGGCGCAACTCCGGCAGACCACGTTGTTGAAGGCCATGCAGGTTCCGCCGATGGCCGCGCATCGCTGATCGCCGCTTGCCGCCGTTTCATCCCGCTGGACGGAGAAGTCTCCCCGCAGAAATTGTCGCCTCGAAATCATCGTGCGCCCATTGTCGCGCAAAGAAAAAGGGCGGCAAAGCCGCCCCCCTGCGCTGGGTGAGTGACAAGAAGAGCGGTCACTCCTCCTCGTCGTCTTCCTTCATGCCCTTGGGCTTCTGGTGGGCGATGCCCTTGTGGCAGTCGATGCAGGTCTTCTTGTCCTTGATCGCCATCTCGTGCTGCTTGCGGGCGCGCTGCTTCTGGGCATCGGGCTTCATGCCTTCGAAACTATGGCAGTTCCGGCATTCGCGCGAGTCCGAATCCTTCATGCGCTTCCATTCGTGCTCGGCGAGCGTCAATCTCTTGGCCTCGAACTTCTCGGGCGTGTCGATGGTGCCCATGATCTTGCCGTAGACCTCGCCGGACGCCTGGATCTTGCGCGCGAGCTTGTGTACCCAGTCCTTCGGCACGTGGCAGTCGGAGCAGACGGCGCGCACGCCGGTGCGGTTCGAGAAGTGGATGGTCTTCCGGTACTCCTGATACACCGTGTCGCGCATCTCGTGGCAGGACACGCAGAAGGTCAGGGTGTTGGTCGCTTCCATGGCGGTGTTGAAGCCGCCCCAGAAGATGATGCCGGAAAAGAAACCTATCCCCAGGAGGGTCAGCAGGGAATACTTGGCGCTTGGCTTGCGCAAGGCGGATATCAGGTTGGCAAACATTTCACATTCCTATCGATGGATACCGTGAGTGCCTAAGTCTCTGCACCACATAACATATTGTGCGAAGGCGCATTGGAGGCAAATACTACTTCCGGAGTAGGGTCGGGGTGCTTGATCTAAGTTAACCTGGCAAGAGAAAAGCCGGAACGGGATCGTGGGGAATCAATCGATCCACCCCCATCCGGAAAGCCAATGGAAATGACGACGGCCCGCCGTAGCGAGCCGTCGAAAGTGGTGGGCCGTGTAGGGGTCGAACCTACGACAAACGGATTAAGAGTCCGCTGCTCTACCAGCTGAGCTAACGGCCCGGGGGGAAACTGGTGGGTGGTACAGGATTCGAACCTGTGACCAATTGGTTAAAAGCCAACTGCTCTACCGACTGAGCTAACCACCCCTGAGAAAGGCGCGCATTATAGGGAGCGCGCGCCTTGACGTCAAACCGGGCTTAAGCCTCCCGCATCATCCTCCAATACTGGTATTTCATCGTCCCGGCGGCCCCGGCGACGATGGCGGCAAAGGTCAGCATGGAGCCGAGCGCCAGGGTCGAAAACCCGGTGATCCCCTGCCCGATGGTGCAACCCATGGAGAGGACGCCGCCGACACCCATGAGCACGCCGCCGATGGCGTGATTGAAGAAGTCGCCGACGCTGACGAACCACTCGAAGCGGATGCTGCGGCTGATCCCGGCATAGAGGAACGATCCGACGATGACGCCGGTCAGCGCCGTGACGCCGAAATTGATCAGCGAAAGATCGGTCGGGTTCATCAGGTAGCGGACGGAATCCCCCATCGGGCTGATGAAGGTGAAGGACTGCACCTCGACGCGCGAAGGCGGCGTGTCGGCCATCTCGGCCCATTCCTTCCACTCGGCGCCCAGCGCGCTGCCGGTCAGGTACCAGCCGGCCACCACGGCCAGGCCGACCACCGTGCCGCCGAGGATGTTGTCGCGGTTGCCGCGAAAATCCTCGGAAGAGAAGATGAAGATCAGCAGGCCCAGCACGACGATGCCGCCGAGGATCAAGTGCAGCGTGGCGGTGCTGTCCATGCCCATCAGTCCGCCGACGATGCCGTCGAGCGTTTGGCTCTTGGCGCCGATGGCCGTGCCGAGATTGACGGTCAGGGGCGCCATCCAGCTGTCGAAGACCGTGAGGTAGAAATCGGTCCAGAGCATCAGGTAGGACATGCCGGCGGCGATGGCCAGCACGAAAAAGGATTTGAGGTTGCCGGCGCCGATGCGCACCAGGGTCTTGTTGCCGCAGCCGGAGCCCAGGGTCATGCCGACGCCGAACAGCAGGCCGCCGAGTAGGTAGCGCAGCCAGGCGAAGTTGGCGGTGCGGTAGGGCGGGAAGGTCATGCCGGACAGGTTGACCTTGCCCAGCGCTTCCAAGATCAGGACGCCGCCCATGGCCACGGCGACAGCCAGCAGCCAGGAGCGCATCCGGCCCTTATCGTCCATGTTGACCCAGTCGGAGACTGCGCCCATGGTGCAAAAGTTGGTCTTGTTGGCCGTGGCGCCCATGATGGCGGCGACGGCGAATACGGACAGCAGGATCTTCTGATGAATGCCGAATTCCATTTGCTTCCTCCTCCAGGACGGGCTCGAAGGGCCCTTTGTGTCAGATTGCGAAACCCGGCGAATTCTAACCCGACCGGATCAGATGCGATAGCGGGTCGGGTCGGTTGCCCCGGCCGCTTCGAAACCGGCCCGGCGCAGACGGCAGGAATCACAGACGCCGCAGGCGCGGCCGTCCGCGTCGGCCTGGTAGCACGACACCGTCAGGCCGTAGTCGACGCCCAGCGCGACGCCGCGGCGGACGATATCGGCCTTGGAAAGTTCGATCAGCGGCGCGTGCAGACGCAGCGGGCGGCCCTCGACGGCGGCCTTGGTGGCCAGGTTGGCCATGGCCTCGAAGGCGCGGATGTATTCGGAGCGGCAGTCCGGATAGCCGGAATAATCGACGGCATTGACGCCGAGAAAAATATCCTGCGCCCCGATCACCTCGGCCCAGGCCAGCGCCAGGGAAAGTAGGATGGTATTGCGGGCGGGAACGTAGGTGACGGGAATGCCGGATTGAAGACCCCCTGTCGGCACATCGATGGCCGCATCTGTCAGCGCCGAGCCGCCGAACTGGGCGATATCGAAATGGAGGATGCGGTGTTCTCGCGCGCCAAGAGCTTGCGCCACCCGCCGCGCCGCCACCAGCTCCGAGCCGTGGCGCTGGCCGTAATCCACCGAAAGGCAATGGCAGCTGAAGCCTTCGTCGCGGGCGATGGCGAGCGCGGTGGCGGAGTCGAGGCCGCCGGAGAGCAGGACAATGGCAGGGTTGTCGGGATTCATTCGAAAATGTTAGCAGAGTCTATAATCGCCTCATGCCCCTTGACCCCATCACCTCGGCCATCATCGGCTCCATCATCGGCGGCGCCGCCAACGAGATCGCTTCGCTGCCGCCGGGGGGCGTTCCGTCGGGACCGAACATGGGTATCTATCGCATGCTGCCCCAGAATGCGCCAAGGGGCGAGATGTCGCCGCCCGGTGCGATGGGTGTCGAGATCGACGGCCGGTTTCTGCGTCTTTCGCCCGGCGTCCAGATTCGCGACCCCCGCAACATGATGATCTACCCCAACATGGTCCGCCAGCCGGTGCCCGTGCGCTATCTGACCGACGCTTCCGGCTCGGTATATCGCGTTTGGATTCTCTCCGCCCAGGAGGCGGCCCAGCCCTGATGGCCGGAAAGGTGTTCATCCGTACCTTCGGGTGCCAGATGAACGAGTACGATTCGGACCGAATGGCCGACGTGCTCCGCTCGGCCTCGGGCGCGGTCAGGACCGACAACCCCGAAGAGGCGGACATCATCCTCTTCAACACCTGCTCGGTGCGTGAGAAGGCCCAGGAAAAGGTATTTCACGAATTGGGCCGCGTGCGGCCGCTCAAGCAGAGGAATCCCCGGCTGGTCATCGGCGTCGGCGGCTGCGTCGCCAGCCAGGAGGGCGAGGCCATCGTCGCGCGCGCGCCCTTCGTCGACCTCGTCTTCGGCCCGCAGACGCTGCATCGCCTGCCGCAGATGATCGCCGAACGCCGGAAGAGCGGCCGCGTCCAGGTGGACGTTTCCTTCCCCGAAATGGAGAAGTTCGACGCCCTGCCGCCGGCCAGGCAGGAGGGCGCATCGGCGTTCGTCTCGATCATGGAGGGCTGCTCGAAGTTCTGCACGTACTGCATCGTGCCCTTCACGCGCGGCGACGAGGTGTCGCGGCCGCTGGCCGACGTGATCGACGAGGTGGCCGGCCTTGCGGCGCAGGGCGTGAGGGAAGTGACGCTGCTCGGCCAGAACGTGAATGCATGGCGCCATGACGATGCGGATCTCGCCTTTCTCATCGAAGCCGTCGCCGGGATGCCGGGCATTGATCGCATCCGCTATACGACCTCGCATCCGCGCGAGATGGGCGGCCGCATGTTTGACGTCTATGCCCGCGTGCCCAAGCTGGTGTCGCACCTGCACCTGCCGGTGCAGTCGGGTTCCGACCGAGTGCTGGCCGCCATGAAGCGCGGCTACACGGCGATCGAATACAAGTCCGTCGTCAGGAAGCTGCGGGCCGCGCGGCCGGACATTTCGATCTCGTCGGACTTCATCGTCGGCTTTCCCGGCGAGACGGAGGAAGATTTCGAAAAGACGATGAAACTGATCGACGAGGTCGGCTTCGACGCGAGCTTCTCCTTCATCTTCAGCCCGCGGCCCGGCACGCCGGCCGCCGAGATGGCCGATGACACGCCGGCCGAGGCGAAGTCCGCGCGCCTCGCGCGCCTGCAGAAGCGCATCGAGGCGCAGTCCTTCGCGATTTCGCAGCGCATGGTCGGCACCGTGCAGCGCGTGCTGGTCGAAGGCCATGCCAGGAAGGACACCCGCGAGCTGGCCGGCCGCACCGACAACAATCGCGTCGTCAACTTCGCCGGCCCGGAAAGGCTGATCGGCCATTTCATCGACCTCGCCATCACCGCCGCCTTGCCGCACAGCCTGCGCGGCGAAGCGGTCACATCGGAATCATGAAACCCAGGCCGTTCGAAATCCTTCTCCAGCCCGCCGACAACGAGCGGCTGGCCAACCTCTGCGGCTCGCTCGACGAGAACATCCGCCAGATCGAAACCGCTTACGACGTCACCATCGCCCGGCGCGGCGATCGCTGCCGCATCGCCGGCGACGCGGCGCAGGCGCGGCTCGCCGGCCAGGCCCTGCAGCACTTCCACGAGCTGGCGGGCCAGCCCCTTTCGGTGGACGACGTCCAGCTTGGCCTGGTGGAGCTGCGCAACCGCGGCCGGGAGGTGTCGCCGGCGCCGGCTCTGCTGACGCGCAAGCCCGACCTGCACGGCAGGACAAGGCATCAGGTGGACTACCTGCGCCAGATCCAGGAGCACGACATCACCTTCGGCATCGGCCCCGCCGGCACCGGCAAGACCTTCCTTGCCGTCGCCTCGGCGGTCGACGCCTTCGAGCGCGACCTCATCTCCCGCATCGTGCTTACGCGCCCCGCCGTGGAAGCCGGCGAGCGGCTCGGCTTCCTGCCCGGAGACCTCGCCCAGAAGGTCGACCCCTACCTGCGACCGCTCTACGACGCGCTCTACGACCTCATGGGTTTCGAGAAGGTGGGTAAGCTGTTCGAAAAGCAGGCCATCGAGATCGCCCCGCTCGCCTACATGCGCGGCCGCACGCTCAACCACGCCTTCATCATCCTCGACGAGGCCCAGAACACCACGCCGGAGCAGATGAAGATGTTCCTCACGCGCATCGGCATCGGCGCCAGGGCCGTCATCACCGGCGACGTGACCCAGATCGACCTCGCCAAGGGCCAGAAGTCCGGCCTGGTGGAGGCGCGCCGGGTGCTGGCCGAGGTGCGCGGCATCGCCTTCACCGATTTCGACGCCACCGACGTCGTGCGCCACCCATTGGTGGCGCGCATCGTCGAGGCCTACGAACGGCATGCCGAGCCCAAGGCCTGAACTTTCCCTCTGCGTGCAATACGCCTGCAAGGATGCGGCGCTACCCTTGCGGCCGCAGGTGCGCCGCTGGGTGCGCGCCACTCAGGAGCACCCCGTGCAGGCCACCGTCCGATTCGTCGATGCCGAAGAAGGCCGCTCGCTCAACCGCGACTGGCGCGGCAGGGACTACGCCACCAATGTGCTGTCTTTCCCCTACGAAACGGCGCCCGCCACCGTGGGCGACCTTGCGATCTGCGTCCCCGTCGTGCTGCGCGAGGCGCGCGAGCAGGGCAAGACCGCCGAGGCGCACTTCGCCCACCTGATCGTGCATGGTATGCTGCACCTGCAAGGGTACGACCACGAGACCGGCCCGGAAGACGCGGAACGAATGGAAGCGCGGGAGCGCGAAATCCTCGCACGCCTTGGCTACCCCGACCCCTACCATGGATCCTGACAGTAAACCCTCGCTGCTCGAACGCCTCTCCTCGCTGCTCATGCGCGAGCCCGAGGACCGCGAACAACTCCTCGAACTGCTGCACGGCGCCTTCGAGCGCAACCTGCTCGACGCCGACGCCCTCTCGATCATCGAGGGCGCGCTCCAGGTGTCCGACATGGCGGTGCGCGACATCATGGTGCCGCGCGCCCAGATGGATGTCGTGAGCATCGACGACCCGATCGAAAAGATCGCCGAGTTCGTCATCGGGGCCGCCCACTCCCGCTACCCCGTCACTGGCGAGAACCGGGACGACGTCATCGGCATCCTGCTTGCCAAGGATCTGCTGCGCCACTTCGCCGGCCGCGAGTTCGACCTGCGCGACACCCTGCGCCCAGCGGTGTTCATCCCGGAATCCAAGCGCCTCAACGTGCTGCTGCGCGAGTTCCGCGCCTCGCGCAACCACATGGCCATCGTCGTCGACGAGTACGGCGGCGTGGCTGGGCTCGTGACCATCGAGGATGTGCTCGAACAGATCGTCGGCGACATCGAGGACGAATACGACTTCGACGAAGCCTCCGACAACATCGTGCTCGACAACCTGGGACACTATCGCATCAAGGCGCAGACCGAGATCGCCGACTTCAACGCGGCCTTCGGCACGGCGTTCCCCGACGAGGACTACGATACCGTCGGCGGCCTTGTCATCCACCAGCTCGGCCGCCTGCCAAAACGCAACGAAGCCGTGCAGCTCGACGGCCTGCGCGTCCAGGTGCTGCGCGCCGACAGCCGGCGCGTGCATACGCTCCTGGTCAGCCCGCAGCGCGATCTCGCCCTGAAGACCGAGGAATGAGGCGCAAAGCCGCGGCCGCCCTGCTGCTCGGCGCGGCGACCGCTTTCGGCTTTGCGCCCTTCGGCCTGTTCCCGCTGCCGCTCGTCACGCTGGCGCTGTTGTTCGTCCTCTGGCGGAAGGCCGGCACGCCGGCGCGGGCGGCGTGGCTTGGCTTTGCCTGGGGGCTGGGATTCTTCCTCGCCGGGGTGTCGTGGGTCTATGTCAGCATGCACGACGTGGGCGGCATGGAGGCGCCGCTCGCGGCCGTGGCGACATTCCTGTTCTGCGCCCTGCTCGCGCTGTTTCCCGCGCTGGCGGCATTCCTCTTTTCCCGCTGGAAGGTCGGCACGCCCTGGCGCGACGCCGGGCTCGCGGCCGGGGCGTGGACGCTGGCGGAATGGCTGCGCGGCTGGGTGCTCACGGGTTTCCCCTGGCTTTCGCTCGGTTACTCGCAGTCGCCGCCGAGCCCGCTGGCGGGTTTCGCGCCGATCGTCGGCAGTGTCGGGGTGGGGCTGATCGTCGCATTCCTGGCAGCGGCGCTGGCATTCCATCGCTGCCGCGGCTGGATCGCGGTCGTCGGCGTCGCGCTGCTGGGCCTGGGGCTGCGCGATGTCGCGTGGACGGCGCCCGTCGGCGAACCGGTCACCGTGAATCTGCTCCAGGGCAACATTCCGCAGAGCATCAAGTGGGTGCCGGAGCGCCTGCCGCTGTCGATCGAAACCTATGCCCGGCTCGCCGCCGCCCGGAAGGCGGACATCACGGTGCTGCCGGAGACGGCGATCCCGCTGATGTTCGACAACATCCCCCGCGACGTTCTGCGCGCGCTGACGCGCCACGGCGACGCGCTGCTCGGTGTGGCGGTGCGGACGAAGGACGGGGGCTACACCAACGGCGCCGTCGCCATCACGCCGGACATGGCCGTGCAGGGCTACGCGAAGACGCACCTGGTGCCCTTCGGCGAATACGCGCCGCCCGGCTTTGGCTGGTTCTTCGACCTCGTGCGCATCCCCATGTCGGACTTCACCGCCGGGCCGCCGCGGCAGAAGCCGCTGGCCATCGCCGGCCAGAAGGTGATGCCCAACATCTGCTACGAGGATCTGTTCGGCGAGGAAATCATCCGCGCGCTGCCGGAGGCGACGCTGCTCGTCAATCTTTCCAACACCGCGTGGTTCGGCGACTCGCTGGCCCAGCCGCAGCACTTGCAGATCGCACAGATGCGCGCGCTGGAGACGGGCCGGCCCATGCTGCGCGCGACGAACACCGGCATGACGGCCGCCGTGGCGCCGGACGGCACGGTCACGGCCGCGCTGCCGTCTTTCACCAGCGACGTGCTGAGCGTGCAGGTTCGTGGACATGCGGGAATGACGCTCTACGCCCGCTGGGGCAACGGGCTTGCGCTGCTGTTGGCGATCTGCGTCTGTTTGCCGGCTCTCTTGCGGGCTTACCGGCAGCGCGGGAGCCGGTAAAATCGCAACTTCACGATTTGTGCGGATTTCCTCGATGACCACCCAACCAACGTTCCAAGAGATCATCCTGCGCCTCCAGGACTTCTGGAACCGGCAGGGCTGCGCGCTGCTGCAGCCCTACGACATGGAGGTCGGCGCCGGCACCAGCCACACCGCCACCTTCCTGCGCGCGCTCGGCCCCGAGCCCTGGAAGGCCGCCTACGTCCAGCCCTCGCGCCGCCCCAAGGACGGCCGCTATGGCGAGAACCCCAACCGCATGCAGCACTACTACCAGTATCAGGTGGTGCTCAAGCCCGCGCCGGCGAACATCCTCGAGCTCTATCTCGGCTCGTTGGAAGCCCTGGGATTCGACCTGAAGAAGAACGACGTGCGCTTCGTCGAGGACGACTGGGAAAACCCGACCCTTGGCGCCTGGGGCCTCGGCTGGGAGGTCTGGCTCAACGGCATGGAGGTGACGCAGTTCACCTACTTCCAGCAGGTCGGCGGCATCGACTGCAAGCCGATCACCGGCGAGATCACCTACGGCCTGGAGCGGCTGGCGATGTACCTGCAAGGGGTCGAGAACGTCTTCGACCTCGTCTATGCGCCGGGCCTCAGATACGGCGACGTGTTCCACCAGAACGAGGTCGAGCAGAGCGCCTACAACTTCGAGCACAGCAACGTCGAATTCCTGCTCACCGCCTTCGGCGCGCACGAAGGCAACGCGAAGCACCTGATGGGGCAGCGGCTGGCGCTGCCGGCCTACGAGCAGGTGCTCAAGGCCGCGCACACCTTCAACCTGCTCGACGCGCGCGGCGCCATTTCGGTCACCGAGCGCGCCGCCTACATCGGCCGCATCCGCAATCTGGCCAGGAGCGTGGCGCAAGCCTATCTCGACAGCCGTGCGCGTCTCGGCTTCCCGATGGCGAAGAAAGAGCATGCCGCCGAAGTGCTGGCAAAGCTGGAGAAAGCGGCATGAGCACGAAGAATCTGCTGGTTGAACTGTTCGTCGAGGAACTGCCGCCCAAGGCGCTGAAGCAACTCGGTGAGTCCTTCGCCGCCACGATCGCCGCAAGCCTGAAGTCGCAGGGCCTGACCGGCGACGAATCCGTGGCCACGCCCTTCGCCTCGCCGCGCCGGCTTGCAGTGCATGTCACCGCCGTCGCCGACAAGGCGGCCGACAGGCAGGTGCAGCAGAAGCTGATGCCGGTCGCCGTCGCGCTCGATGCTTCCGGAAATCCCGCGCCTGCGCTGCTGAAAAAGCTGGCCGCGCTGGGACAAGACGCCTCGGCCGTGCCAATGCTCAAGCGCGCAATGGACGGCAAGGCCGAGGCGCTGTTCCTCGACAGCATCGTGCCCGGCGCGACGCTCGCCGAGGGCTTGCAGGCCGCGCTGGAAGCCGCGCTGGCCGCGCTGCCGATCCCGAAGGTGATGAGCTACCAGCTGCGGGACGGCTGGAGCAGCGTGCATTTCGTGCGCCCGGCGCACAAGCTCGTGGCGCTCTTCGGCGCCGACATCGTGCCGATTTCCGTGCTCGGCCTGACCGCCGGCCGCGAGACGCAGGGTCACCGCTTCGAGGCGAAAAATCCGGTCGTTTCCATCAAGGATGCCGACAGCTACGCCCAACAGATGGAATCCGAAGGCGCCGTGATCCCGGGTTTCGCCGCGCGCCGCGCCGAGATCGAGAAGCAGCTCATGGCCGCCGCCGCGAAGGAAGGCTTGCAGCCGATCGAGGACGAGGCGCTGCTCGACGAGGTGACGGCGCTGGTCGAGCGGCCGAACGTGCTGACCTGCCGGTTCGAGCAGGAATTCCTCGACGTGCCGCAGGAATGCCTGATCCTGACGATGAAGGCCAACCAGAAGTATTTCCCGCTGCTCAAGGATGGCAAGCTCACCCACAAGTTCCTCGTCGTCAGCAACATCCGGCCGGACGACGCTTCCGCAGTCATCGGCGGCAACGAGCGCGTGGTGCGTCCGCGCCTGGCCGACGCCAAGTTCTTCTTCGACCAGGACAGGAAAAAATCGCTGGCCGACCGCATCCCGGGGCTGGCCAAAGTCGTCTACCACAACAAGCTCGGTACGCAGGGCGAGCGCGCCCAGCGCGTGGCGGCGATTGCCAGCGCTATCGGTCAGCAGCTTGGCGGCGAGGCACTGGCACGCCAGGCCGACCAGGCCGCGCTGCTCTCCAAGGCCGACCTCCTCACCGATATGGTGGGCGAGTTCCCCGAGCTGCAAGGGATCATGGGCCGCTACTACGCGCTGCACGACGGCCTGCCGGCAGAGATCGCCGACGCCATCGAGGACCACTACAAGCCGCGTTTCGCCGGCGACGAACTGCCCCGCGGGCCCGTCGGCTTGTGCGTCGCGCTGGCCGACAAGCTGGAGACGTTGGCCGGCATGTTCGGCATCGGCCAGCTGCCGACCGGCGACAAGGACCCCTTTGCGCTGCGCCGCCATGCGCTCGGCGTGATCCGCATGCTGATCGAGCAGGATTTCCCGCTCGACCTCTCATGGCTGTTCGGCGTGGCGCAGGTGAAGGATGCTGGCGTGGCTGCGCAGCTGGCCGACTTCATCTACGAGCGCCTCGCCGGCAGCCTGCGCGAGCATGGCTACTCGGCGCAGGAAGTCGATGCCGTCGTCGGCCTCCGCCCGCAGCGTCTCGGCGACATCCCGAAGCGGCTGGCCGCCGTGCGCGTTTTCTCCGCGCTGCCTGAGGCGGCAAGCCTCGCCGCCGCCAACAAACGCGTCGGCAACATCCTGAAGAAAGTCAGTGGCGGTGTGACGGCGAAGATCGATGCCGCGCTGCTCGCGGAGCCTGCCGAGGTCGCGCTGAACGCGGCGCTGGCCGGAGTGAGGCCGAAAGCGGATGCCGCGTTCGACGCCGGCGATTACGCGGGTTCGCTGCAATCGCTGGCGGCGCTGAAGGGGCCGGTCGACGCCTTTTTCGACGGAGTGATGGTCAATGCCGAAGACGCCGCGCTGCGCGCCAACCGGCTCGGCCTGCTCGCCATCCTGCACCAGGCGATGAACCGCGTTGCCGACCTTTCCCGGCTCTCGGCATGAAGCTCATCATCCTCGACCGCGACGGCGTCATCAACTTCGACTCCGACCAGTACATCAAGTCGCCGGACGAATGGCAGCCCATTCCCGGCAGCCTGGAAGCCATCGCACGGCTCACCCAGTGGGGCTATCGCATCGTGGTGGCGACCAACCAGTCCGGCATCGGCCAGGGCCTGTTCGAAATGGACACCCTGAACGCCATCCACGAGAAGATGATCAAGGCCGCGGCCCAGCTGGGCGGCCGCATCGACGGCGTCTTCTTCTGTCCCCATACCAACGGCGACCAGTGCGCCTGCCGCAAGCCCAAGCCGGGCATGCTCGAACAGATCGCCGCCCGCTACAACACTTCCCTGAAGGGGGTGCCGGCGGTGGGCGATTCCCTGCGTGACCTTCAGGCGGCGGCGAAGATGGGCGCGCGGCCCATCCTGGTACTGACGGGCAAGGGCCAGAAAACCCGCCTCGACCCCGCGCTGCCGCCGGAAACCCGTGTGTTCGACGATCTCGCGGCGGCCACCGCCAGCATCACCCGATGATCTTCCTGCGCTCGCTCCTGTTCATGCTGGCGATGCTGGCCACCACGCCGGCGATAGTGCTGGCCTTACTCTCGGTGTTCTGGCTGCCCGCCCGCCGCCGCCGGTTTTTCGTCATGCCCTGGGTTCGGCTGGTGATGTGGCTGATCCGCCGCCTTCTGCGCATCGAGCATCGCGTGCTGGGATGCGAGAACATTCCCCGGACGCCCTGTGTCATCCTCAGCAAGCATCAGTCGGCCTGGGAGACGTTCGCCCTGCAGACGATTTTCCCGCTGACCGCGTTCGTCTATAAAAAGGAGCTGCACTGGCTGCCCTTCTTCGGCTGGGGCCTCAAGCTCATGCCCTTCGTCGGCATCGACCGCGCGGCCGGCAAGGATGCCCTTGCCCAGGTGGCGAACCAGGGCAGGCGGCGTCTCGGCGAAGGCTATTCGGTCATCGTCTTTCCCGAAGGCACCCGTGTCATGCCCGGCCACAAGAAACGCTACAAGATCGGCGGCGCCTGGCTTGCCGCCAAGTCCGGCGCGCCCGTCGTGCCCGTGGCCCTCAATTCCGGCGAGTTCTGGCGCCGCAACGCCTTCCTCAAGCGGCCGGGGAGGGTGACGGTCAGCATCGGCCCGGCCATCGATCCGGCGGGACTGGCCGCGGACGAGATCAACCGCCGCGCGGAAGGTTGGATCGAAGCCGAAATGCGCCGCATCAGCCCGCATCTCTATCGAAATGAAGCAACGCGATCCCCAACTGGCGCTGCGGCTTGACGGCGGCGAGGGCCACGCGGATGGCGCCGCCGCGCGCTGGCACGACGGTGCGCCGCTGGCCTATCTCGGCGCGACGGTGGCGCTGCGCCTGGACAATGGTTGCGGGGGCGGCCGCAGGGAAGCCGTTCTCGAAGGCGACACGCTGCACTTGCCGCTGCCGCCGGAAGCCTCGCCGCGCCAGATCCGGGACGCCGCCGAAACCTGGTTGCGCGCCCAGGCGGTGCGCCTGATCTCCGCCGCGCTGGCGACGGAATCCCGCCGCCTCGGCCGCCCGACGCCGGAGGCTTCCCTGTCCTTCGCCAGCCGCGCAAGCTGGGTGCGGCAGGACGGCAAAGGCGGCCTGCGCTTCCATTGGCGGCTGGCCGAACAGCCCGAGGACGTGATCGGGCAGGCGGCCCGGCACGCCATCGCGGGGCTGCCGACATCGACGGCGATGCCGGAACTCTTCGGCGCCGTCTGACGTTGTTCGAGCAGCTTTTTCTTTTCCACCCGCCTCCGGCCGCGCCGCCCCCGAGGGCGCGCCATCTCCAGATCGGCGAGCGTATCGTCGTCTTTGAACTGCGCCAGGGGCGGCGGCGAAGGCTGTCCATGACCATCGACGAGCGCGGCTTGCGCGTCGGCGCCCCCCGCAACGCGAGCCTGGCCGAGATCGACGCCTTCGTGCGAGGTCATGGCGACTGGGTCCTGAAAAAGCTCGACGAACATGCCGGCCGCGCGGCATCGCGGTACCTGGCGGTGTGTGACGGCGCCCGCTTGCCGTTGCTCGGCGGCGAGGTGCGTGTACGGATCACCGCCGGCGGGAACCGCATCTACTGGCAGGAAGACGCGCTGGAACTGGCGGCGCGGCCGGACGCCGACATCGGCGGGCTCGCCCGCCGCGCCCTGCAACGCCGGGCGCTCGGGCATTTCGCCGGGCGCATCGCCCACTACGCGGAACGCATGGGCTGTCCGCCGCCGCCACTGGCCCTTTCCTCGGCTCGCACGCGCTGGGGCAGCTGCAGCCGGGAGACCGGAATCCGCCTGAATTGGCGCCTGATCCACCTGCCGCCGGAACTGATCGACTACGTGGTGGCCCACGAACTGGCCCATCTGGTCGAGATGAACCACAGCCCGCGCTTCTGGGGCGTGGTGGAGCGCCTCTATCCGGGTTGGCACGAGGCCCGCGCCGCGCTGAAACGACAGGCGGCGGAACTGCCGATCCTGTGATTGGTGGGCCGGACAGGACTTGAACCTGTGACCGAGCGATTATGAGTCGCCTGCTCTGACCAACTGAGCTACCGGCCCGGTGACTACTCTGCGCCGTCGAGGAAGCTGCGCAATTTCTCCGACCGCGAGGGATGGCGCAGCTTGCGCAGGGCCTTGGCCTCGATCTGGCGGATGCGCTCGCGGGTGACGTCGAACTGCTTGCCGACTTCCTCCAGCGTGTGGTCGGTGTTCATCTCAATGCCGAATCGCATGCGCAGCACCTTGGCTTCGCGCGGCGTCAGGCTGTCGAGGACGTCCTTGGTCACTTCGCGCAGGCTGGCGAAAAGCGCGGCGTCGGCCGGCGCCAGCGTGGACTGGTCCTCGATGAAATCGCCCAAATGGGAATCGTCGTCGTCACCGATCGGCGTTTCCATGGAGATCGGCTCCTTGGAAATCTTGAGGATCTTGCGTATCTTGTCCTCGGGCATTTCCATCCTGATCGCCAGCGTGGCGGGATCGGGTTCGAGGCCGGTTTCCTGGAGAATCTGGCGGCTGATGCGGTTCATCTTGTTGATGGTCTCGATCATGTGCACCGGGATGCGGATGGTGCGCGCCTGGTCGGCGATCGAGCGGGTGATGGCCTGGCGGATCCACCAGGTGGCGTAGGTCGAGAACTTGTAGCCGCGGCGGTATTCGAACTTGTCCACCGCCTTCATCAGGCCGATGTTGCCTTCCTGGATCAGGTCGAGGAATTGCAGACCGCGGTTGGTGTACTTCTTGGCGATGGAGATCACCAGGCGCAGGTTGGCCTCGGTCATCTCGCGCTTGGCGCGCCGCGCCTTGGCTTCGCCGGTGGACATCTGCTTGTTGATGTCCTTGAGCTCCTTGAGGGGGATGCCGATGCGGTCCTGCAGGCCGATCAATTTCTGCTGCTCTTCCAGGATGGCCGGCGCCGCGCGCATCAGCTGCGCGCCGTAGGGCTTGCCCGACTGCACCTCGTGTTTGAGCCACTCCATGCTGATTTCATTGCCGGGAAACACCTTGATGAAATGCTGGCGCGGCATGTGGGCCTTGTCTACGCACAGGTGCATGATCTTGCGCTCGTGACCGCGGGCGGCCTCCACCATGCCGCGTACGGAATCGCACAGGCGCTCGATGGAGCGGGCGGTGAACCGGATGTTCATCAGCTCGTCGGAAATTTGTTTCTGGACCCGCATGTAGGATCTGTCCTGCGATCCCTTTTTGGACAGAGCCGCCATCATCTTGCCGTAATACTGATGGATGAGGGCGAAGCGTTCCAGGGCGTCCTGCTTGAGCTTCAGCAGGGATGCGGTGACCCGTGCCCCTTCGGCATCCTCGTCCTCCTCCTCCTCGCTTTCGAGGTCATCGGCCTCGGCCAGGGCCTCGATGTCCGCGGAGGCGGCGTTGGGATCGATGAGGCCGTCCACGAGCTCGTCGATGCGCATCTCGTCGCGCGCCACCTTGGCGGCCATTTCGAGGATTTCCGCGATGGTGGTCGGGCAGGCGGAAATGGCTATCACCATGTGCTTGAGGCCGTCCTCGATGCGCTTTGCGATCTCGATTTCGCCTTCGCGGGTGAGCAATTCCACCGAACCCATCTCGCGCATGTACATGCGAACCGGGTCGGTGGTGCGACCGAACTCGGAGTCGACGGTGGCGAGCGCCTGCTCAGCCTCCTCCTCGACCGCTTCCTGGTCGACGGGCGCTGGCGCCTGTTCGGCGAGCAGCAGATCCTCGGCGGGTGCCTCGTCATAAACTTGGACGCCCATGTCGTTGAACGTCGAGATGATCGACTCGATCTGCTCGGCATCCACCAGGTCGTCGGGAAGGTGATCATTGATCTCGGCGTAGGTCAGGAAGCCGCGTTCCTTGCCCAGCGCGATCAGGGTCTTGAGGCGGGTGCGCTTGGTTTCCAGGTCGAGCGGCTGGACAACCGCCGCCGCCGGCGGTGGCACCTTGCCCTTGGCCTTCTTGCCCCGGGGTTCCAGGGCCGGCTTGGGCGCCGCTTCCGGCGTGGCAGATTTGGGCTTGGCGGAGAGTTCCGGACGGGCGGCTGCCTTCTTTGCCGGTGCCGCCTTCTTTTCGGGTGCCGTTTTAGGCATTTCCTTCGCAGTAGTCTTCGACCTGGACTGCTTCGCGGCTTCCTTCGGCATGTCGTTCCTCGGAATCAGGCGCTTATTGGCATCGCTCGCGCGGTGCCAATCGGCACAACGCATCGACCGTGCCGAACAAGCATTGGGAAACCGTTAATTATATACGGAATTCCTCGTTTTTCCTGGCCTTTTTCTTCATGTCCTCCTTCCTGGACAGGAGCTCCCTCAGGCGCTGGCCGTCGGCGGGAGCCAGCCCGCCCGCCCGGCTTTTAATGGCGAGCGCTTCGATTTCGCCGTCGATGGCCTCGGCGACCTCCTCGTGGCGCATGCGCTCGACCGCATCGTTGAACTCCTGCTCCAGAGCGCTTTCGTCCTCGCCGTTTTCCGGCAGCGTTGCGGAAATGGCGGCGATGACCTTCTGGTGGGGCGTGCCCCGGAAGAACTCATCCAGGATGCCGGCGCTGCTGCTCGCCGGCAGTTCGCCGAGATCCATGGCGGTGACGATGGCGTGCAGCGCATCGCCTTCCGGCCGGCCGGTCGGGAGCCGCTCGAACGGAATGCGGGCGGCGCGCGTCGGCTGCTGGATGACCGCCCGCAGCAGCGTGCGCATCTGGGAAATTTCGAGGACGCGCGGCTGGCGGGGGGGTGGCGGCCGCCCGCCCGCCATGGGTTTCAGGCCGCACGCGGCCTCGACTTCGGCCTGGGCCATGGCGGCCGCTTCGGCGATCGCCTTGACGAGCTGCACCCGCAGCATCGGCGCCGCGAGGCGCTGGAGCAGGGGCCGGGCTTCCGGCACCAGCCCGGCGCGGCCTTCATGCGTCGAAAGGTCGACGCGGGACTTGACTTCCCTGAGCAGGAATTCCGAGAGCATCGTCGGATGGGCGACCAGTCGACGGAAGGCGTCGGCCCCCTCCGCGCGCACGAAGCTGTCCGGGTCGTGTTCGGCCGGCAGGAACAGGAAGCCCACGGACTTGTCGTCGGCCAGCTGCTCCAGGCTGGCTTCCAGCGCGCGCCACGCAGCCTTGCGGCCCGCCGCGTCGCCATCGAAGCAGAAGACGACGCGGGACGCCTGGCGCAGCAGCTTGTGGACGTGGTTCGGCGTGGTGGCGGTGCCCAGCGTCGCCACCGCGTTGGCCACGCCGTGCTGGGCCAGGGCGACGACATCCATGTAGCCTTCGACAACGATGACCGTGTCGGCCTCGCGGATTGCGGCCCGCGCCTGGGTGAGGCCATAGAGTTCGCGGCCCTTCTCGAACAGCGGCGTTTCGGGCGAGTTGAGGTATTTCGGCCCGGCCGCGGCGCCATCGGCGGCTTTTTCATTGCCGAGAATGCGGCCACCGAAGCCGATCACGTTGCCGCGCTGATCGAGGATGGGGAACATGACGCGGTCGCGGAAGCGGTCGTAGCGGCGGCCCTGCTCGTTCTCGATGACCAGGCCGCATTCGGCCAGCGCCGGATCGCCGTAGTCGGGAAAGACGCCTTGCAGCCCCTGCCAGTCGTCGGGCGCGTAGCCGAGGCCGAACTTCGCCGCGATTTCCCCCGTCAGCCCGCGGCCCTTGAGGTAGTCGATGGCCCTGGGCGATGTCTTGAGCCGGTCGCGGTAAAACCGGGCGGCGCGAGCCATCAGCTCCGTGAGGGGCGCCTTCTTCGCGCGATCCGCGGTGTGCTGCGCAGCCACCTGCGGCACCTGCATGCCGACGCCATGGGCCAGGTCTTCCACGGCCTCGATGAAGCCGAGCCCCGAATACTGCATGAGGAAGCCGATCGCGCTGCCGTGGGCGCCGCAGCCGAAGCAGTGGTAGAACTGCTTGGACGCGCTGACGGTGAATGAGGGGGTCTTTTCCGAGTGGAAGGGGCAGCAGGCCGAATGGTTGGCGCCCGCCTTTCTCAGCGGCACGTAGCGCTCGACCACGTCGACGATGTCGACGCGGGCCAACAGTTCCTGGACGAAGCTCTCCGGTATCACGAGGGCATTATGCCCTGCTTACTGGCCACCCAGTTTCGCCTTGACGAGCTTCGAAACCTCGGCCATGTCCGCACGGCCGGCGATCTTGGGCTTGACGATGGCCATGACCTTGCCCATGTCGGCGGGCGATTTTGCGCCCGATTCGGCGACGGCCGCAGCGACGATGGCCGCCACCTCGTCGGCGGAGAGCCCCGCCGGCATGTAGGCCGTCAGCACCCCGACCTCGAACTTCTCGGCGTCGGCCAGATCCTGGCGCTTGGCCGCCTCGTACTGGGCGATGGAATCCCTGCGCTGCTTGAGCATCTTCTCGATGACGCCGACCACGCCGGCGTCGTCCAGCTCGATGCGCTCATCCACTTCTTTCTGCTTCATGGCGGCCATGAGCAGGCGGATGGCCGCCAGGCGCGCGGATTCCCGTGCCTTCATGGCGGTTTTCATGTCATCAACGATGCGGGTCTTGAGGGACATAGGTGACACAGGGGACTCCTTGAAACGACAAAGGCCAAGACCGCGCAGGCGATCTTGGCCGGTATTCAGGCCGCGGGCGGCGTGAAGCTCAGTAGAGCTTCGGCGGCAGCGTCTGGCTGCGGATGCGCTTGTGGTGGCGCTTGACGGCGGCGGCCAGCTTGCGCTTGCGTTCGGCGGTGGGCTTTTCGTAGAACTCGCGGGCGCGCAGTTCGGTGAGCGTGCCTGCCTTCTCGATGGTGCGCTTGAAGCGGCGGATGGCGACCTCGAAAGGCTCGTTTTCCTTGAGACGGATACCGGGCATTGACTTTGTCCTGGGTAGATCGGGAAAGGCGCGCATTCTAGCGATTTTCTGCCGCATGTCAATTAAAATCCCGCCCATGCTCGTCCTCGGCATCGAATCCTCCTGCGACGAAACCGGCATCGCCCTCTACGACACCGGGCGGGGCCTGCTCGGCCACGCCGTCCACACCCAGGTGGCGATGCACGAGGCCTACGGCGGCGTGGTGCCGGAGCTGGCGTCCCGCGACCACATCCGCCGGCTGGTTCCGCTGCTCGACCGGGTGCTGGCCGAGGCGGAGGCCGGCAAGGCCGACATCGACGCCATCGCCTACACGGCAGGGCCGGGGCTGGCAGGCGCGCTGCTGGTGGGCGCCAGCTTCGCCGAATCCCTCGCCCTGGCGCTCTCCGTGCCGGCCCTGCCGGTGCATCACCTGGAGGGGCACCTGCTTTCGCCGCTCCTCTCCCGCGACCCGCCGGGATTCCCGTTTATTGCCCTGCTCGTGTCCGGCGGACACACGCAGCTCATGCGTGTAACGAAAGTGGGCGCTTACGAATTGCTCGGCGAATCCCTCGACGACGCCGCCGGCGAGGCCTTCGACAAGACGGCCAAGCTGCTCGGCCTGGGCTATCCCGGCGGGCCGGCGCTGGCCGCGTTGGCCACGGAAGGCGGCCCCAGCGATCTCTCGCTGCCGCGCCCCATGCTGAACAGCGGCGACTTCAATTTCAGCTTTTCCGGCCTGAAGACGGCGGTGCTGACCGAGGCGCGCAGGCAGTCGATGGATATCCATCGGAAGGCAGACCTCGCCTGGGAGTTCCAGGAGGCGGTGTCCGAGGTTCTGGCCAGAAAGTCAGTCGCTGCGGCACGGCATTGCGGCCTCGACCGGCTGGTGGTGGCCGGGGGCGTCGGCGCCAACCGCCGGCTGCGCGAACGCCTCGACGCCGAGGCGGCAGCCGCCGGCGTGCGTGTTTATTACCCGGAACTGGAACTGTGCACGGACAACGGCGCGATGATCGCCTTCGCGGGCAGCCAGCGGTTGCTGGCGGGCGAGCGGCCGGCGGGCGCCACCGGCGCCTTTGCGGTGCGGCCGAGATGGCCGCTCGGCGAGGTTACGGGCTAGCCGTCTTCTTCCCGCCGATCCGGCTTTCGGTGCCGGCGAGGAGTTTTTTGAGGTTCGTCTTGTGGCGCCA
This sequence comes from Candidatus Nitricoxidivorans perseverans, assembly GCA_030246985.1. GTDB lineage: Bacteria > Pseudomonadota > Gammaproteobacteria > Burkholderiales > Rhodocyclaceae > Nitricoxidivorans > Nitricoxidivorans perseverans. Next base: position 1,480,604 of record CP107246.1, on the reverse strand, counting down.
GGCCAGCAACAGCGACATCGTCAGCACGGCGATGGCGACCTCGCGGCCGACAATCGCCCAGGCCGCCAGCGGCGCAACCGCGGCGGCGGCGAGCGCCGCCAGCGAGGAGTAGCGGAAGGTAAACGCGATGGCGACCCATACGGCCGCGCAGGCCAGCGCCAACCAGCCGGAAAAGCCCGCCAGCACCCCGAGCGCGGTGGCGACGCCCTTGCCGCCCCTGAATTTCAGGAACACCGGGAATACATGGCCGAGGAAGGCGGCGAGGCCCGCGATGGCAATCGCCGTGTCGCCGCCGCCGATTTTTGCGGCGAGCAGCATGGCGAACCAGCCCTTGGCGGCGTCGCCCAGCAGCGTCAGCGCGGCGGCGGCCTTGTTGCCGGTGCGCAGCACGTTGGTGGCGCCCGGATTGCCCGAGCCGAAGCTGCGCGGATCGGCCAGGCCGAAGGACTTCGAGACGATCACCGCGAAGGGCAGCGATCCGAGCAGGTAGCCGAGCGCGGCGCAGATGAGCAGGGAGGGCGTCGTTTCCATAGAATGGGCGGCATTGTAAACGAGCCCACCCCCCCCATGGACTTCATATTCATCGACGACCTCAGGGTCGAAGCGCACGTCGGCATCTACGCCCGCGAGAAGGCCGCGCCCCAGACGCTCGACATCAGCCTGACCTTCGGCGTGCCCGACGAGGCGGCGCGCGACGACGACATCGCCAAGACCATCGACTACGCCGAGGTGATCTCCCGCATTCGCGGCGAGCTCGCGCAGCGCCACTTCAACCTGCTCGAAACGCTGGGCGAGTACGTCATCGGCCTGATGCTCGACGAGTTCCGCGCACCCTGGGTGAGGATTTCAATCGCCAAGGTGGGGATCGCCAGAGGCGTGCGGCGGGTGGGTGTGCAGATCGAAAGAAGCCGCTAACCCCTGGGGTGGTGCTGCGCGTGGAGCCGCTTCAGGCGCTCCCGCGCCACGTGGGTGTAGACCTGGGTCGTCGAGATGTCGGCGTGGCCGAGCAGCATCTGCACCACGCGCAGGTCGGCGCCGTGGTTGAGCAGGTGGGTGGCGAATGCGTGGCGCAGCACGTGCGGTGAAATCCGCTCGCGCGGGATGCCGGCGGTGGCCGCGTGCTTCTTGATCAGCGTCCAGGCCATCTGGCGGGACATGCCCGTGTCGACCTTGCCGGCGCGGCCGGTGACGAAGACGAAATCGGATGCCCGGCCCTTGAGCAGCGCCGGACGCCCCTCCTGAAGGTAGCGTTGCATCCATTCGACGGCGACTTCGCCCAGGGGCACCATGCGCTCCTTCGATCCCTTGCCGAAAACGCGGACGACGCCGTCGGAAAGGCCCAGCTCGAAGAGCCTCATGCCCGTGAGCTCCGAGACGCGCAGGCCAGTCGCATAAAGCACTTCCAGCAGCGCGCGGTCGCGCAGCCCCCGCGGCGCATCGACATCCGGCGCCGCCAGAAGGTCCTCGACGTTCTTCTCCGAAAGCGTTTTTGGAAATCGCGGTGCGCGCAGGGGGCGCTCGACGTTGAGCAGCGGGTCGGTCCGGATGCGGCCCTGGTCGAGCAGCCAGCCGAAAAAGCGGCGCAGCACCGAGTGCAGCCGCCGCTGGGAGGTGGCCTTGAAGCCGCCGGGACGCCCGTGGAGATGGGCGAGGTAGCCGTTGATGTCCGCCTCGGTTGCATCGGCGAGATTCGTGCCGCGGTCCGCGAGCCACGCGGCGAATAGGGCGAGATCGGAGCGGTAAGCGGAAAGCGTGTTCTTCGACAGCCCGTCGGCGAGCCAGAGGGCGTCTGAAAACTGATCAATCAGCCCGGCGTCGCTCATGGTTCAGCAGCCAGCGTTTGACTTCGGGCAAGAAGCCGTCGCAATGGCGCGCGAAGCCGCCCAGACGCCCCCCGGCGGCCACCACGCGGTGGCAGGGCACGACGACCGGCCAGGGATTTGCGCCGCAGGCGTTGCCGACGGCCCGCGGCCCGCTGCCGATGTCGCGCGCCAGTTCCCCGTAAGTCCGGATTTCGCCCGGCGGGATGGCGGCGATGGTCGCCCAGACGCGGCGCTGAAAGGCCGTGCCGGCAGGCGGAAGCGGCAGGGAAAACCGGAAGGACGGGTCGGTGAGCCATGCGCGCAACTGGCGCACGGCTTCTTTCGCGAGCGGCGAGGTCGGCGCGATTTCGGCCTGCGGTTCGAGGAAGGCGATTTCGACGATTTGCGTGGTGCCGCAGCGCACGCCCAGGCAGAAGCCCGGCGCGGCGACGACGGCCTGATAGCCGGACTCAGCCGCGCACTTCACCATTGCCCAGCACGATCCACTTCTGGCTCGTGAGCCCCTCCAGGCCCACCGGGCCGCGCGCGTGGAACTTGTCGGTGGAGATGCCGATCTCGGCGCCCAGGCCGTACTCGAAGCCGTCGGCAAAGCGCGTCGAGGCGTTCACCATCACGCTGCTCGAATCCACCTCGCGCAGGAAGCGCATCGCGTTCGTGTAATCCTCGGTGACGATGGCCTCGGTGTGGGCCGACGAGTATTGGTTGATGTGGGCGATGGCTTCATCGACGCCAGCGACGACTTTGCAGGAAATGATCGCGGCGAGGTACTCGGTGGCGTAATCCTCCTCGGTCGCGGCCGTAGCCACCGGCACGAGCGCGCGGGTTTCCTCGCAGCCGCGGATTTCCACGCCCTTTGCAACCAGCATCGCGGCGAGCCGGGGCAGTTGGGCGGCGGCGACCGGACGGGCCACCAGCAGCGACTCGGCCGTGTTGCAGGTGCCCAGCCGCTGGGTCTTGGCGTTTTCGAGAATCCTCAGCGCCTTGTCGGGATCGGCGGACTCATCGACATAGACGTGGCAGTTGCCGTCCAGGTGCTTGATGACGGGCACGCGCGCCTCCTTCGAGATGCGCTCGATCAGGCCCTTGCCGCCGCGCGGCACGATCACGTCGACGTACTCCGGCATGGCGACCAGGTGGCCGACGGCTGCGCGGTCGGTGGTCTCGATCACCTGCACGGCCGTTTCGGGCAGCCCCGCAATAGTCAGTCCCGAGCGGACGGCGGCGGCGATCGCCTGGTTGCAGCGCATCGCCTCCCGGCCGCCGCGCAGGATCGCGGCGTTGCCGGATTTCAGGCACAGCGCCGCCGCGTCGGCCGTGACGTTGGGCCGCGCCTCGTAGATGATGCCGACCACGCCCAGCGGCACGCGCATCCTGCCCACCTGGATGCCGGTCGGGCGGCGCTTGAGGTCGGTGATCTCGCCGACGGGGTCGGGCAGGGCGGCGACCTGCTCCAGCCCTTGTGCCATGGACTCGATGCCCTTGGCGGTGAGCGTCAGGCGGTCGATCATGGCGGGCTCCAGGCCGTTCGCCCTCGCCTCCTCCACGTCCGCCGCGTTGGCGGCCAGCAGTTCGTCGCGGCGGGCGCGGATGGCCCCGGCCATCGCCAGGAGCGCGGCGTTCTTGGCGGCGGTCGAGGCCTTCGCCATGCCGCGCGAAGCCTGGCGGGCGGCCCGGCCGACATCCTGCATGTAGGTTTCGATGTTCATGCTCGGGTCAATCTCAATGCGAGTTGGAGGAATTCGTCCCAGGTGTCGCCCTTCGCGACGCCCTTGATGATGCGGTCGATGCGCGCCGCGTGCAAGACCGCCGCCCGGGCCGCGCGGGCGCGGGCCTCCATCGCCAGCGCCCAGAGCACCAACGGCGGCGCGGCGCCCTCGGCCTTCAGGCCGTCCAGCGTGCGCGCGCAGCGCGCGAGGTCGCGGTTCTTCACGGCCTCGCGCAGCCCGTCGATGTCGTAGCGGGCGACGTTTAGCACGGCGGCCTCCACCTGCGCCAGGCTGATCGGGCCTTCCGGATGGAGCAGGCCGAGTTTCTGGATTTCCTGGTGGGCGGCCAGCAGGTTGCCCTCGACATGGGCGGCGATGAATTCGAGCGCCTCGCGCGACGCCGTCTGCTTCTGGCGCGCGAGGCGCCGGGCGAGCCAGTCGGGCAGCTGCGGCAGCGGCGGCGCATTGCACTCGATGGCCGCGCCGGCATTGGCGAGCGCCGTGAACCAGGCGGACTTGCGCACCTGCCAGTCCAGTTCGGGCAGGGTGACGAGGGTCGCCACACCGGGGCCGAGCTGCTTGCAGTACCGCTGCAACGCCTCGCCGCCCTCGCGCCCGGGCTTGCCCGACGGAATGCGCAGGTCGATGAGTTTGGCTCCGCCGAAGAGCGAAAGGTTGCCGCCGGCGAGGAAGAGGTCGTCCCACTTGAACCCCTGGCCGGCCACCAGCACTTCGCGCTCATCGAACCCCTGGCGGCGGGCGGCGGCGCGGATGGCGTCGCCGGCCTCGATGGTCAGGAGCGGCTCGTCGCCGTGGATAACGTAGAGTGGCGCCAGCGGCTTTTCGAGGTGCGCGGCAAGCTGCTCCGGGCGCAGCTGCATGGCCTACTGCCCGTCAAGCGGCCTGGTCTTGGCCGCCGCCAGCCGGCGCAGGAGCTGCTGCACCAGGTCGGCCTGCATGTCGCGCCAGAGCAGGGCCTCCTCGGATTCCTTCGAGAGCACCTGCTCGTCGCTGAAGGTGATTTCGCGGCGGACGACGATGGTGCCCGGCGGCATGAAGTCCCGGCCCTTCGGGTCGTGCAGGCGGAAGCCGAAGGTGCGAACAAGCTGGAATTCGCGCACCCGGCCGGCGGCGGACAGCGACAGGATGTTCTTCTGCTGGCTGTCGCCGAGCACCGACAGGACGGCCTGCGCGTCCTTGGCCTCCTTCACGATGCGCGTCTTTCCGGTGGCCTCGATGCTGCGCTTGAGGGCCGCGTGCAGTTCGCTGGTTTCCGGCTGGGCGATGTGCAGCGTCTCGAAGGGCAGCGGCGTGTCGAAGCTGCCGCGCAGCCGGAAGCCGCAGGCGGAGAGGATCGTGACCGCTGCCAGCAGGGTGAGCAAAGCGAATTGGCGCATGGGTCTCTTTCAGGCGACGATATTGACGAGGCGGCCGGGGACGACGACGACCTTCTTCGCCGGCCGGCCTTCCATGAATTTCGATGCCGCCTCCGAGGCCAGCGCCGCAGCCTCGATGGCGGCCCTGTCGGCACCGGCCGGCACGCACACGCTGCCGCGTGTCTTGCCGTTCACTTGCAGCACCAGCTCGATCTCGTCCTGGACAAGGGCCGATTCCAACGGCTCCGGCCAGGGCGCGGCGAGGATGTCCTCGCCAAAATCCAGCTCGCGCCACAGCGCGTGGCAGATGTGCGGCGTGATCGGCGACAGGAGGCGCAGCAGGATCGAGAAGCCCTCCCTCGCATGGGCGTCCGACGGCGACTTTTCAAGCGCGTTGAGCATCTTCATCGCGGCCGAGGCGACGGTGTTGAACTGGAGCTTGCCGAGGTCGTAGTTGGCCTGCTTGAGCAGCAGGTGGATTTCGCGGCGCAGCGCCCCGGCTTCGTCGGCGGCCGTCTGCGACTTGAGCGCATGGCCGAATGCCCACAGCCGCTTCATGAAGCGGTAGGCGCCCTCGACGCCGGAATCCGACCACTCGAGGGACTGGTCCGGCGGGGCCGCGAAGATGATGAAGAAGCGCGCGGTATCGGCCCCGTACTGCGCGATCAGCGCGTCGGGGTCTACGCCGTTTCCCTTCGACTTCGACATCTTGGAGCCGCCATTGAGCACCATGCCCTGCGTCAGCAGGTTGGCGAAGGGCTCGTCGACCCCGACCAGCCCCAGGTCGCGCATGACCTTCGTCCAGAAGCGCGAATAAAGCAGGTGCAGGATCGCGTGTTCGATGCCGCCGATGTACTGGTCGACCGGCATCCAGTAGCCGACCCGTTCATCGGTCATCGTCGGAGCGTCCGGCGAGCAATAGCGCGCGTAGTACCAGCTCGAGTCGACGAAGGTGTCCATCGTGTCGGTCTCGCGCTTCGCGGGTTTGCCGCACTTGGGGCAGATGCAATTCAGGAAATCGGGCCGCTTGTGCAGTGGGTTGCCGGAGCCGTCCGGCACGCAGTCCTCGGGCAGCACGACGGGCAGCTGGTCGTCGGGGACTGGCACCGTTCCGCAGCTTTCGCAGTGGATCAGCGGGATCGGGCAGCCCCAGTAGCGCTGGCGCGAGACGCCCCAGTCGCGCAGCCGGTACTGCACCTGCGTGTCGCCGAATCCCTTCGCCCTCAGCTCGTCGGCGACGGCCTCGACGGGCGTCAGCTCGATCTCGCGCACCGGCAGCCCGTATTTCCGGGCGAAGTCGAGGTCGCGCTCGTCGTGCGCCGGCACGGCCATCACCGCGCCCTCGCCGTAGCCCATCAGCACGTAGTTGGCGACCCACACCGGCACCTGCTCGCCCGTGAGCGGATGCGTCACGGAGATACCCGTCGGCATGCCCTTCTTTTCCATGGTGGCGATGTCCGCCTCCATGACCGATCCGTGCCTGCATTCGTCGATGAATGCGGCGAGCACCGGATTGCCCCCGTTGGCATTGGCGGCATGCGCCGCCAGCGGATGCTCGGCGGCGACCGCGCAAAAGGTCACGCCCATGATCGTGTCGGCGCGCGTCGTATAGACCCAGAGCTTCTCCCGCCGGCCGTCCAGTTCGTAGGGAAAGTGGAAGCGCACGCCTGCGCTCTTGCCGATCCAGTTGGCCTGCATGGTCTTCACGCGCTCAGGCCAGCCGGGCAGCGTGTCGAGCGATGACAGCAGTTCGTCGGCGTACTTCGTGATGGCCAGGTAGTAGCCGGGGATCTCGCGCTTCTCGACCAGGGCGCCGGTGCGCCAGCCGCGGCCCTCGATCACCTGCTCGTTGGCGAGCACGGTCTGGTCGACCGGGTCCCAGTTCACCACCTGGGTCTTCTTGTAGGCGATGCCCGCCTCCAGCATGCGCAGGAACAGCCACTGGTTCCACTTGTAGTACGCGGGCGCGCAGGTCGCCAGCTCGCGCGTCCAGTCGATGCCGAGCCCCAGCGACTGGAGCTGCTGCTTCATGTAGGCGATGTTGTCGTACGTCCACTTCGCGGGCGGCACCCTGTTCTGGATGGCCGCGTTCTCGGCCGGCAGGCCGAATGCGTCCCAGCCCATCGGCTGCAGGACGTTGAAGCCTCGCATCCGGTGCCAGCGCGCCAGCACGTCGCCGATGGTGTAGTTGCGCACGTGCCCCATGTGCAGCTTGCCCGACGGATAGGGGAACATCGACAGGCAGTAGTACTTGGGCTTCTTCGAAGCCTCGGTGGCGCGGAAGGCGCCGGTCGACGCCCAATGGGCCTGCGCGGCCTGCTCGATCTCGGTGGGGAGGTACTTTTCCTGCATGGGCCGATTATACCCGCCCCGCCGGAGCTGCCGCCTTCTCCAAGGCCAGTGCGGCCACGGAGAAGGCGGCCAGGCAGCAGACGATGGCCGCGCCAGCCGGCACGTCGAAAAGCGCCGAGAACAGCAGGCCGGCGCCGTAACCGGCGGCACCCAGCGCCCAGGAGGCCGACAGCCGGCGCCAGCCAGCCAGGCGGCGCAGCGCCAGGGCCGGGGCGATCAGGCTGACGAAGACCAGCAGCACGCCGACCAGCTGCACCGAAGCGGTGACCGCCAGGGCAAACAGGATATGGAAGCCGACCCGCCCAATGCGATTTCCGAAGGCCATCCACAGGCCGAGGATGGCCGCGTACAGCGCCGCCACCGGGACGAGCCGCACCCAGCCGACCCACAGGATCTGGCCGGCCAGCAGGTCGCGCAGATGCTCGCCGCCATGCGGGTTGCCGGCGAGCAGAAGGATGCCCGCCGCCGCGGCCACCACAAACAGCAGCCCGATCAGGGCTTCCTGGATGTCGGGCCAGCGCCGCTCCGTCCAGGTCAGCAGCAGGGCGCCGGCCACGGCGGCGCCCATGGCCGACAGTTGAACGCCCCAGGCGGACTCCCATTCCGCCAGGCCGGCCGCAATCACGCCCAGCGCCGCCACCTGGGCAATGGCGAGGTCGATGAAGATGATCCCCCGACGCAGCACCTCGATGCCCAGCGGCACATGGGTCGCCAGCACCAGCAGGCCGGCGGCAAATGGCGCGGCGAGCAGGCTCCAGTCGATGCTCAACGCGATGCCTCCAGCAACCGCCGGATCGTGTCGTCGAACAGGGAGAAGAGGTCTTTCGCCCCCTCGCTGCCGCCGACGGTGAAGGGCAGCACGGCCACGGGCACGCCGCCACCGGCCTTCGCCGAGAACCATTCGGCGGGGCGCGGGTTGTCGCAGGCGGCGCGCAACACCATCCGGGCGCCCTTCGTCGATTCAACCAGGCGCGAAAGATGGGCCGCCGAGGGCTCGACGCCCGGCTTGGGTTCCAGCGCCGCCACTTCCTTCATGCCCAGCCAGTCGAGGAGGTAGGGCCAGGACTTGTGTTGCACCACGACCGGCAGGCCCTTGAGCGGGGCCGCCTGCTTCTCCCAGCGGCCGAGGGCCTCGCGCCACCCGCGCGCGAAGTCATCGAAACCCGACCGGTAGGCGGCCGCGTTGGCCGGGTCCAGTTCGGCGAACCGCCGCGCCAGCGCCTCGCCGACCTTCAGGAAGTTGCGCGGATCGGTCTGGATATGCGGATTGCCGGCGGCATGCACGTCGCCCTCGGCGCGGTCAAGCCGTGTGGGCACGTCGAGCATGCGGACATGGGCCGCCGCCTCGAAGTGGCCCGGCTGGCCGGGCTGAATCCTCGGATTGCCCGATTCGCGCAGCACGACGGGCAGCCAGCCGACCTCCAGTTCCGCGCCCGTGGCCGCCACCAGATCGGCTCGCCGGGCGCGGGCGATCAGCGAGGGACGAGCATCCACATGGTGCGGGTCCTGGAGCGCGTGGGTGGCGGAAAAGACATTGACCTTGCCGCCACCGATCGCCGATGCCAGCGCCGCCCATTCGGGCACGGTGGCAAAGACTTCGAGCGCGTGGGCTGGCAGCGACAACAGCAGTACGGCCATGAATGCAAATGTGCGCATCGCCTTCCCTCCCCTAAAACCGGTGAGCGCCATGGGCGCCGAGGCTCATGATGTATTGCAATGTCACCTGATTGTCGGCCACGCCCCGCATCGCGCGATCCCGTGCGTATTGCAGCCGCAGGCGCGAGAACTCGGAGTTGCTCCAGTCGAGCATCACGCTGTCGCGGCGTGGCTTGTAATCGGCGAAGTACTGGTTGCCCGGATCGAGAACGGCGAACACCGCCGTGGCGGCGTAGGACTTGGCACCCTTGTTCAGCCAGTCGTGGCGGTAGCCTGCACGCCAGCGCGGCATGAACTGCCACACGGCCTGGGCATAGCCGCCGCCCTGACGGGTGCGGAGATCGCCCAGCGCCACACCATCGGTGCAGGTGGTGGTGTCGGTGCTGGTCACCGGGCCGCCGCAGCCGAACGTGCCGCTTTCCGTCCGGCGGAAGAATTCGGTCTGGAGCTTGATGCCGCGTTCCTTCGCGTTGCCGTCCGGCGCCCACTTCCAGACGAAATCGGCGATGGCGGTGCGGCTCCTGCCCGTGAACAGCCCCTTGGCCTCGACTTCGTTCGTGTCCTCGAAATGCGTTTCGCGATTCCGAGAGCGGGCATGGTGGAAAGAGAAGCCCGCCTGCCAGGCATGCGAGGCGCCGACGTCGCCGCCGAGTTTCGCGAAAAGCGCGGTTGCGCCGACGCCGTTCTGGTTCCGGTTGCTGCCGGGGAAAGTCGCGCCCCGGCCGATTTCCGCGCCGAACTGGAGGAACAGGTCGGTCGGCGCCACCCATTTAACCTGGAGGCCGTCCTGCCGATAGCCCTCGTCGCCGAACAGCACCTTCTGCATCAGGCTCGCGTCGGCGAAGTCCCACTCGTGCGCGTGCTGTGCGTTCTGGTAGCCGATCTCGGAGGCGAAGCGCCCGGCGCGCACGGACAGGCCGTTGCCCAGCCCGAGGGTGGAGACGCTGGCCTCCTCGACCTCCACGCTACCGTCGCCAGCCACGGCCAGCCGTGCCGCGCCGCGAAAATCCGGGTCGATGCTGGCCGAGAGAATCAGTTCGGAATGCTCCAGCGAGAAACCGCGTTCGTCGCCATGCGCATGACCGGCGGGCCAGTAGCCGGAAACCGCGCGCTCGGCGACCGCCTTCATCTTCTTCGCGCGGCCCTGCAGGACGAGGCCGATTTCGGGGTTGAATGCGCTGGCCTTGCCTTCGCCCGCTCCCGATGCCGCGGGCACGGCGGGCGCAGCTTCCGCCTGGGCGAGGCGTTTTTCCATCGCTGCAATACGCTGTTCGTAGGCTTGTCTCATTTGCGCAATTTCTTCGCGCAGGGTTTTCAGGTCGGAGTCCGAAGCGGACGCCGGCAGCGAGGCCAGTACGCCGGAGGCGGCCAGCACGGCAAGTGATGGGTAATTCATTGGGAGCTCCAAGGCAGAAAATGACAAGCCGCACGACCGGGTGGCCGCGCGGGCAGATTCGATGTCAGCCCTGAAGCAAAGGCGGTGCGCGCCCGTAAAACGCCAGGTGGCGCTCAATAGTCGGCACCGGCGGAACGGCGACCCGTGCGGGCGGCACACCCGTAAAAACAGCGACAGCGGATGCCGTTGCCGTCGCACCCTGCATGCCAGACAGCATGAGGCATTCGATGCAGGCCTCGTCCTGGCCGGCGTCATCGTGGTGGAACGCATGGCCGATGCCGTGCGCGGCGAGGAAAAGCTGGGCGCACAGCAGCGCAGACGACAGGAGGACGGCGCGGACGATCCGCATCACGCCGCCTCTTCGCGCGCGCAGTTGGCGCAGGTACCGCGCACGTCGAACTCCGCCTCGCCCAGGCGGAAGCCACGCGGCAGTTTCGGTGGTGGTGGTGGTGGCGCCCTGAGGCAGAACACGCCCCCGCAGCCGGTGCAGCGAAAATGCACGTGCCCGCCGTGCCGGTCCTGTGCGTCCGCAACGGAGAAACGGAAAACGCCATGCGTATCGGCGGCCTTCAGCGCGAGGCCGCAGGCGACCAGCGAATCGAGGACGCGGTAGAGCGTCACGCGGTCGACCGCCGGACCGCCGTCGTCGCCGAGCCGCGCATCGAGTTCACCATGGCGCAGCGGACGGGGGGCGGCGCGCAGCGCATCCAGGACGCGCACGCGCGCACGCGTCACCTTCACCCCGGCGGCGCGGATCAGATCGGATGAATCCGGAGAAGAAGAAACGCTGGCCATGCCCGAATGAGAGCATAGTGCCGCGTCAAATGCAACATCGTTGCATTTACTGGACTGCTGTGATTCAATGGCGCACTTCCTGCTCCGCCACCCATGACCCATTCGATCCTCCTGCAAATCGCCCTGGCCTGCCTGCTCGGCGGCGCGCTCTCCGTCGTCGCCGCCGCGCTGGTGATGTTCGGCCTGCCGCGCAAGTGGCTGGCGCTGACCGTCAGCTTTTCAACCGGGCTCCTGCTGGCGACCGCGACGCTGCACCTGCTACCGGAGGCGCTGGAGTCTGGCCTGACGCCGCACGAACTCTTTCCGCTGCTGCTGGCCGGCATCCTCGGTTTCTTCGCGCTGGAAAAGTTCGCGCTCTGGCGTCACGCGCACAGCGGCGCCGGCGACCTCGACGCGCAATGCGACCCGCAGTGCGACGACCATACCCACAGCCACCACCACCTGGAAGGCGCGCATGGCGCATCCCTGCTGATCCTGATCGGCGACGGCTTCCACAATTTCACCGACGGGCTGCTGATCGCCGCCGCCTTTCTCGCCGACCCCGCACTCGGCTGGGCGACGACGTTCGCCATCATCGCCCACGAGGTGCCGCAGGAGGCCGGGGATTTCGCCATCCTCCTCGCGGCGGGCTGGAAGCGCGGGCGTGCGCTGTTCTGGAACGGCGTGTCCAGCCTCGCCGCGCTGGCCGGCGGCGTCATCGGCTATCTGGCGCTGGAGCGCGCACTGGACTGGGTGCCCGCCATCATCACCCTCGCCGCCGCCAGCTTCCTCTACATCGCCGTCGCCGACCTGATGCCCCGCCTGAAGCGCGAGACCGCCGACATCGGCTGGCACGGCCTGCTGCTCGCCGCCGGCATCGCCGTGGTGGTCTTCGGCAGCGCGCACGCCCATGCCGGCGAGGCCCATGTGCATGGCGCCGGCCGCCTCGATGTCGCCATCGACAAGGGGCAGGTCGGCATCACCCTGGAACTGCCCCTCGACGCCATCGTCGGCTTCGAGCGGGCGCCGAAGAACGACCGCGAAAAAGCCGCGCTCGGGGCCGCCGAAAAAGTCCTCGATGACGCGGCGGCGCTTTTCGTGCCGACGCCCGCCGCGAACTGCGCGGTGAAATCCGCCAGGGTCGACATGCCGAAATTCGGGGGCGGGGAACATGCCGACATCGACGCCCGCTATGAATTCCGCTGCGCCAATCCCGCCGCGCTCAAGGGCATCGAGACCACGATCTTCAGGCACTTCAGGCGTCTATACCGGCTCGAAGTCCGGCGCGCCGGCCCGGCCGGTCAGGGCGCTGGCCGGCTTGCGCCGAAGAACCCCGTGCTGGGCTGGTGATTCGTCCCGATGGCCGGGCCGGCAATTCTCCTCCGCGACGTCGCATTCCGCTGGCCTCGGCAACCCCGGCCCTGCCTCGACATTCCGGCGCTGCGCGTCGATGCCGGCGAGCATGTATTCCTGCACGGACCGAGCGGCGGCGGCAAGAGCACGCTGCTCGGCCTGCTGGGCGGCGTCGCCCTGCCTGAGCGCGGCTGCGTCGAGGTGCTCGGCCATGAGTTGACCCGCCTTTCCGGTCGCGCGCGCGACCGCTTGCGCGCCGACAGCATCGGGTTCCTGTTCCAGCAGTTCAACCTCCTGCCCTGGCTGGCGGCCATCGACAACGTGCTGCTGCCCTGCACCTTTTCGGCGCGCCGCCGCGAGCGCGCCGCGCAGGAGCGCAGCCCGCGCGACGAGGCGGGGCGGCTGCTGGCCCACCTCGACCTCGCTCCCGCTCTCTGGCGCAGGCCGGCGGCGGAACTCTCAGTCGGCCAGCAGCAGCGCGTCGCGGCGGCCCGCGCCCTGATCGGCCGACCGGAAATCCTGATCGCCGATGAGCCCACCTCGGCGCTCGATGCGCCGCGCCAGCAGATCTTCATCGACCTGCTGCTGAAAGAAGCGGCAGCCGCTGGTGCCGCGCTGCTGTTCGTCAGCCACGACGCGCGCCTCGCCGCACATTTCGACCGGACCGTCGCGCTGTCCGACATCAATCGTGCCGCCGTGGAGCCCGCCGCATGAAGGCCGTGCTGACGCTCGCGCTCAAAAGCGCCTGGGCGCGCCGCCTTACGCTCGGCATCACGCTCGCCTCCATCGCCATTTCTTCCGCGCTGCTGCTCGCCGTCGAGCGTGTGCGCCACGACGCCCGCGAGAGCTTTTCGCAATCGGTGTCGGGCGTCGACCTGGTGGTCGGCGCGCGCGGTGGCGGCGTGCAGTTGATGCTCCACGCCGTGTTCCATTCCGGCGCCGCCACCCACAACATCCGCCTGGAGAGCTTCGAGGCCATCGCCGGCCATCCGTCGGTCGCCTGGGCCGTGCCCCTGTCGCTGGGCGACTCGCACCGCGGCTTTCCCGTGCTGGGCACCGCGCCGGATTATTTCGTCCGCTTCCGCCATGGCGACGAACAGGCGCTTGCCTTCTCCTCCGGCCAGGCTTTCGGCGAAATCTTCGAGGCCGTGATCGGCAGCGCCGTCGCCGCCGAACTGGGCTATCGCGTCGGCGACCGGGTCACGCTCTCGCACGGCATGGAAGCCCTGGGGCCGGAGCACGGCGACAAGCCATTCCGCGTCGCCGGCGTGCTCGCGCCCACCGGCACGCCGGTCGACCGCACGGTGCATGTCGGCCTCGAAGCCATCACCGCGCTGCACCTCGACTGGGCCGGCGGCGCGCCGCTGCCCGGCCTGTCCATTCCCGCCGAATACGTGCGCAAGTTCGAGCTTCGGCCGAAGGAGATCACCGCCGCGCTGATCGGCCTGAATAGCCGCGCCGACGTCTTCCGCGTGCAGCGCCACATCAACGATTACCGTGGCGAGCCGCTCCTGGCCGTCATGCCCGGCGTCGCGCTGGACGAGCTGTGGCAGGCGCTCTCCATGGTCGAGCGCACGCTGCTGGCGCTGTCTGCGCTCATCGTGACGGTCGGGCTGGCCGGGCTGACGGCGACGATGCTCGCCAGCCTCAACGAACGCCGGCGCGAACTGGCCATCCTGCGCGCGCTCGGCGCCGGCCCCGGCGAAATCTTCCTGATGCTGACGGCGGAGGGATTGCTGATCACGACGCTCGGCGTGCTCGCCGGCTGCGCGCTGCTCGCGGCGGGAATTTTCTTCCTCGCCCCCCTTTTGCAGGCGCATTTCGGCATCATTCCGCAATGGCGCATGTTCGCACCCAACGAATGGATGCTGCTGGCCGCCATCCTTGCCACCGGCCTCGCCGCCAGCCTGGTGCCCGGCGTCCGCGCCTGGCGCATGTCGCTGGCCGACGGTCTTACTCCACGGAACTGAATGATGCGAATCCTCGCCCTGCTCGCGGCCCTGCTGGCTGCCGCCTCTTCGCATGCCGCCGACCCCTGGCCCGAAATCAAATGGGAAACGCTGGTGCCCAAGGGCTGGGACCCCCGCGGCGAGTTCAAGGATCTCAACCTGGGCAAGCTCCAGGATTCCGACCCGCGCGCCACGGAGGCGCTCGACCGGCTCAAGACCCTGTGGGACAACGCGCCCGCGGAACCGTCGCTCAGCGGCAGGAAGATCCGCATCGCCGGCTTCGCCCTGCCGCTCGAACGCAAGGGCCCGGATGGCAAGGGCGGTGTCACCGAATTCCTGCTGGTGCCCTACTTCGGCGCCTGCATCCACACGCCGCCGCCGGCCAACCAGATCATCCACGCCAAATCGCCCAAGCCGCTCGCGGGCGTGACGATAATGGTGCCCATCTGGGCCTACGGCACGCTCGCCGTGCAGCGGGGCGAAACCACCTGGGGCGTGGCCGGCTACCGGCTGACGGTCGACAAGGTGGCGCCCTACGAAACGCCCAGGCCGAAGCGATAATTACCCGACCATGTCCGACCTTCTCCGCGGGCTCAACCCCGAACAGCTTGCCGCCGTCACCCTTCCGCCGCAGCATGCGCTGATCCTCGCCGGGGCCGGCTCCGGCAAGACCCGCGTGCTGACCACCCGCATCGCCTGGCTGCTGTCGACCGGGCAGGCCACGCCTCACGGCATCCTCGCCGTCACCTTCACCAACAAGGCGGCGAAGGAGATGCTCGCGCGGCTGTCCGCCATGCTGCCCGTCAATGTCAGGGGCATGTGGATCGGCACCTTCCACGGCCTGTGCAACCGCCTGCTGCGCGCGCATCACCGCGACGCCGGCCTGCCGCAGCTTTTCCAGATACTCGATTCCGCCGACCAGCTCTCGGCCATCAAGCGGCTGCTGAAGTCGATGAACGTGGATGACGAGCAATACCCGCCGCGCGAGATCCAGCACTTCATCAACGCGCGCAAGGAGCAGGGCCAGCGCGCGGCGGCCGCGGCAATGGAGGCCTGGGACGGGCACACGAGGAAGCGCGTCGAGATTTACGAGGCCTACGAGGCGCAGTGCCAGAAGGAGGGCGTGGTCGACTTCGCCGAGCTGCTGCTGCGCGCCTTCGAGCTGCTCTCCCGCAACGAGGCCCTGCGCCGCCACTACCAGGAACGCTTCCGGCACATCCTCGTCGACGAGTTCCAGGATACGAACGTACTGCAATACCGCTGGCTCAAGCTGCTCGTCGGAGACGGCGCGGCAATGTTCGCGGTCGGCGACGACGACCAGAGCATCTACGCCTTCCGCGGCGCGGAGGTCGGCAACATGCGCGACTTCGAGCGCGAGTTTAAGGTTGCCAGCGTGATCCGCCTGGAGCAGAACTACCGCTCGCACGGCAACATCCTCGACGCCGCCAACGCCATCATCAAGAACAACGAGAAGCGCCTGGGCAAGAACCTATGGACGGACGCCGGCAGCGGGGAGCCGATCCGCGTGTTCGAGGCCTGGTCGGACGGCGAGGAGGCGCGCTGGATCGTCGAGGAGGTGCGCGCGCTTGTCCGCGACGGCCATGCCCGCGCCGAGATCGCGCTGCTCTATCGCAGCAACGCGCAGTCGCGGGTGCTCGAACATGCGCTGTTCTCCGCCGGCATCCCCTACCGCGTCTATGGCGGCCTGCGGTTCTTCGAGCGCCAGGAGATCAAGCACGCGCTCGCCTACCTGCGCCTGATCGCCAATCCGGACGACGATACCTCATTCGCGCGCGTCGTCAATTTCCCGGCGCGAGGGATAGGGGCCCGCAGCGTCGAGCAGTTGCAGGATGCCGCGAAGGCGGCCGGCGGCAGCCTGTTCGCGGCCATTCCGGAATTGACCGGCAAGGCCGGGACGTCGCTGGCCGCCTTTGCCGGGCTGATCGTGAAAATGAAGGAAGCGGCCGGCCTTCCGCTGCCCGAGCTTGTCGACCACGTCGTCGAGCTTTCCGGCCTGCGCGACCACTACCGCAACGACAAGGAGGGCCAGGACCGGCTCGCCAACCTCGACGAGCTCATCAACGCCGCCGCCAACTTCGTCGCCGAGGAAGGCCGGGCAAGCGAGGAAGGCGAGCTGTCCGCCGGCCTCGCCGAGTTTTTGACCCACGCCGCGCTCGAAGCCGGCGAGCACCAGGCCGGCGAGGGCGACGACGCGCTCCAGCTCATGACGGTGCATTCCGCCAAGGGGCTGGAGTTCAACATGGTCTTCGTCACCGGGCTGGAGGAGGGGTTGTTCCCGCACGAGCAGTCGGCCAACGAAGCGAAGGGGCTGGAGGAGGAGCGCCGGCTCATGTATGTCGCCGTCACCCGCGCCCGACAGCGGCTGTACCTCTCCTTCGCCCAGACCCGCATGCTGCACGGCCAGACGCGCTACGGCCTGCCTTCGCGCTTCATCGACGAGATTCCGGCGGAGCTGAAGAAGTGGCTGACGCCAAGGGCCGGCAAGGCGGGATTCGCCGTTCCGCAGCCGCTGACTCTTGCCGACGCACCGCCGCCGCGCGCGCCCGCCGCGCACGGCGCCGGATTATTCCGCATCGGCCGGAATGTGCATCACGCCAAGTTCGGCGCCGGCGTCATCGTCAACGCCGAAGGCTCGGGAACCGACGCCCGCGTCCAGGTGAACTTCCGGCACGCCGGCATGAAGTGGCTGGCGCTGTCGGTGGCGAAGCTCACGGCCGCGTGACCTACTTGGCTTTGGGAGGAGGAGAATACCGCGTTGGATCAATATTCGAGGAGACCGCCATGGACGAGAGTAAACCTGCCGTTGCCTGCAATGTCTGCCTGAAGGAAATCCCCCGGTCGGTGGCCAAGAGCGAGGAGGGATCGGATCGCGTCTATTACTTCTGCGGCGATACCTGTTATCAGGAATGGCTGGCCACGCCCGATGTGAGGGAGGTGAGCCTGGCCGTCGGCGGCCTGCCGCTCGAATTCGAGGTCGGGCAGGAGCTGGCGAAGGCGGCGGCGCGAAGCCTGGACAAGGAGGCCACCCTCATCGCCTGGTACGACCGAAAGCAGGGCAAGGAATCGCCGCAGCGCTACGAATGCCATGAGAACAAGCCGGGCTGGCTGGCCTATGCGGAAGGCCACGGCGGCAACTTCAAGGTGGATATCAACCAGGGCGAATACATATTCGTCTTTGTCACGCAGTCATAGGGAAACATGAACGACCACATATCAAGCACCCATCAGAAAGCACTTCGCATCAACGGCGACGCCCGCTGCTACGGCGCGTTCGCGGAGATCGGCGCCGGCCAGGAGGTCGCCCGCTGGTTTTTTCAGGTCGGCAGCGCGTCCAGCACGGTCGCCAAGACCATCAGCGCCTACGACATGGCCGTCAGCGACGCGCTGTACGGGCCGGCTGAGCGCTATGTCAGCCGGCAGCGGCTGCAATCGATGCTGGGCTATGAGTTCGACCAGTTGCTGCGCCGGCTCGACCACGCGCGCGGCAAGGACCAGACGTTCTTCGCCTTCGCGGACACCGTGGCCACGCGCAAGGAGAGCGGTGACGGCTGGATGGGCATCCGCTTTCAGGGTCAGCCGCGCGAGGTGCCCTCCGAGATACTCATGCACGTTCGCATGCTGGACAAGGAGCCGATCCGCCAGCAGGAAGCGCTGGGCGTGATCGGCGTGAACCTCGTCTATGGCGCGTTCTATTTGCGCGAGCAGCCGGAGGCGCTGATCCGCTCGCTGCTCGATAACCTCACCTGGGAACGCGTCGAGGTGGACACGATACGGTTTTCCGGGCCGGCGTTCTCCGGCGTGGACAACCGGGTCATGGCGCTCCAGCTCGTCGAGCAGGACCTGACGGAGGCGGCGATGTTCACCGCCGAGGGCGAAGCCGTGCAATGGGCCGAGGTGCTCTACAAGAAACCTGTGCTGGCCCTGCGCGGCAGTTTCCATCCGGTCACGCGCTCCACGCTGGATGTGCTCGAACGTGCGCACGAGTGCTTCGTGCGTGAGCCCGAGCTGAACGGCGAGGCGCCGGTGGTGCTCATGGAGATGACGCTGCGCCATCTCACGACCGGCAACGCCATCGACTACACGGATTTCCTCCAGCGCGCCGACATGCTGCGGGCGCTGGGCCATACCGTGCTCATCTCGAACTTCCGCCGGTTCCACCGCCTGGCCCTGTATCTGGCGCGCTACACCGATCGCCCGCTGGGCCTGGCGATCGGCGCGTCGAAGCTCGACGAGATTTTTGACGAAAGCTTCTACAACGAAACCGAGGGCGGGCTGCTCGGCGGCCTGGGCCAGCTGTTCAAGAACCCAACGCGCTTGTATGTCTATCCCCACATCGACCCGGCGAGCGGGCAGGTGACGACGGCGGAAAACTTTGAGATCGCGCCGCACCTGCGGCATCTCTATGCGCACCTGCTGCAAAACCGCTTCATCGTCGGCGTCGAACCGAGCGAGCGCAGCCTGCTGTCCATCCGGCAGCAGGATGTGCTGCAAAAGATCCGCAGCGGTGATCCCTCCTGGGAGAACCTCGTGCCGCCGCCGCTCGTGGCACTGATCAAGCGCGACGGTCTGCTCGGCTGCTGCGGGCCCGTAACCTAGAGCGGACGACCGTGAGAATCCGCGCCAACGGCATCGACGTCCGCTGCGAGGTTTCCGGCAGCGGGCCGTGCGTGATGTTCGCGCATTCGCTGGGTAGCGACCTCTCGATCTGGGACGAGCAGGTGTCGGCGCTGGCGGGAAGCCATACTGTGCTGCGCTATGACCTGCGCGGCCACGGCGGCACGGATGCGCCGGACGGCCCATATGATTTCGGCATGCTGACGGCCGATGCGCTCGGCCTGCTGGATATGCTCGGCATCGAACGCGCGAGCTTCGTCGGCATTTCGCTGGGTGGCATGATCGGCCAGCACTTGGCGCTGGCCGCGCCCGGCCGGATCGAGCGGCTGGCGCTGGCCAGCACCGCGAGCCGCTATCCGCAGGCGGCCGGGGCCCTGTTCCAGGAACGCGCGGAAAGCGTGTTGGCCCACGGCCTGGAGCCGCTGGTGGCGCCGACGCTGGAACGGTGGTTCACGCCGTCCTTCCACGCGGCCCATCCGGAAACGGTGGCCCGCATCGGCGGCCTCATCCGCGCGACGAAGCCGGCGGGCTACGCCGGATGCTGCCTCGCCATCCGGGGCATGAACACCAAGGCGCGCCTGCCCGAAATCCGCTGCCCGACGCTGGTGATCGCCGGCCGCGAGGACGCCGGCACGCCGTCGATCATGGGCGAGGAGATCGCCCGCACAATCCCCGGCGCGCGCTTCGAGCGGATCGACGGCGCCGCCCACCTGTGCAACATCGAGCAGGCGGCCGCCTTCAACCGGCTGCTGGTGGGCTTCCTGGAATGAGGTAGGATGCCCGCGCCATGGAACGCATCCTGATCGCCAATCCCAAGGGCGGCAGCGGCAAGAGCACGCTGGCGACCAACTTGGCCGGCTGGCTGGCGCATCAGGGCCACCGCGTCATGCTGGGCGACATCGACCGCCAGCAATCATCGCGCGAGTGGCTGAAGCTGCGTCCGCCCGCTTTGCCGCGCATCGACTCCTGGGATATCGAACCGGATCGTCCGGCCCGTCCGCCCGAAGGCACGACCCATGCGGTGCTCGATACGCCGGCCGGACTGCATGGAAAGAAGCTTGCCCATGTGCTGAAACTCGTGGAACGGGTGATCGTGCCGCTGCAACCCTCGCTCTTCGACATCCTGGCGACGCGGCAGTTTCTCGATGCGTTGCTGGAGGAGAAGGATGTCCGCAAGCAGCATGCCTTCGTCGCCGTGGTCGGCATGCGGGTGGATGCGCGCACGCGGGCGGCCGGGGAGCTCGACCGGTTCCTGGGCGGCGTCGGCCTGCCGGTGCTGACCTGTCTGCGGGATACCCAGAATTACGTCCAGGCGGCGGCCCACGGCCTGACCATCTTCGACCTGCCGCCCTCGCGGGCGGCCCAGGACTGGGAGCAGTGGCAGCCGATCATTGCGTGGCTGGCCGCCGGGCGCTGAACCGACCGACAAAGCCGGGCAATTCGTCATCGCCGCAGCGGACGGGAGGGGTAAAATTCTCCCGCCATGTCCTCGCCCCGCTTCATCCACCTCCGCCTCCACAGCGAATACTCGATCACCGACGGCATCGTCCGCCTCGATGACGCCATTGCGCGGGCCGCCGGCGACGCCATGCCGGCCCTGGCGCTCACCGACCTGGCGAACCTGTTCGGCATGGTCAAGTTCTACACGGCGGCGCGCGGCGCGGGCGTCAAGCCCATCGTCGGCTGCGATGCCTGGATTGCCGACGGCGAGGCGGGCGCTGGGGGTGCGGGCGACCCGGCGGCCCGCGACGGCACGTCGCGCCTGCTGCTGCTGGCGAAAAACCATGCCGGCTACCTGCGCCTGTGCGAACTGCTGACGTCCGCCTATCTGTCGCCGCGCCATCACGGCCGCGCCGAAATATCCCGCGTCGCCATCGAAAAGGGGGACAACACCGGCCTGATCGCCCTGTCGGGCGCCGACCTGGGCGACATCGGCCAGCTGCTGCTGGCAGGCAAGCCGGAGATGGCGCTGGATCGGGTGCGGCAGTGGGCGCGCCTGTTCCCCGGCGGCTACTACCTCGAGGTCCAACGGTACGGCCAGCCGCGGCAGGAGCAGCTGCTGGGCCAGACCGTCGCCCTGGCGGGCCGGGCCGGGCTGCCCGTGGTGGCGACCCATCCCGTGCAGTTCATCGACGCCGCCGACTTCAAGGCCCACGAGGCGCGCGTCTGCATCGCCGAAGGCTATGCGCTGTCCGATACGCGGCGGCCGAAGGCGTTTACCGCGGAGCAGTATTTCAAGACCCAGGCCGAGATGGCGGCGCTCTTCGCCGACCTGCCCGAGGCGCTGGAAAACTCGGTCGAGATCGCGCGCCGCTGCAACCTCACGGTCGAGCTCGGCAAGAGCCGGCTGCCGGTGTTCCCGACGCCCGAAGGCGTCACGTTCGATGACTTCCTCGCCATCGAATCGCGCGCCGGCCTGGAAACGAGGCTCGCCCGGCTTTTCCCCGATGCCGCCGGGCGCGAAAGTCAGCGCCCGCAATACGCCGAGCGGCTGGAATTCGAGATCGATACCATCCAGCAGATGGGGTTTTCCGGCTACTTCCTGATCGTCGCCGACTTCATCAACTGGGCCAAGAACAACGGCGTGCCCGTCGGGCCGGGGCGCGGCTCCGGCGCCGGCTCGCTGGTGGCCTACGCCCTGGGCATCACCGACCTCGACCCGATCCGCTACGGACTGCTGTTCGAGCGCTTCCTCAATCCGGAGCGGGTGTCCATGCCCGACTTCGACATCGACTTCTGCCAGGAGGGACGCGACCGCGTCATCGACTACGTCCGCAAGAAATACGGCGCCCACGCGGTGTCGCAGATCGCCACGTTCGGCACCATGGCGGCCAAGGCGGTCATCCGCGACGTCGGCCGCGTACTCGACCTGCCCTTCAACTTCGTCGACCAGTTCGCCAAGCTGATCCCCAACGAGCTGGGCATCACGCTCGCCAGGGCGCGCGAGCAGGAGCCGCAGCTCGGCGAGCGCATCGAGCGCGAGGAGGAATTGCGCCAGCTCTGGGAACTGGCCGAGAAGCTGGAAGGCCTCACGCGCAACGTCGGCATGCACGCCGGCGGCGTGCTGATCGCGCCGGGCCGGCTCACGGATTTCTGCCCGCTGTATTCCGCCGACGGCGGCGTCACCGTCAGCCAGTTTGACAAGGACGACGTCGAGAAGGCCGGCCTCGTCAAGTTCGACTTCCTGGGCCTGCGCACGCTGACGATTCTGGCCGAGGCGGTGAGGTTCGCCCGCGAGGTGGAAGGCGCCGATGTGGACCTGGACGCCCTGCCGCTCGACGACCGGGAAACCTACGACCGGGTGTTCAAGAACGCCAACACCACGGCCGTGTTCCAGTTCGAATCGCGCGGCATGAAGGACACGCTGGTCCAGGCGAAGCCCGACCGGCTGGAGGACCTGATCGCGCTGAACGCGCTCTATCGGCCGGGGCCGATGGAATTCATCCCGAACTTCATCAAGCGCAAGCACGGAAAGGAGCGGGTCACCTATCCGCATCCGAGTCTCGAACCGGTGCTGGCCAACACCTACGGCATCATGGTGTATCAGGAACAGGTGATGCAGACCGCGCAGGTGGTCGCCCGCTACTCGCTGGGCGGCGCCGACCTGCTGCGCCGGGCCATGGGCAAGAAGAAGAAGGAGGAGATGGACCAGCAGCGCGAGGTGTTCGTCGCCGGCGCCGGCGGGAACGGCATCGGCGAAGCGCAGGCCAACGAAATCTTCGACACCATGGAGAAGTTCGCCGGCTACGGCTTCAACAAGTCGCACGCCGCCGCCTACTCGCTGGTCGCCTACCAGACGGCCTGGCTCAAGTGCCACCACCCGGCGGCCTTCCTGGCGGCCACCCTGTCCTCGGAAATGGCCGACACCGACAAGGTGCAGTTCTTCTTCAACGACGCCGTATCGCAAGGACTGACTTTCCTGCCGCCCGACATCAACACCGGCGGCGTCCGATTCGCGCCGGTGGACGGCCGGACCGTCCGCTACGGCCTCGGCGCCATCAAGGGCACGGGCGAATCCGCGCTTTCCGCCATCCTCAAGGCCCGGGAATCGGACGGCCCCTTCGTCGACCTGTTCGACTTCTGCCGCCGGCTGGACAAGCGCGTGGTGAACCGCCGCGTCATCGAGGCCCTGATCCGGGCCGGCGCCTTCGATGCGATCGACCCGCACCGGGCGAAGCTGCTGGCCTCCGTCGGCGTGGCCCTGGAAGCCGCCGAGCAGGCGGAGCGGAACGCCCGGCAATGCGGTCTGTTCGATATGGAGGGGCCGGCGGGCGCGCCCGCCGCGCGCTACGTCGAGGTGCCGCACTGGGGCGAGCGCGAACGTCTCCTGAACGAGAAGCAGGCCCTGGGCTTCTTCCTCTCCGGTCATCCCTTCAGCGAATACGCGCCGGAGATCGCCGCCTTCGTGCGGCGCGGCCTGGCGCAACTGGAGCCGGGCCGCGACGCCGTGCTGATGGCCGGCATCGTGGTCGGGACGCGCACCCAGATGACCCGCCGCGGGAAGATGGCGGTGGTCACGCTGGACGACGCCAGTGCCCAGGTCGAGGTCTCGGTCTTCAATGAATTGTGGGACGCCGAGCGCACCAAGCTCAAGGAGGACGAATTGCTCCTGGTCGAGGGCAAGGTGCAGCACGACGACTACACCGGCGGCCTGCGCGTCACCGCCGACCGGCTGTTGACCCTGGCCGAGGCGCGCGGCCGCTTCGCCAAGCTGCTGCGGCTGTCCATGAACGGCAGTGCCGATGCGCGGAAGCTTCAGGCCATGCTCGCCCCCTACCGCAACGGACCCTGCCCCGTGCGGGTGTCCTACCGCAACGGCGAGGCAGAGGCCGAGGTGGCGCTGCCCGACAACTGGCGCGTGCGCCTCGACGATGCGCTGCTGGCCGGCCTGCGCGACTGGTTGCCGGGGGACGGCGTGCAGGTCGTCTACTGACAGGCGGAACCCCACCGCTCCATGCTATTGGGCCAGAGTCGCAAGACGTTCGCGCAAATCTTCCGGTGCAAAGAAGACAAAGGCATTGCCATGTTTGGCTTTCTCGAGCAAACCCAATTCATGGAGAACCATCAGGTCATTCCGTGCGGTTTGATATACGACGTTGTGGGATCGTTGGTGCGCATCGACCCGATAGCCCTCCCCGGTGTTGCGTAACGCATGGGTCAGTAATGCAACCTGTCGATGGTTAAACCGGGTACGGAGTTTTGATGACGCGGAAAGCAGCTTCTCGGTTTCCTTTTGTTCCCGCACCTTCCTGTCCAGATATTCGTGGAGAGCCACGATTGCCCGCCTGATCGTACTGAGTTGATGCAGAAGAAAGTAAGTCGTATCGTTTTCATCGGTCTCAGTGTAGAGATAGGCCCGCATGTAGCGAGCCGGCGCCCTGCGCAGGATATGGCTGATTGAGGTGTATTCCATCAG
Organism: Candidatus Nitricoxidivorans perseverans; assembly: GCA_030246985.1. Classification (GTDB taxonomy): domain Bacteria; phylum Pseudomonadota; class Gammaproteobacteria; order Burkholderiales; family Rhodocyclaceae; genus Nitricoxidivorans; species Nitricoxidivorans perseverans. Next base: position 1,456,168 of record CP107246.1, on the reverse strand, counting down.
CCAATAGCCGCTTCGAGCCATGGACCAGTAGAACAGGGCACGGGCGGTACGCCCGTTTCCATCGGCGAATGGATGGTCATAGCCGATCATGAAGTGCAGCAGGATTGCCCGTGCCACCGGATGCACAAAGGGCAATGAGTTCTCGTCGGCATTGGCGAAGGCGCACACCCTTTCCAACCGCTCAGGCAGTTCGGCATGGGCTGGAGGGTCATGCAGCATCGTGTTATCGCGGCTGTCCATCACACGTATATCATCGGACTGGCGAAGGCGACCTGCGTCCTCCGGGTTCTCAAGGGTGCCCGCTGTGAGAATGCGGTGGAGCTCGAGAATGCGATCGGGCGTCAGCGGTTCTTTCTTCAAAGATCGAAGATGCTCCATTGCCCGATAATTGTTGAAGATCATCATCTCGCTATGGTCGCGGGGCTTCCGCCCGGTAAGGAGCATCGCCGCTGCAACCTGGCGCGTAGTCGAGGCGCCTTCAAGCTGGCTTGAGGTAATGGCCTCCTCGATCAGGGAGGTAATCAAGTACCGGTTTGGGTCTTCGCGAATGGGCTCTCCGGCGGCCGAATGGATTTGTCCGGCGGCATCCCGGTCAATGTGATGAAGGTCGATTAGGACAGGGCTAGGGGTAGCAAACCGAAAAGGGTGGCCGCGTTTGTCCAGTAAGGGCAGATTCTGCATCTGCGTTACTCTGGCAATCGCGATTGAGGCCCACCACTCTTCCAGCGAAAATCCTTCGGGTGGGGATCTGTAGCGCAGATCGTCCCAATGGAAATAGCGCCCCTTTGGTAGTGGCGTAGCATTCTGAAAAATCACCGGTATCCTTTCCGGTGAAAGGCGAGAAAGAACTGCGCTGAGAGCAGGAGGGGTCTCTGGAATCCTCATATGTCTACTAATTCTGTAATGAATTGACAGAAGTTAGTATAGACACAAGGACGGCAAATGTCTACTAAACATGGTCATTATTAGTAGGGATTGGTAATCCGTCCTTGGTCAAAATGTTGGGCAGAGGTTTCGGGTGGTCAACGACAAACCGCCCCGGAGGGCGGTTCGCGTGATGGGGTTGGAGGTGGTTTTTCTCAGAGTTCCTTGGCGTGCTCGGCCAGGTACTTGGCGACGCCTTCGGTGCTGCCCTTCATGCCGGCCTTGCCCTTCTTCCAGCCCGCCGGGCAGACCTCGCCGTGTTCCTCGGTGAATTGCAGGGCATCGACCACGCGCAGCATCTCGTCGATGTCGCGGCCCAGGGGGAGGTTGTTGACTACCTGATGCTGGACGACGCCGTTCTTGTCGATCAGGAAGGACGCGCGCAGCGCGACGCCGGCGGCGGCCAGTTCCACGTCGTAGGCCTGGCAGATCGTGTGCTTGACGTCGGCGACCAGCGGGTACCGGACCTGGCCGATGCCGCCTTTGTCCACCGGCGTGTTCTTCCAGGCCAGGTGCGTGAATTTCGAGTCGATCGAGCAGCCGACCACTTCCACGTTGCGCTTCCTGAACTCCTCCAGGCGGTGGTCGAAGGCGATCAGTTCGGAGGGGCAGACGAAGGTGAAGTCGAGCGGGTAGAAGAACAGCACCACGTACTTGCCCTTGTAGTCGGACAGATTGAGGGGCTTCATCTCATTGTTGCCGAACACCGCGTCGGCGGTGAAATCGGGAGCGGGCTTGGCGACGAGGACGGACATGTCGGTCTCCTTGTAGTGGTTGAGGGTATGCCCGGATTCTACGGCCATGAAAACGGCCGATGCGATTGTATTTCGCGATTGCCGCGATTGACGACGGCTATTGCCGGTCAGACGGTGGGGCGTTGCTCGAAGCTTTCGAAGCAGCCCGTGCCGAGCTCCACCGCCACATGGTCGACTTCCGCGCCGGCAGGGCCGCGACGGGCCCATCCGATCATGGCCGCCACGGCCTCGGGCGTGCCCTCGATCACGGCCTCGACGCTGCCGTCATGGCGGTTCCTCACCCAGCCGGCGACGCCCAGCCGCCGCGCCTCGCCCACCATGCCGCCGCGGTACCAGACGCCCTGCACCCGGCCGGTGATGACGAGGCGGCGAACCTCGGTCATTTGACCTTCATACCCGGCGCGGCGCCGGAATCGGGCGAGAGCAGGAACAGCCCCGGCGTGTTTCCTTCCGTGTCCGATGCCGCGAGAACCATCCCCTCGCTCATGCCGAACTTCATCTTGCGCGGGGCGAGGTTCGCGACCATCACGGTGAGCCGGCCCACCAGCGCCGCCGGATCGTAGGCAGACTTGATGCCGGCGAAAACCTGGCGCGTTCCAAGGGCGCCGACGTCGAGCGTGAGCTTCAGCAGCTTGTCGGCGCCTTCGACATGCTCCGCGTTCGCGATGCGCGCGATGCGCAAGTCGATCTTGGCGAAATCGTCGATGGAAATGTGAGGGGATGCGGTCTCGTCGTTCACGTTGTTCTCCGTCTGTTGCTGGTGTTGGGCGTGGCGCTGTTGCGAATGGACATCCGGCGCGGGCGCCAGCGTTTCACGATTGGCGGCGACGAGCGCCTCGATCTGCTTTGGATCGACACGCGTCATCAGGTGCTGATAAGGCTTGATTGACTCCATCGGCCATTGACCGAGAAGATTCCACTCAAGGTCTATGCCAAACAATTCCATCTCGATTCGATCGGCCGTCTTCGGCAGAACGGGCTTCAGGTAGACGGTCAGTATTGCAAAGTAACGCAGCGCAGCGCTGCAAACCAGATGCAGCCGCGAATCCTGGCTTTGATCCCTGGCGATTTGCCATGGCGCCATATCATTCACATATTGGTTGGCAACGTCGGCAAGCGCCATGATGCGTCTGACGGCCCGACCGAAATCGCGCTGCTCGTAAGACTCCGCAATTTCATCCGCAGCATCCGTAAGTTCGCGCTGCACCTCGGTTTCGCGCGCAGTGAGTTCCAGTCCAGCCAGCGGCAGCAGCTTTCCGGCAAAGCGCTTGGTGATGAACCCGGCGCATCGACTGGCGATGTTGATGTACTTGCCGATGAGGTCGCTGTTGACGCGGGCGACGAAGTCGTCGAGGTTGAGGTCGATGTCCTCCATCGTGCCGTTGAGCTTGGCGGCGAAGTAGTAACGCAGCCATTCCGGGTTGAGGCCCTGCCGCAGATAGCTTTCGGCCGTGATGAAGGTACCGCGCGACTTGGACATCTTGGCGCCGTCCACGGTGAGGAAGCCGTGGGCGAATATCTTCGTGGGCGTGCGGTAGCCCGCGTGCTCCAGCATGGCGGGCCAGAACAGCGCGTGGAAGTAGAGGATGTCCTTGCCGATGAAGTGGTAGAGCTCGGCCTGCGAGTCTTTGCCCCAGAACTCGTCGAAATTCATTCCTCGGCGCTCGCAGAGGAACTTGAAGGTACCCATGTAGCCGATGGGCGCGTCGAGCCAGACGTAGAAATATTTGCCTGGCGCATCGGGAATCTCGAAGCCGAAGTAGGGCGCGTCGCGCGAGATGTCCCAGTCGGTCAGCCGGTTCTCGCCTTCCGCGCCCAGCCATTCCTGCATCTTGTTGGCGGCCTCGGGCTGGAGGCGTCCGCCCTCCCGCGTCCACGCGCGAAGGAAGGACTGGCAGCGCGGATCGGAAAGCTTGAAGAAGTAGTGGCCCGAGGATTTGAGTTCCGGCCGGGCGCCGGACACGGCGGAAACGGGATTCTTCAGATCGGTGGGCGCGTAGGCGGCGCCGCAGGCCTCGCAGTTGTCGCCGTACTGGTCCGCGGCCCCGCACTTCGGGCACTCGCCCTTGATGAAACGGTCGGGCAGGAACATCCGCTTGACCGGGTCGTAGTACTGCTCGATGGCGCGCACTTCGATCAGCCCCGCCGCCTTGAGCTTGGCGTAGATGTCCTCGGCCTGGACCCGCGTCTCGTCCGAATGGGTGGAGTAGTAGTTGTCGAAGGCGACGTGGAAGCCCGCGAAGTCGCGGCTGTGCTCGCCGTGGACGCGCGCGATCAGCGCCTCCGGCGCGATGCCTTCCTTCTCCGCCCGCAGCATGATCGGCGTGCCGTGGGTGTCATCGGCGCAGACGTAGTGGCACTCGTGTCCCCGCATCTTCTGGAATCGCACCCAGATGTCGGTCTGGATGTACTCGACCAGGTGGCCGAGATGGATGGCGCCATTGGCGTAGGGCAGGGCGGAGGTGACGAGGATCTGGCGCGGGGCGGCGGAGGGCATGGGGGGCAAGCCGGTAGGGGAAAGGCTAGAAATTCTAGCAAACGCACCCAATTAACCGGCGCTTGGTTTAAGCTATACAAAATTGCTCAGCTATTCTCGATTACCTGGAGCCTTCCCATGTATCTTTCAGAACTGCAAGTTCAGACCGCCCTCAAGGAGGTCGTCGACCCCAATACCAGCAAGGATTTCGTGTCCGGCCGCTGCGTGAAGAATATCAAGGTCGACGGCATCGACGTTTCGCTCGACGTCGAGCTCGGCTATCCGGCGAAGAGCCAGATCGAGGCCATCAGGAAGCTCGTCGTCGACAAGCTCAAGGCCATTCCCGGCATCGGCAAGGTTTCCGCCAACGTCCACTCGAAGATCGTCGCGCACACGGTCCAGCGCGGCGTCAAGCTCGTGCAGGGCGTCAAGAACATCATCGCCGTCGCCTCCGGCAAGGGCGGCGTCGGCAAATCGACCACGGCTGTGAACCTCGCCCTGGCGCTGGCCGCCGAAGGCGCCACGGTGGGCATCCTCGACGCCGACATCTACGGGCCTTCGCAGCCGCAGATGCTGGGCATTTCGGGTCGCCCCGAGTCCTCCGACGGCAAGAGCCTGGACCCGATGGAGGCCCACGGCGTCCAGGCCATGTCGATCGGCTTCCTGATCGATCCCGAGCAGCCCATGGTCTGGCGCGGCCCCATGGTGACCCAGGCGCTGACCCAGCTTCTGGGCGAGACGCGCTGGAAGGACGTGGACTACCTCGTGATCGACCTGCCGCCGGGCACCGGCGACATCCAACTCACGCTGGCTCAGCAAGTGCCGGTGACCGGCGCCGTCATCGTCACCACGCCGCAGGACATCGCCCTGCTGGACGCCCGCAAGGGCCTCAAGATGTTCGAGAAGGTGGGCATCCCCATCCTCGGCATCGTCGAAAACATGAGCATCCACATCTGCTCGAAGTGCGGCAACGAGGAGCACATCTTCGGTTCCGGCGGCGCCGAGCGCATGGGCAAGGATTACGAAGTTGAAGTCCTTGGGCACCTGCCGCTGGACATCAGCATCCGCCAGCAGGTGGATGGCGGCAGCCCGACGGTGGTAGCCGATCCGGCAGGTCGCGTGGCCGAAATCTACAAGGGCATCGCCCGCCGCGTGGCGGTGAAGATCGCCGAACAGGCCAGGGACATGACCGCGAAGTTCCCCAACATCGTGATCCAGAACACGTAAACGCGTTGTTGACCCCCCATCGAAAGAGCGGATAATCCGCTCTTTCTTTTTTCCGCCCCCCTCAGCATGAGCATCAAATCGGACAAGTGGATCCGCCGCATGGCGGAAAGCCACGGCATGATCGAGCCGTTCGAGCCGACGCTGATCCGCGAGGTGAATGGCCACAAGATCGTTTCCTATGGCACGTCGAGCTACGGCTACGACATTCGTTGCGCCAACGATTTTCGGGTGTTCACCAACATCAACTCGACCATCGTCGATCCGAAGAATTTCGACCCGAACTCCTTCGTCGAGATGTCGGGCGATTACTGCATCATTCCGCCGAATTCCTTCGCGCTGGCGCGCACCATGGAGTACTTCCGCATCCCGCGTAACGTGCTGACGGTCTGCCTCGGCAAGAGCACCTATGCCCGCTGCGGCATCATTGTGAATGTGACGCCCTTCGAGCCGGAGTGGGAGGGCTACGTGACGCTGGAGTTCTCGAACACCACGCCGCTACCGGCCAAGATATACGCCGGCGAGGGCTGCGCCCAGGTGATCTTCTTCGAGTCCGACGAGGTTTGCGAAACTTCCTACCGCGACCGCGGCGGCAAGTACCAGGGGCAGGTCGGCGTCACGCTGCCGAAAATATGAGCATGCGCTTCCACTTTCCCGTCATCATCATCGACGAGGACTTCCGCTCCGAAAACGCCTCCGGCCTCGGGATCCGCGCGCTGGCCAAGGCCATCGAGGAAGAGGGCATGGAAGTGCTGGGCGTCACCAGCTACGGCGACCTCACCTCCTTCGCCCAGCAGCAGAGCCGGGCCTCGGTCTTCATCCTCTCCATCGACGACGAGGAGCTGGCCAACGAGGAAGAGCAGACGATCGCCGAGCTGCGCGCCTTCGTTTCCGAGATACGCTTCCGCAACAGCGACATCCCGATCTTCCTGCACGGCGAGACGCGCACCTCGCGTCACATCCCCAACGACGTGCTGCGCGAGCTGCACGGATTCATCCACATGTTCGAAGACACGCCGGAATTCATCGCCCGCAACGTCGTGCGCGAAGCCCGGGCCTACCTCGACTCGCTGCCGCCGCCTTTCTTCCGGGCGCTGACCCACTACGCCGCCGACGGATCCTATTCCTGGCACTGCCCCGGCCACTCGGGCGGCGTCGCTTTCCTCAAGAGCCCGGTCGGCCAGATGTTCCACCAGTTCTTCGGCGAGAACATGCTGCGCGCCGACGTCTGCAACGCCGTCGAGGAACTCGGCCAGCTGCTCGACCATACCGGCCCGGTGGCGGCCTCGGAGCGCAACGCGGCGCGCATCTTTTCCGCCGACCATTTGTTCTTCGTCACCAACGGCACCTCCACCTCGAACAAGATCGTCTGGCATTCCACCGTGGCGCCCGGCGACGTCGTCGTCGTCGACCGCAACTGCCACAAGTCGATCCTCCACGCCATCATGATGACCGGCGCGGTGCCGGTGTTCCTGATGCCCACGCGCAACAACTTCGGCATCATCGGACCGATCCCGAAGGAAGAGTTCAAGTGGGAGAACATCCGCAAGAAGATCCTCGCCAACCCCTTCGCCCGCGAGACCCTGGAACGCGATCCCGACGCCAAGCCGCGCGTGCTGACCATTACCCAGAGCACCTACGACGGCATCCTCTACAACGTCGAGGCCATCAAGGAGATGCTCGACGGCTGGATCGACACCCTGCATTTCGACGAGGCCTGGCTGCCGCACGCCACCTTCCACGGCTTCTACAAGGGCATGCACGCCATCGGCAAGGATCGCCCGCCCTGCAAGGATTCGATGCTGTTTTCCACCCAGTCCACCCACAAGCTGCTGGCAGGGCTCTCTCAGGCCTCGCAGATCCTCGTGCAGGATTCCGAATCGCGCAAGCTTGACCGCGACGTGTTCAACGAAGCCTTCCTGATGCACACCTCGACTTCGCCGCAATACGCGATCATCGCCAGTTGCGACGTGGCCGCGGCGATGATGGAGGAGCCGGGCGGCACCGCCCTGGTGGAGGAGTCGATCAAGGAGGCGCTCGATTTCCGCCGCGCCATGCGCAAGGTGGAGGCCGAATGGGGCGCCGACTGGTGGTTCAAGGTCTGGGGCCCGGAGGAGCTGGCCGACGAGGGCGTCGGCGACCGCGACGACTGGATGCTGCGGGCCAAGGAGCGCTGGCACGGCTTCGGCAAGCTGGCCAAGGGCTTCAACATGCTCGACCCGATCAAGGCCACGGTGATCACGCCGGGCCTCGACGTCGACGGCGATTTCGCGGACTGGGGCATCCCCGCCGCGATCCTCACCAAGTACCTCGCCGAGCACGGCGTCATCGTCGAAAAGACGGGTCTCTACTCCTTCTTCATCATGTTCACCATCGGCATCACCAAGGGCCGCTGGAACACCATGGTGACCGAGCTCCAGCAGTTCAAGGACGACTACGACAAGAACCACCCGCTCTGGAAGGTGATGCCGGATTTCGTCGCCAAGCATCCGCGCTACGAGCGCGTCGGCCTCAAGGATCTCTGCGCCCAGATCCATGGCGTCTACAAGGCCAACGACGTGGCGCGCCTGACCACGGAAATGTACCTCTCCGACATGATTCCCGCCATGCGGCCCGCCGACGCCTTCGCGAGGATGGCCCACCGCGACATCGAGCGCGTGCCCATCGACGACCTGGAGGGACGCGTCACCGCCGTGCTGCTGACGCCCTATCCGCCGGGCATTCCGCTCCTGATCCCGGGTGAGCGCTTCAACCGCACCATCGTCCGCTACCTGCAATTCGCCCGCGAGTTCAATTCGAAGTTCCCGGGCTTCGAGACCGACATCCACGGCCTGGTGAAGGAGAACGGCAGTGGGTATTACGTCGACTGCGTGAAATAAGGCCCACGGTTCGTTGCGCCGATACAACACGTCTCCTGTGTAACATTAAGAAGACTTCGCAACCGATTGACCGCAAAGCCGTTTCGGCTTTAACTCTGCTTGGGTTCCATTCCGGTTCAGGCGTAACGCGCATGCTGCGACTCCCACTGCTTATTTTTGCCCTGGCCTTCTTCCTGGGGACCACGACCACCCGGGCGGCGGCGCCCGATCTCGGGGCGGCGGACCGCATGGTTCGCGCGGGCAAGGCCGAGGAGGCTTGGTTGCTCCTGAGCCCCCACGAGTTCGACCTGGCCGGCCGCGAGGATTTCGACTACCTGCTCGGCGTGGCGGCGCTGGATTCCGGGCGCGCCGACCGGGCGACGCTGATCTTCGAGCGCGTCCTCGCCGTCAATCCGAACCATGCGGCCGCCCGCCTCGACATGGCGCGCGCCTATTTCGCCCTGGGCGACTTCGACCGTTCCCGGATCGAGTTCGAGGCCGTGCTGCGCTTCGATCCGCCGCCGCCGGCCCGCGCCACCATCGAGCGCTATCTGGCGGAGATCTCCGCCCGTTCCTCCCTGAAGGCGGTGCGGCTGGCCGGCTATGCCGAACTGACCTGGGGCAGCGACAGCAACCTGAACGCCGCCACCACGGGCGGCTCCTTCTACTTCCCCCTGTTCAACGCCACCGTGACCTCGGCCAACAAGCGGTCGGATTATTTCGCCGCCGGCGCCGGCGGCGACCTGGCCTGGCCGCTCCATGAGAAGCTGGATCTCCTGGCGGGCCTGGACTACCGGCAGCGCGTCAATGACAAGGAGTGGGTGGACGGTACGCTGACCCGCCGCACCGATTTCTACGACACCCGCGACCTCGGCGTCCGGGTCGGGCTGCAATACCGGCACGGCCCGCGGGATGCCCTGCGGCTGATGCTCTCCCGCACCGATACCGACCTCAACGACACCGAACTCTATCGGCGCAACCAGGGCCTCACGGCCGAGTGGCGCCGCACGGTCGACAGCCGCCACCAGTTCAGCGTCTTCGCCATGGACCAGCGTTCGCGCTATGGCCGGGTGGAAAACACGGATTACGGCATGTATGGCGGCGACCAGACGATCATCGGCATCGGCGGCGTCCGCATCGTCGACCCTGCGCGCTCGGCCTTCGCCTATGCCAGCCTCTACGGCGGCGGCGAGCGGGCGACCGACAAGGCGGCGGGCAACCTCGACGGCGACAAGCGCATCGGCGGCTTCAAGCTCGGCGGCCAGGTCGGCCTGCGGCCGGATATCGACTTGAGCGGATCGTTCGGCGTCCTGACCACCCGCTACCAACTGACCAACACCCTGTTTCTCGCGCGGCGGGACGACTTCGTGATGGACCTGACGCTCGCCGCCCCGTGGCGTTTCCGCAAGGACTGGCAGCTCAAGCCACAGTATGTTTACACCCGCAGCGACTCGAACTTCGGCGCCTACGATTACGCGCGCCACGACTTTTCGCTCACCCTGCGGTACGATTTCCGCTGATCATGATGAAACGAATCCTCTCCTGGCTGGGTTTCTGCGCCGTCCTGCTGACGCTGGCAAACGGCGCCTGGGCCAGCGTCGGCCGCCTCCAGTTCGTGACCGGCGAAGTCAGCATCGTCGGCGGCGACGGAACGCGCCGCGTCGCCGCCAAGGGCGACAGCATCAACGAAGGCGACACCGTCGTCACGGCGGCAGGCGCCGTCGCCCAACTGCGGATGTCCGACGAGGGCCTGATCGCCCTGCGGCCCGATTCCACCCTCAAGATCGAGACCTACCGCTTCCGGGGCAAGGAGGACGGCAGCGAGAGCGGCATCCTCGGCCTGCTCAAGGGTGGTTTCCGCACGCTGACCGGCATCATCGGCCGCGCCAACAAGAGCGCCTACCTGGTGCGCACGCCGACGGCCACCATCGGCATCCGCGGCACCGACCACGAGCCGCTCTTCATCCCGCCGGGCGGCTGGTCCGGCGCGCCGGGCGGAGAGCCGGGCACCTACAACAAGGTAAACGTGGGCGCCACCTTCATCGAGACCGCCGGCGGGCGCATCGAACTGGGCGCCAATCAGGTCGGCTTCGCGCCGCCGCGTATCGATGCGCCGCCGGTCAAATTGGACCGAATTCCCGATTTCATGCGGGCGGCGCCGCCTCCCCAGGGCAAGCCCGACGCCCGCGGCGTGCGCCAGGAGGCCGCCGGCGACCGCGGCGGACGGGGGGGCAAGCCAGCCGGCGCGCCGCCCCCGCCCTTGCCAGGCGGCTTGCTGCCCCCGCCGCCTGGCGGCCTGCCGCCTCCACCGCCTCCCGACGTCATCACCGGCGGCGTGACGGTCGCTCCACGCGGCCTCGCCGTGGCTGGCGCCGACCAGTACATGAACGGCGGCTATCCCGGCAGCGGCGCAGGCATCAACGAGCCGGACGACCTGACGGTTTTCGTCGACGGCGCCGGCCATATGGCGCAAGTGGGATCGAGCGACGGCTTCCGCTACAGCCGCGGCGACGCGCCGGTCGTCGCCGTCGGCGGAACGACCATCACCGACGGGGCGACGACCGTCCCGGTGAAATGGGGCATCTACGTCGGCGGTCACATCGTGGACAACATGGGCGAGCGATTCCCCAGCCACATGTCCTTCATCGGCGCGCAGTTCGCCACGACGGATGCGCAGATGACAGCCTTGGGCACGTCGGTGTACACGTTCAACCTTCTCGCCGCCGGCAAACCGGTCAACGAATTGGGACAGGTGGGCGGCACGGTCAGTTCCGATTCTGCTTACACCTATGTCACGGTTAATTTCGGCTCATCCCAAGTCACGAGCGCATCGCTTAAAGTCACAGATGCCCGTGGCATTGACTTTATCGGTACCGGCGGAGGGGTGTCCATCGACAACTTCGCCAGGAACGGCTTGCCCCTGACGGTGAGCGGAGGCCAGGGTCACCTGCACGGCGTCCTGGTCGGGCCGACCGCCAAGGGCATGATCAACTCCTACGACATGCGCAACGCGACGCAATCGGTGGCGGGGGTCATGGTCCTCCAGCGATGATGGTCGCCGCGTCGACCGCGTGAATAAAGCAACCGCCATGCGAACGCGGATCGCCATCTTCAACCAGAAAGGTGGGGTGGGCAAGACGACCACGGCGCTGAATCTGGCCGCCGCCCTCGCGCGCGGCGAACCGAAACGCCCGCCGCTCCTGATAGACCTGGACCCGCAGGCGCACCTGACGAACATCCTTGGCGCCGTGCCGCGCGACGTCCGGATCAGCCTGTTCGCGTATTACCAGGGCGACCGTCCGCTGGCCAGCCTGGAAGTCGATTGGCCCGACATCGGGCGGTTGATCCCCGCCCACGCGGAGCTTCTCAAGGTCGACTCCCTCTTCGGCAAGGGGCCGAACATCCTCAACAAGCTCAATGCCGGCTTGTCCGCGCGGCCCGACGATCCCAGGGGGGTCATCATCGACTGCTGTCCCTACCTCGGGGTATTGTCGCTCAACGCCATCTTCGCCACCCAGCGCGTGCTGGTTCCCGTGTCGTCCGATTACCTGAGCTATCAAGGCGCCCTCCAGATCGAACGGACGCTGAAGGCGCTCGAACCCGTGCTCAAATGCCGCGTCGAGCGCCGCTACCTCCTGACCCGCTTCGATCGCCGCCGGAAGATCGGTTTCGACATCCAGGAGAAGATGCGCGAGCGATTCGGGAACGACCTGTGTGAAACGGTGATTTCGGAAAACGTGTCACTGGCGGAAGCGCCGGCCGTCCGGCGCGACATCTTCGCGCACGCCCCCGATAGCCAGGGGGCGCGGGACTACCGGGCGCTGCTGAGCGAGCTGGAGGCCTCGGGCTTCATTTCGTGATCAGATTCAGGACGTCTTCGAGGGACGCCGCCGAGGATCGCGGCAACTCCTGCGGACGGCTGCATTCGATCACCGTGCAGTGCGGATACATCTGGCGGAGCTTGCGCTCCGCTTCCTGCTCGTCGCGGCCTTGGATCATGAGGCCGTCGACCGACAGACCCGAAGCCGTCCGTATGCGAAAGCCGAATTTCTTCATCGTAAAGCCAACCGTCGCGCGTTCGTAGGCCGCGAAATCAAACTCCAACCCGCACTCCGCGCGGTGCCGTTCCCGCGCGGTCTCCCGCCATTGTCCGCGGTCGAAATCCGGGAAGCGCGCGTCGCCCTCGAAGTCGGCGGCGATCTCGGTCAGTTGTAGGCGGCCGGCCAGGGGTAGGGCCTGGGCGTAGAGTTCGGCGCCGCCGATGACGAATATCTCGTCGGCCGCCCCAGCGGCGGCGATGGCGGCCGGCAGCGAACCGGCCATCGTCGCGTCTTCCGCGCGGTAATCCGGATTGCGGGTCACGACGATGTGTGGGCGGCCCGGCAGTCGGCCGGGCAGCGATTCCCAGGTCTTGCGGCCCATGATCATCGGATGGCCCATCGTCAGGGTCTTGAAGTGCTTCAGGTCTTCGGACAGCCGCCAGGGAAGCCGACCGATGCCATCCTCCGTCCTGCCGATGACGCCGTTCCTGGCCACGGCGGCGATGATCGTCAGCATAGGCTCGCGTAGAGATCGGCGTACTGCCGCGCCGGTTTTGTCCAGCCGAAGTCGCGGGACATGCCGTCCTCCTGCATCCTGCGCCAGCAGGATTTATCGGCCCAGGCGGCGACGGCGCGGCGGATGGTTTTGATCAGGGCCTCGGGCGTGGGCTCGGTGAAGCTGAATCCGTTGACGCCGTCGATGACCGTGTCGGCCAGGCCGCCGGTCGCGCGCACCACGGGCGGCGTGCCGTAGCGCAGGCTGTACATCTGGTTGAGGCCGCAGGGCTCGAAGCGCGAGGGCATGAGGAAGATGTCGGCGCCGGCCTCGATGCGATGGGCGAGCCCCTCGTCGAAGCCGATCTTCACCGCAAACTGCCCCGGTCGCTTTTCCGCCATGTCGCGGAAGGTGTCTTCCATGCGGCGGGCGCCACTGCCCAGCACGGCGAGCTGCACGGGCAGATCGGCGAGGGCCGCGGCGATTTCCGGCAGCAGGTCGAGCCCCTTCTGTTCGGTGAGCCGGCTGACGACGGCCAGCAGCGGCAGGTGGTCGCGCCGCTCCAGCCCCAGCTCGACTTGCAGCGCCGCCTTGTTGGCGGCTTTCGCATCGAGGCGGTCGGCGTCGTAAGGCGTCGCGAGATAGGGATCGCAGGCCGGATCCCAGACGGCCGTGTCGATGCCGTTGAGGATGCCGGTCAGCCGATCGCTGCGATGGCGCAGCAGGCCGCCGAGCCCCATGCCCTTTTCGTCGGTGCAGATTTCCCGGGCATAGGTCGGACTGACGGTGGTGATCCGGTCGGCGAACTGCAGGCCGGCCTTGAGGAAGGAGAGGAGTCCGTAATATTCAATGCCCTCCGGCGCCCAGGCCGATTCCGGCAGCCCCAGTTCCTTCAGGGCGATGCGGTCGAACAGCCCCTGGAAGGCGAGGTTATGGATGGTCATGACCGATTTGGCGCGGCCGCCGGGCAGCAGGTTCAGGTAGGCTGGCGCCAGGGCCGTCTGCCAGTCGCTGCAGTGCAGGATGTCCGGTCGCCAGGACAGGAAGTTGGCTTCCGAGCCGAGCCAGGCGGCCACGCGGGACAGCAGGCCGAAGCGTCGATGGTTGTCGAGCCAGTCGCCGCCCTCCGGCCCCAGGTAGGGGTTTCCCGCGCGGTCGAACCAGGGCGGATGGTCGAGCAGCCAGAAAATCAGGCCGCTCGGGGCGATGGCCTCGAACAGCGCGCATCCGGGAAAGTCGCCGCCTAATTCGCCCGAGACGCCGATGCGGGCGACCTCGGCGGCTTCCGGAAAGGCTTCCCGCAGGGCCGGATAGCGGGGGACGAGGACGCGCACGTCGACGCCTTGCGCGGCGAGGGCGGGCGGCAGGGCGGCAGCGACGTCGCCCAGGCCGCCGGTCTTGATCCAGGGCGCGATTTCCGAGGCGACGAAGAGGGTCCTCATTCGTTTTCCGTGATCCAGCGGATCAGTCCGCTGGTGGAGCTGTCCAGGCCCTCCGCCGGCGCCTTGCCTTCGATCATGGGCAGCAGGCGGTTGGCGAGCTGCTTGCCGTATTCGACGCCCCACTGGTCGAAGGAGTTGATGTGCCAGAGGACGCCCAGCGCGAAGACCTTGTGCTCGAACAGCGCGATGAGCTGGCCCAGGGTGTAGGGATCGAGGCGGGGCAGCAGCAGCGTGGTCGATGGCTGGTTGCCCGGGAAGGTCTTGTAGGGGGCGAGCTTTTCGACGACCACCTCCGGCAGGCGAGCCGAGCGCATTTCGGCGCGCACCTCGTCCAGCGTCTTGCCGCGCATCAGCGACTCGCTCTGGGCGAGGCAATTGGCCAGCAGCATCTCGTGGTGGCCGGGCAGCGGGAAGTCGGCCTCCCGCAGCGCGATGAAGTCGCAGGGGACCAGGCGGCCGCCCTGATGGATCAGCTGGTAAAAGGAATGCTGACCGTCGGTGCCGGCCTCGCCCCAGAGCACGGGGGCCGTTGCGCAGCCGATGTTTGCGCCGTCGCGGCCGGCCTGCTTGCCGTTGGACTCCATTTCAAGCTGCTGGAAATAGCGCGGCAGCAGGCCGAGCGACTGGCTGTAGGGCAGCAAGGCGCGGGTCCCGGCGCCCAGGAAATCGAGGTTCCAGAGATCGATGAACGCCAGCGTCAGCGGCAGGTTGCGCTCGACCGGCGCGTCGAAGAAATGGGCGTCCATGGCCGCGCCGCCAGCCAGCATGTGCTCGAAGTTGGGAAAGCCGATGGCCAGCGCCAGCGGCAGGCCGATGGCCGACCAGAGGGAGAAGCGTCCGCCGACCCAGTCCCAGAAGGCGAAGGCGTTTTCCGGGTCGATGCCGAAATGCGAGACGCCGGCCAGGTTGGTGGACACGGCGACGAAGTGGCGCGCAACGGCCGCTTTGCCCAGCGATTCCGTCAGCCAGGTGCGCGCCGAGTGGGCGTTCTGCATCGTCTCCTGCGTCGTGAAAGTCTTGCTGGCGATGACGAACAGGGTCGTGCGCGGCGAGAGGTCGGCCAGGGTGGTGGCGAGATGGGCGCCATCCACGTTGGAGACGTAATGGACGCGCAGGAAGGGCAGATGCGGCGGCTGGCCGTGGTGGCAGTGGCGGTGGGCGGCCAGCGCCTGGGTGGCCATCTTCGGCCCGAGGTCGGAGCCGCCGATGCCGATGTTGACGATGTCGCGGATCGGTTCGCCGGTGGCGCCGCGCCACTCGCCGCTATGGATGGCGTGGCAGAAGCGGCGCATCTGATCGAGCACGGCCCGCACCAGCGGCATGACATCCTGGCCGCTGAGCCGGACAGGCTGCGACTTCAGCGGGCCGAACGCATGGCGTAGCGCATGGTGCAGGGCGGCGCGTCCTTCGGTATGGTTGATCGCCTCGCCCGCGCGCATGCGCGCGACCCAGGCCGTCCCACCCACGGCGCGCCAGAGCGCGCGCAGGTGCGCCATCGTTTCGTCGGTGACTCGCTGCTTCGAATAATCCAGCAGCAGGCCATCGTGCCCCAGCGAGAAGCGGGCGAAGCGGCCGGGATCGCTTTCGAACAGGTCGCGCAGATGGGCTCCGCGCATCGCTCCGGCGTGTGCGGCGAGGGCTTCCCAGGGTTCGGAGGTGACGGCGGGAGCGGTCATGTGCGTCCAGTCAGAGCCAGAGCATCATCCCCATCTCGAAGGGATGGGTGAGCAGCTCGTGATGCGGGTAGGCGCGGATTCGGTACTCGATCTTGCCGCAGACTTCGGGCACCAGGTCGATTGCGAACAGGTGCTCTTCGCCGCCCTCCACATGGAGCCCCTGGTACTTGAGGTGGAAGCGGCGCGAGCGCGAGGCGGGGACGGCGTTCGGGCGGCCGAAGAGCAGCTCCAACTGGACGTCGTCGAAGCGCAGGCCGTTGAGGCGCAGGGCGACCTCGAACCGCACGCCCTCGCCGTAGGGGATGCGCCGCCGCTGGTCGTCCACCCGGCGGATCGCCACGCCTTGCCAAGCGGCGCGCACGCGCGCCTTCCAGGCCGCGAGGCTGCGGGCGGCGGCGAAGTTGTCGGCGCGGTAATGCGCCCACTGGCGGGCCGCCGGCTGGTAGAAGCGGGTGACGTATTCGCCGACCATGCGCATCGAGGTGAAACGCGGTGTAACGGTGGCGATCGACCGCTTCGACATGGCGACCCATCCGGGCGAGTAGCCCATCGGCCCGCGATCGTAGTAGATCGGTGCCACCTTGTCCTGGAGGGTCTCATAGAGCGAGCGCGCTTCCTCGTAGTCGCGGCGTCCCTCGTCGACGCCAGAGTCGTAGGCGCTGGACGTGGGCTTAATGGCCCATCCGTTGCCGCCCTGTTCGCCCTGATAGCCCTCGCCCCACCAGCCGTCGAGTACCGACAGGTTGAGCACGCCGTTGATGGCCGCTTTCATGCCGGACGTGCCGGAAGCCTCCAGCGGATAGACGGGGTTGTTGAGCCAGATGTCGACGCCGGAAACCAGCCGGCGCGCCAGCCGCAGGTCGTAGCCTTCGACCATGAGGATGTGCCCCTCGAATTCCGGCATGGCGGCGACTTCGGCGATGCGCTGGATCATGGCCTGGCCCGGCTTGTCGGCCGGATGCGCCTTGCCGGCGAAGATGAAGACCACCGGCCTCTTCGCATCGCCGATGATCTGCTTGAGCCACGAGAGGTTCTGGAACAGCAGCGTCGCGCGCTTGTAGGTGGCGAAACGGCGCGCGAAGCCGATGGTCAGGACATTGGGATTCTCGGGGTCCGCGAGCCTGAGCAGCCGGTCGAGGTGCGCCTGCGAGCCGTGGTTGCGGGCGTGCTGCTGACCGATGCGGTGGCGCACCAAGTGCAGCATCTGGGCCTTCATCGACTGGCGTACGCTCCAGAAGAGGTGGTCCGGGATGGCGTGGATGCCCTGCCAGCACTGGGCGTCGGTCAGGCGCTGGATCCAACCGGGGCCGAGCAGGCGGTCGAAGGTTTCGTGCCAGAGGTCGGAGAGGAAGGTCGGCACATGGACGCCGTTGGTGACGAAGCCGATGGGGTTCTCCTCGGCGTCGATCTGCGACCAGAGGTTGGCGCAGATACGGGAGGAGACCTCGCCGTGGATGCGCGAGACGCCGTTCTGGTGGCGCGAGCCGCGGATGGCCAGTGCCGTCATGTTGAAGTCGGGCTGGTCGGGCGTGCGGCCCAGTTCGATCAGGGCACTGATGTCGCAGCCCATGTCGCGGCAGCAGCTCTCGAAGTAGTGCCGGATCATGTCCAGCGCGAAATGGTCGTGGCCGGCCGGCACGGCGGTATGGGTGGTGAACACCGTGTTGGATGCCACCGCCTCGAGCGCGCCGCCGAAGTCGACGCCTTCGATGACCAGCTGGCGCATGCGTTCGAGGATCAGGAAGGCGGCATGGCCTTCGTTGATGTGCCAGACCGTCGGCTTGAGGCCGAGCGCGGAGAGGGCGCGCACACCGCCCATGCCGAGCACGATCTCCTGCTCGATGCGCATCGTCCGGTCGCCGCCGTAGAGCTGGTGGGCGATGTCGCGGTCGTGGTGGCTGTTTTCCTCCAGGTCGGTATCGAGCAGGTAGAGGGTGATATGGCCGACCCGCGTCTGCCAGACCTTGACCCTGACTTCGCGGCCCGGCATATGGACCGACACGAACAATTCGCTGCCGTCGGGGCCGACGACGGGCGAGATCGGCAGGTCGTCGAAGTCGGCGTCGTTGTAGACGGCCGCCTGATGCCCATGCGCGTCGATCGACTGGAGGAAGTAGCCCTGCCGGTAGAGCAGCCCCACGCCGACGAAGGGCAGGTTCATATCGCTGGCCGTCTTGCAGTGATCGCCGGCGAGGATGCCCAGGCCGCCGGAGTAGATCGGCAGGCTCTCGTGAAAGCCGAATTCCGCGCAAAAATAGGCGATCAGATCGCCCTCCGCCATGTGGGTGCCATGCTCGCGCGAGGGCGAGGTGTGGTACGTGTCGTAGGCCGACAGCACGCGCGCCAGCGCGCCGAGGAAGACGGGGTCCTCGGCGGCTTCGTCGAGGCGATGTTGGTCGATGCGCTTGAGGAAGGCCTTCGGGCTGTGGCCGACGGCGCCCCAGAGCTTCTGGCCGAGACGGGCGAACAGCGTGCGCGTGGGGCGGTCCCAGCTGTACCACAGGTTGTTGGCCAGGTCGTCGAGACGGGCCAGCCGCGGCGGTAGCTTGGGATTGACTTCGAGTTGGTAGCGGGTGCCGGACATGATGGTGGCCTGGGATCTTTCGAGCGGGGAATTCTACGCCCGATGGGGTTGGACTTCGAGCGTGACGGCAAGCCGCTGGCCGGAAGTCGCCGGCGGCCAATGCAGGGTCAATTCGACGCCCTGCATGACCTTCTCGAAGCCGGCTTCCGACTGCGACACCGTGTGGTGCGGCCGCGCCGAGATCGACACAGGGGCGTCGGCGGCGACGACCAGCGCGCCGCCCAGGACGCCGTCGTCGAGGATGATCGACGTCGCGGCGGGCAGGTCGAGGGCCTGGCCGAAGCCGCACGGGATGTCGCCGGTCGCCAGAATGTAGCGGCCGAGGAAGCCGTCGCAGCTGGGCATGGCGATGTTGAGCCGGATGGCAAGCGCGCTCCCGATGCCCGTGGCGCGGTAGCGGACCGTCAGCAGCGGGCCGTCGAGGGCGCAGGTTTTCTCGATGCGGCCGCCGGCGATCTCGGCGACGAAGGTGCCCCCTTCCTCGCGATAGCCGTCGATGGGAATCTCGCCGTCCCCAGGCAGGCGCAGGCTGTCGACGAACAGTCCGCGCGGCCTCGTGTCGGCCGGCGTGTCCGCCGGGGTGATGTCGTGCTTAAGGGCGACGCGGTCGTGGGCAGAGGCGATGCCGCCGTGGGCGACGGCCGCCTGCCGGGCCACGGCCAGCTTGTCGTGGTAGGCCTCGTCGATGCGGCGCAGGGTGTCGCCGAAGTTGTGCGCCAGCGCGTAGGAGGAAAACTCCACCAGCGCCGCGTCGCCGTCGGCGCGCTGCACGGCGAGCAGCGTGGCGCTCCTCATGAAGATTTCGTCGAAACCGTCGAGGTCGATGTCGGCGCGCGCGGTGGCGGCGGGCAGCTCCCTTTCCAGCGCCAGCAGGTTGTTCCAGATCGCGCGGCGTAGGTGGGGCAGATAGAGGCCGCCGAACAGGCCGTGCCAGTACGCGTCGTTGGCCTGGGCGCGGTGCAGGTGCTCCTGCATGGCCGGCGTCCGCGAGGCGGCGGGCAGCGCCGCCAGCCGGCGGCTCGCCGACAGCATGCGCTTGTGCATCCAGTTGGACTCCGGATAGCGGGAGAAGAAGTTGCGCCAGATGCCGCCGCGCAGGAAGGGCTTCTCCGCCTCGAATCGGCCGGCCGCCTTCTCGTCCTCCAGCAGGGCGTGGTATTCGCGCGCCGCCTTCGCCGGCAGCGTCCATTCGTTCATCTCGATGTAGGACGTCGTGGGCAGGTAGACGACGCCTTGTGTGGGCTGCGCATCGTGGAACTCCGCGTAGGTCGCCGTGCGGATCAGGGGCGAGGCGAGCACGCCCTTGACGAACTGGTCGAGCCAGCCGCGCTCGTACACCCACTCATAGGTTTCCGGCCAGATGCCGAACTTCTCGATGTCGTCGAAATAGACGGCCGCCCGGTGGCCCTGCCTTGCCAGGTCCTCGAGCCAGGCCACCACCTCGGCGGCCGGCGAGAATGGCATGCGGTAGCGCGCCTGCTCTGAAATCGGAAAGAGGTCGAGGCGGCGGTCGTCCTCCTCGGTGGTGAAGAATCCGTCGAGCCTTTCCCCCGGTTGGCCGGCGCAGAGGAAGTGGTAATCGTCGACCGCCACATACTCGATGCCGCAGTCGGCCAGCGAGGGCACCACGGCCGATTCCCAGACCCGTTCCGTCAGCCATGCGCCCCGCGGCCGCCGGCCGAAGCGGCGCTCGATTTTCTCCGATAGGACGTTGATCTGCGTCACCCGATCGCGATGGGGAATGGCCGCCAGCACCGGCTCGCAGTCGCCGGAGCCGAACCACTCCACCTGCCCCCCGCGCGTCATTTCGGCCAGCCGCCCCATATCCTCCGGCCACCGCTCCATCATCACGTCGAGCAGCCAGCCGGAAAAATGGACGCTGAACCGGAACCGCGGATGGCGCTCCAGAGTTTGCAGGAACATCTGGTAGCAGCGCAGATGGGCTTCCTCGATGACCTCCGGGAAGTTGCCGACGGGCTGGTGGGCGTGGACGCCGAACAGGAGGGTGATGGGCTGGGTCATGGTTGATCGTGTTCGTTGATCAGGGCAGATGCCCATTCGATGGTGCGGGCAACGGTGGCGCGTGCGACGTCCATGTCCAGTCTGGGAATGTCGGTGTCGTCGTAGCGGAACATGGCAGCGTAGGGAGATAGCTGGTCAAGTTCGTCAAGTGCAAGCGGGCAGGAAAGCCCGACCGATTCCAGGCTACCGTAAAGCTCCATCAGGTCATGGGTTTTCCTGACCGGATGCCCACGGGACGCCAGCACCGCCTTCAATGCCTTCTCTACGGCCTGTTGCGCATGGAAAAAAGCCTGTCGCAGAAATTCGGAACCCTGGTCAGCAAGCAGAAGGAACACTTTCCGGTCTTCCTGCGCAATCCGCAACAGCATTTCGGCGCTACCCCTATCGTTTTTCATAGAGCACCTTCCCTTCGCGCGCAGCCCAGTACACCACGTTCGACAGCCAATCCTTCCGCTCATCGAATTCCCTGCTGGAATAAACAAGCACATCCACGCCCACGCCAACACGTCCGACGGCGCGGCGCAAACGGATCATTTCGGCGGCGCGATCCGGCACTTCCGGCTCGACCACCATGAGATCGAGATCGGAATCCTCGGTTGCGTCCCCGCGCGCATAGGAGCCGAACAGGATCACCTTGCTCGGCTGGGCCGCATCGACGATGCGGGCAACGGCTTGCTGGATGGCTTGCTGGGGGATCATGGGGTTGGCGTATATCGTGCTAGCTCAGGGACGCGCCGCTTGCGGCGCGTCCCCTGGAGCGCCGGGTTGGGCGCCGAGCTCGGAGACCACTTCAACCGAAAGTCGGCCGCGGCCTTCAAGAGCGGCAGCAAGCTTTGCTTGAAGTTCCAGCTGAGACCTGAGCGCTGCCTGGTCGATGGGGAAACCGGTGACCTCCATCTTTAGCGGATTAGCACCGGAAAGAAGGTCGATGGCGAGCTTTCTGACCTGCTGCTGCTCGAACTCCAACTCCCCATGAGCAATCGGCGAGTAGGCGCCCTTCTTGAGTTGAACGCGATCAAACCGATACCCAACGTCAATGGCAAGGGCGAATAATAAGTTCACGAAAAGTTCGTCCCCTTTCGCAACCCAAAGAGAGAAATTCTCTTTCTCGTACTTGGTATTCAGGTGGTCGAGGTACTCGTGCCAAGTATCGAGGACAGCCGTTTCTGTTTTGCTACGGCGATGAATCCCAAAAATGCGTCGGCCGTAGAACGCAAGGTCAATCATGTTCAGGGCCTGCACATGATCCGGTGAAACGCGAGCAGCGCGGGTAGCCATAAGGCTGTGAAACAGCCACGATTTGCGGTTGTGGCGATCTCGTGCGCGTTCGACTGCCTTTTGCGCTTGCACGGCGAGAATTGGCCCCAAGAGCGTGGCGACGATGATTGAAATGCTGGCTATATCCACATCCTCCTCCTAGTATTAAAACCCATAAATAACGCAACATGTATTATGCTGTCGCATACCCACCCCAAGACGAGGAGCTGGCTATGCGACAGACTGAGCTGCATCTTACCGACGAGGATCGCGAGTTGATCGAATCGTACCGGACGAAAGGTCTGCGCCATGCCCGGGAAGTGAATCGGGCGCATGTTCTTTCGGCGCTGGATCGTGGCGTTCCGGAGTCCCAGATCACGACGGTCTTGGGCGTAGGGCGCACGGTGATCTGGCGAACGCGGGCAGCGTATCTGGAAGGCGGGGCGGAATACGCGGTGCGCGATGTGGCGCGCCCGGGCAAACCCGCCCAATACGGCGCGGATGTCGAAGCGCAGATTTCAGCCTTGGCCTGCTCATCGCCACCGGAGGGGGCCACGCGATGGACACTCGAATTGCTTGAACAGGCGGCGCATTCCTTGGCCGGTGTCGGACCGATCAGCCGCGAAACGATTCGCCGGCTGCTAAAAAAAACCGCATCAAGCCGTGGCGCAAGCTGATGTGGTGCGTCGGCAGACTGACCGAAGAGTACCGGCAGCGGATGTACGATCTGCTCGATTTGTACGCCCGTCCGTTCCGATCGAGAGAACCGGTCGTTTGCCTGGACGAGAAGAGCAAGCAACTGCTGAAGGATTCGCGCCAACCCCTGCCGATCAAGCCTGGAACGCCCGTGCGACTGGATTACGAGTACGTTCGCGGCGGCACCTGCAACCTGTTCGTGGCGGTCGAACCCAAGGGCGGACGACGGACCGTGCAGATGACCGATCATCGGGCCAAAACGGATTTCGTCGCCTTCGTCCAGTACCTGCTCGAACAGGTCTATGCGAAGGCACGTCGCATTCACCTCGTGCTCGACAACCTCAACACGCATTTCCGCAAGTGCTTCGAGGAAGTGCTCGGAATCAGGGCGGCGAACAAACTGCTGCGACGAGTCGTCTTTCACTACACGCCGAAGCACGCCAGCTGGCTGAACATGGCGGAAATCGAAATTGGCATCCTTGACCGCCAATGCCTCGATCGGCGCTTGCCTGACCGTGACGCACTCGCCAGTGAAGTCAATGCATGGCAACGACGCCGAAACAACGAGCGGCGATGCATCGAGTGGACGTTCTCTCGGCAAGACGCGGATCTGAAAATGGCTCGGCATTATGTTGCGTAATTAATGGGTCGTGATACTAGGTACCCAACATGAGCTATCCGTCATTTCGTCGCCCGCCGCATCGCGCCGCCTTCGGCGGAGTCGCTCCATCGCTCGGGGCTGCCTGTTTCTTCGTATCCGGAGAGCTCCACGGGAAGCATTTCCGCATAAAGCGTTTCAGGCGCGATGTCCTGTTCGTTGGGCCAGGTTACCGCCCCGAACAGGATGCCGACCCGATTAAAGTAATGCACGTTCCGGAGTTCCCGAAAAACGCCGTGGTCGAGATAGGGTTTCAAGTCGAAAGTCCCTTTGCGCCCGTCTTCCGTCTCGACATAGATGCGGAAGTCCGGCAGCGGCTTGACGACGGTTGCATCCCAGTACATGGCGGGCCTCACAGTAAGGCGATTTTGCATTTAATTCGACCCTGACCCCTTTTGCTCGAACATCAACAGGATCACTTTCAGAAAGTCAGCGCCGCCAGGACGGCGGGAATCGTGGGCTGTCCCTTATTTACTCTGCAAATCGCGCAATACTCGGTCATGATCGAGGCCTAATGTGAACTACCCGTCACTCCGTCGCCCTCCGCATCGCGCCGCCTTCGGCCGAGTCGCTGCCGCGGGAGATGGGGATGTAGAGTTGGGAGGGCGGGGAGAGTTTGAGGCGGTGGTAGAGGTTGGCGAGGTTGCGGCGGTATAGCTTGTCGAAGCTGGCCACGGCCAGGGCCGGGTTGTAGTCGCCGAACCACCAGAACCAGTCGGAGCTTTCGCAGACGGCGAGTTGGTCTTCGGCGGCGGCCATCTCCACGGCCGACAGGCGGCCGGAGGCGAGCACCAGGTCGTAGCTCTGCTTGGCGGCACAGAGTAAATCCCAGGCGCGGTTCTTCTCGGCGTCGCCGATCCAGGTGGAGAGCGTGCCGTAGACCCAGCTGCCGGCGACGAGGCCCGGCAGTTCGGAGGCGGCCGGAGGATTTTCGCGGCCGAGCAGTTCCGAGAACGTCGTGGTGCGGATCGACGGGTGCTTCTCCAGCAGCCCGTAGAGGTCCTCGAAGAAGTAGTAGCCGTTGTAGGGGTAGTGCTCCCATGCGTTCTCGCCGTCCAGCGCGATGCAGACGATGGGTGTTTCGTCCGGCGCGGCGCTGGCCAGGATGGCTTCGAGCTGGCCGACGAGGTGGCGGGCGGCGTCGCGGCCGTGCCACCTGGCGTATTCGAATCCGATCAGATCGGAGAGCCGCTCGTCGCGGAAGAACAGGATGAGTCCGGGCGCGTCGGGCAGCCGCCAGGGCCGGTGGGTGGCCTGGGCGGCGCGCGGCGCGCTCTCCAGGCCGGCGCCGCGCAGGCTGTTCCTGAGGACGCCCTCGCCGGTGGCGGCCCAGCGGCAGCCGTGATCGGCCAGTTGCCGGGCGACCGGGCCGGAGAGCGCGCCTTCCGCCGGCCACATGCCCGCGGGCGGCATGCCGAAGCGCCGGGCGTGGCTTTCGCGGGCGTGCTCGATCTGGGCGTCCAGACGCATGCGCCCGCCGGGATAGCCGGAGGCGAGCGGCAGCGCCGCGTCCGGCAGGCTCTCGCGGGCGGTGGAAAAATCGAGCAGCAGGGGCGCCAGCGGATGGGTGTGCGGCGTCGCCGACAGCTCGATCTGGCCGCGATCCTGCAATGCGCGGTAGCGCGGGACGAGGTTTTTCAACGTCTGGCCGATCCATTCGAGCAGGCGGCGGCGCTCGCCCGGCGTGTAGCCCTCTCCCTTGCTCATCAGTTCCGCCAGCAGCGGCTCCGCCCGGCGCTCGGTTTCCCCGGCCCAGGCGAGGTGGTACCACGTGACCAGGTCGGAGAAATAGGCGCCCGAAAGGTAGGCCAGCGCCGCCTCGCCCTCGCGCATGAGCCCCTCGTAGAGGTTGTGCAGCCGCTGGTAGCGCGGGAAGGGCGACAGCATGGTGCTGTGGTTGCTTCGGAAGCAGGCTTCCAGTAGCAGGCGGCGGTCGGCGGGGCCGATGTGGTCGAGGTTCTGCCGGGCCAGCAGCCTCAGCAGCGGATCGCGGAACTCGTCCTGGGCGAACTGGCTGCAGTAGTCCTCGATCTGGTCGAGCAGCACGGGCACGAAGTTGACCACGGCGCGCATGCCCGGATGCCGCTCCAGGTGCGCCGCCATGTCGGTGTAGTCCTTGAGGGCGTGCAGGTAGACCCAGGGCAGCACATATTCGCCGGACTGCGCACCGGACTGCGCACCGGACTGCGCGCCGTCCGCGTGGGCGCCATGGTCGCGGTAGTCCGGCTGGTGCATGTGCCAGAGGAATACGAGGTCGAGGCGTTTCCCGGCGGACATGGGCGTTCAGCGGATGGAGTGGATGCGACTGCCGAGCATTTCGGGCGTCACCAGGGTGATGCCGCCGTCGGTGACGTGGAAGTGCTTGCGGTCCTCCTCGGGGTCGAAGCCGATCGCCATGCCGTCGGGGATGCGGCAGTTCTTGTCGACCACGGTTCGACGCAGGCGGGCGCCCCGGCCGATGTCGACCTTGGGCAGGATCACGGAATCCTCCACCTGCGCGTAGCTGTGGACATGGACGCGCGAGAACAGCAGGGAGCGTCGCACCACGGCGCCGCTGATGATGTTGCCACCCGACACCAGCGAGTCGATGGCCATGCCGCGGCGGCCCTCGTCGTCGAACACGAATTTGGCCGGCGGGAGCTGTTCCTGGTGGGTCCAGATGGGCCAGTCCTCGTCGTACATGTCGAGGTCGGGGGTCACCTTGGTCAGCTCGATGTTGGCCTCCCAGTAGGCGTCGACCGTGCCGACGTCGCGCCAGTAGGGGGCGCCGCTGCCGCTGCGCCCCACGCTGCTGCCGGCGAAGTCGTGGGCCATGACCCGGTAGCGGGACACGCAATGGGGAATCACGTCCTTGCCGAAGTCGTGGGAGGAGGCGGGGTCGTCGGCGTCGCGGATCAGTTGCTCGTACAGGAATTCGGCGCTGAAGACGTAAACGCCCATGCTGACGAGGGAGCGGTCGGGCCGGCCGGGGATGGTCGGCGGATCGGCCGGCTTTTCGGCGAAGGCGGTGACGCGGTGCTTGTCATCCACGGCGAGAACGCCGAAAGCGGAGGCTTCCCCGACCGGCACGTCCATGCAGGCGATGGTCAGGTCGGCATGGTGGTGCACATGGTCGGCCAGCATCCGGCCGTAGTCCATCTTGTAGATATGGTCGCCGGAGAGGATCAGCGCATGCCGGGGCGCGTTGCGCCGCATGAGGTTGAGGTTCTGGAAGACCGCGTCGGCGGTGCCCTTGTACCAGGAATCCCCCGTCTGCTGCTGGGCCGGCAGGATGTCCACGGCTTCGCGGAAACGGCCGTCGAGAAAGCCCCAGCCGCGCTGGAGGTGCCGGATCAGGCTCTGCGCCTTGTACTGCGTGGCCACGCCGATGCGGCGGACGCCGGAATTGATGCAGTTCGAGAGGGTGAAGTCGATGATGCGGAACTTGCCGCCGAAGGGCACCGCCGGCTTGCTTCGCCAGTCGGTGAGCTGCATCAGGCGGCTGCCGCGGCCGCCGGCCAGGACGACGGCGACGGTGTTGCGCGTGAGCTGGCTGACGAACCGTCCATGACCGGCTTGGGCATCCGTCATGATCTGTCGATGTGGCATGGGGTATCCTCCCTGTCCTCTGGATAGTCATTATCCGCGAATGGCGACTGAAATGCTCAATGAATCCCCGCCGGCCCTCTCCGGCGACGACCTGTATCTATTCGGCGAAGGCACGCAGTCCCAGGCCTACCGGATGCTCGGCGCCCTGCCGGAAACGCGCCGGGGCAAGGCCGGCTTCTGTTTTCGCGTCTGGGCGCCCAACGCGGACCAGGCGGCGGTCGTCGGCGACTTCAACGGATGGGACGGCCGCGTGCATCCGATGCGCTGCCTGGGCGATTCGGGCGTCTGGGAGGTGTTTGTGCCCGGCCTGCCCGAGGGCAGCCTCTACAAGTTCGAGATCCGCAATCGGCACACCGGCGCGCTGATGGTCAAGGCCGACCCCTATGCGCGGGCCTTCGAGAAGCGTCCGGCGACGGCGGCGAAGACCGTCGGCGCTTCGCGCCATGCCTGGAGCGATTCCGGCTGGCTGGCCCGCCGCGCGGAATGGGACTGGCTCTCCGCGCCGCTTTCCATCTACGAGATGCACGCGGGTTCCTGGATGCGCCATCCGGACGGACGTTTTTATTCCTGGCGGGAACTGGCCGACCGCCTCGTCCCCTACGTGAAGGACATGGGCTACACCCACGTGGAGTTCATGCCGCTCATGGAGCATCCGCTCGACGAATCCTGGGGCTACCAGTGCACCGGCTTCTTCGCGCCGACTTCGCGCTTCGGCGCCCCGGATGACCTGCGATTCCTGGTCGACGCCTTCCACGCGGCCGGCATCGGCGTGATCCTCGACTGGGTGCCCGGCCATTTTCCCTCCGACGCCTGGGCGCTGGCCCACTTCGACGGCACGGCCCTCTACGAGCATGAAGACCCGCGCCTCAAGGTGCATCCGGACTGGGGCACGCATGTATTCAACTTCGGCCGCAACGAGGTGCGCGCATTCCTGCTCTCGTCCGCGCACTACTGGCTGTCCGAATTCCACGCCGACGGCCTGCGCGTCGACGCCGTCGCTTCCATGCTCTACCTGGACTACTCCCGCAAGGCCGGCGAATGGCTGCCCAACCGCTACGGCGGGCGCGAGAACCTGGAGGCCATCGGCTTCCTGCGGCAGCTCAATGAAATGGTGCACCGGGAGTTCCCGGGCGCGCTGACCATCGCAGAGGAATCCACCGCCTGGCCGATGGTGTCGCGGCCCACCTACGTCGGCGGCCTGGGTTTCTCGATGAAGTGGAACATGGGCTGGATGAACGACACGCTGGACTACATGGCGAACGACCCCGTCCATCGCCGCTACCACCACGACCGCCTGACCTTCGGCCAGCTCTACGCCTATTCGGAGAATTTCGTCCTGCCGCTTTCCCACGACGAGGTTGTGCACGGAAAGGGCTCGCTGCTGGGGAAGATGCCCGGCGACGACTGGCAGCGCCACGCCAACCTGCGCCTGCTGCTGGCCTGCCAGATGGCCAGCCCCGGCAAGAAGCTGCTTTTCATGGGCGGCGAGATCGCCCAGCCCCACGAATGGCGGTCCCGGGAAGAGATGCCCTGGCACCTGTTGCAATGGCCGCCCCATGAAGGCACGCGGCGGCTGGCGCGGGACCTCAACCATCTGTACGCGGAACTGCCGGCGCTGCACGAACTGGATTTCTCCCACGAGGGCTTCGAGTGGATCGACTGCCACGACGCCGACCAGTCGGTGGTCAGCTGGCTGCGTCGCGCCCGGGACGGCCGCTTCGTCGTATGCGTGCTCAACTTCACGCCCGTGCCCCGCGGGGGATACCGGCTCGGCGTGCCACACGGCGGCGACTACCGGGAGATATTCAACAGCGACTCCCGCCACTACGGCGGCGGCGACCTGGGCAACGCCGGGCGGCTTTTTGCGACCGGCCAGTCCTGGATGGGCCGCCCGGCATCGATCGAGCTGACGCTGCCGCCGCTGGCGGCGGTGTTCCTCGCGCCGGTCAGCAGCTGAGCTTGCCCTCCCTCAGCATCCGCTCGATCTCGTTTTCCGCCAATACCCAGTCCTCGATTTCGCAGCCGCAGAGGAATCCGCGCTGCTCGGCAATGAAGTAGGCGGCGACCTCGACGTAGTGGCGGCGCTGGTCCGGGTCGATTCTCGCCGCCATCCTGCGCGGCCGCTGCGCAGCCGCGGGTTTGGCTTCCGCTGGGGCTTGCAGTTTTGCCTTTGGTGCCTGGGCTTTCGTTGCGGCGGCGGGGCGGGGCTTTGCCGACGCAGCGATCCTGGGCGGAGCCTTCGTCTTCACTGCCTTGGCTGATGAGCGGACTGACGGCGCATCCTTACCGATGGATGCCTTGGGTTTCATGGCAACTGCGGGCATGTCGCATCTCCTCTCTATGACAACTTTTTATTTATAGACCAAAAGGATTGCAGTTTGTTGACCGCAGTCAAGCAATTGTCATCAGCGCGACGCCCTTGAGTCCGAGAGTTGGGTCGATCGCCGCGTGGATCGGCATGCGTCGCGCCAGTCCGGCATGTTCGGCCTTGGCGTTGAAGGCCGTCAGGAAGGGGCTTTCCGGCAACAGGGGCAGGAGCTTGTCGATGATGCCGCCGGCCAGGGTCACGCCGCCCCTTGATAGGCAGGCCATCGCCATGTCGCCGGCGAAGGCGCCGTAGGCCCCGAGGAAGACATCGACCGAGCGGCGCGCCGCGGCCTCCTCGGCCAGCGCCCGTGCTCCGATGTCCGCGGGGTCGGCGGACTCGCCCGCCAGGAGGAGGTGGATCGCGGAAAGCCCCGGCCCGGAAACCACGTGTTCGCAGGTCACGCGGCCATGTTCCGCCAGCAGGGAGGCGTGGATGCGCATCTGCGTTTCGTCCTGCGGCGAAAAGCCGACATGGCCGCCCTCTCCCGGCAGCACCCTGAACTTTCCGTTTTCCGGCACGAGGATCGCCATGCCCAGCCCCGTGCCGGCACCGACCACCAGTCGGGGGGCGCCGGCCAGCGGCACACCGGTCTGCAAGGAAACGAGCGACGAAGGATCGGCGGCCGTCACGCCCAGCGCGGCGGCGGCGAAATCGTTGGCGAGCCGAAGCGGGCCGGTGCGAGAACGGGCGGCAAGCGCGTCGGCGTCGATGGTCCAGGGCAGGTTGGTCAGCCGTGCGCTGCGGCCGTCGTCGGCGATCGGGCCGGCCACCGCGAGGCAGCCGGCTTCGATGTCCGCGCCGGTGGCGGCAAGATAGGCGGCCAGCACCGATTCGAAGTCCGGAAAGTCGGCCGCGGCGTAGTGCCGCACCTCCAGCGGCTCGGTCGTTCCCGCCTCGGCCAGCGCCAGCCGCGCGTTGGTGCCGCCTATATCTCCAATCAGAATCACACCGCCACCGGCGCGGGAATATGGGGGTGGGGATCGTAGCCTTCGAGCGCGAAGTCCTCGAAACGGAAGGCGAAGATGTCCTTCACGTCCGGGTTGATCCTCATGGTCGGCAGCGGGCGCGGCTCGCGATCAAGCTGCTCCTCCGCCTGCTTGAGGTGGTTCGAGTAGAGGTGCGCGTCGCCCAGCGTATGCACGAACTCGCCGGGCTTGAGGCCGACCACCTGCGCGACCATCATCGTCAGCAGCGCGTAGGAGGCGATGTTGAACGGTACGCCGAGGAAGATGTCGGCGCTGCGCTGATAGAGCTGGCAACTCAGCCGTCCATTGGCGACGTAGAATTGGAACAGCGCGTGGCAGGGCGGCAGCCTCATCTTCGGTACGTCGCCGGGGTTCCAGGCCGAGACGATGTGGCGGCGCGAATCCGGGTTTTTTTTCAGGCCCTCGATCAATTCGGCGATCTGGTCGACTTCGCGTCCGTCCGCGGCGGGCCAGTGTCGCCACTGGTGGCCGTAGACCGGCCCCAGGTCGCCGTTCGCGTCGGCCCACTCGTCCCAGATGCGCACGCCGTTATCCTTGAGGTAGCGGATGTTGGTCTCGCCGCGCAGGAACCAGAGCAGCTCATGGATGATCGAGCGCAGGTGCAGCTTCTTGGTGGTCAGGACCGGGAAGCCGTCGGCCAGGTCGAAGCGCATCTGCCAGCCGAACACCGAGCGGGTGCCGGTGCCGGTGCGATCGGCCTTTATATGCCCGTGATCGAGCACATGGCGCATCAGGTCGAGATAGACTTGCATACCCCATTGTAAGGCACTCTTCCGTCATGACCCTCCCGAAACTGACCTGCGCCCCCTCGCCGGCGGCGGCTTCCCACACCCTCTTCCTCCTGCCCGCCGGGAAATCGTTGCCCGACGAGCTGCCCGAGCGGGACCGCTGGCGCGCTGTCATGAAGCGCCGCGACGCGAAGGCCGGGGATCTGGCGAAGAAGCCGATGGCCATCGATCTCGCCGACGGGAGCCGCGCGGCCTGCGCCATGGTCGACGCTGGGGCTTCGCGCTTCGAGCGGCTGACAGCCCTGCGAAAGGCGGCGATGCTGCTGCTCGACGAGTCGCCGGCCCGGCTGGCCATCGCACCGCTGGGCGTCGGCGAGGAGACCGTGGCCGACGCCGCCTACGTCGCGCTGACCAATGCCGTGCCGCTGCCGGCGCGCAAGAAGAAGCCGGCGACGCCCCTCAAGACGCTGCGCATCGCGGATCGCCGCCTTGCAGCCACCGACTTTTCGCAGGCGATGACGCTGGCCGAAGCCAACCTGCTGGCGCGCGAGCTGACGGCCCTGCCGCCCAACGAACTGACGCCGGCCACCTACCGCAAGCGCATCCGGCAACTGGCGAAGGCGCGCGGCTGGGACATCGAGGAATTCGGTTTCGCCCGGCTGAAGAAGATGGGTGCGGGCGCCTTCTGCGCGGTGGCGCAGGGATCGGGGCACGAGGACGCCGCCATCGTTCGCCTTTCCTCCAGGCCGAAAGGGGCGAAGAAACGCATCGCGCTCGTCGGCAAGGGCATCTGCTTCGATACCGGCGGTCACGACCTCAAGCCCGCGAAATACATGGCGGGCATGCACGAGGACATGAACGGCTCGGCGGTGGCGCTCGCACTCATGCAGGCCATCGGCGACCTGGGGCTGCCGATCGCCATCGACTGCTGGCTCGCCATCGCCCACAATCACCTGTCGCCGGAAGCCTACGCGCAGGGCGACATCGTGACGGCGCTGGACGGCACCACCATCGAGGTTGTCCACACCGACGCCGAGGGCCGCATGGTGCTGGCCGACACGCTGGCGCTGGCGTCGCGGCAGAAAGAGAAGCCCGACCTGATCATCGATTTCGCGACGCTCACGGGCAGCATGCACACCGCCTTGGGCAGCCGACAGTCGGGCATCTTCGCCAGCGACGACGCCCTGGGTGCGCTGGCGGTCGAGGCCGGCGTCCTCTCTGGCGAGCGCGTCTGCCGCTTCCCGCTGGATGAGGACTACGAAGCCGCGCTGGATTCGAAGGTGGCCGACATCAAGCAATGCACGATGGAAGGCGCGGCCGACCACATTCTGGCGGCGCGCTTCCTGAAGCGTTTCACGAATAGCCTGTCCTGGCTGCATATGGATATCTCTGCGTCGAATTGCGAAGGTGGTTTGGGCGGCATCGCCAGCGATCTGACGGGCTTCGGCGTCGCCTGGGGCGCGGCTTTCGTCGACAAATGGCTGGCGGCGGAATGACACCGAAGCATCTTTCCGTTATGCTAACCGCCTGAATTTCGGGGGGAGAGTTGCGATGCTCGGAATGTTTTCGTCCAGGCCGGATCATCCGTTGGCCGACTCCAGGGAGGTGCGCCGCATCCTGGCCGAGCTTCCGGCCCAGGAACCGGCGGCGGCGATTGACAGCGCCACGGCGTGGCTCGAATCCCTGGTGGCAAGCGAGGAATTCCGCCCCGATCGCCGCCTCGAACTGGTGCTGCAACTGGATGAGGCGGCGCTGCCCCAGTCCCGGCGCCTGGGCCGCGAGTACCTCACCGCCCCGCGCCCCGGCCGCGCCCAGGAATTCAAGCTCTGGCAATTGAATCGCAATTACTGGGGCGAGCTGGTGACGGCCTATGAAACCGTCCTGGCCCAGGCCTGCGCCGGCGACAAAGGCATCGAGTCGATCAAGGATCATCTGCCTTTGCTGTACGCCCGGCTCCTGCACGCCAATGGCGGACGCCTGAAGTGGGACCAGTTCCGTTACGGCCCGATCGACGGCCTGCTGTGGATGGCCGCCGGACGCGCCTACCTGGCGGCGGTGCAGGGCAACGTGGCCCGGCGCGGCGTCATGCTCTATCCCGGCGCGGAGACCATGCCGGAGGCCGAATATCTCAAGATGCTGGTGTTCCATGCCTCGTCAATGGACAGCCTGCTGCCGATCGAGATCGAAATCGCCGAGCGGCTGATCGCCCACTTCCTGCCGCGATTCGCCTTCACCGACCAGGTACGCCCGGAAAACGTCTATTGGGTGGATGCGGCCAAGCCGCTGCCGCCGACCCGGCTCGCCAAGCTGCCGGAGATTGCGCCGACGCTGCGATTCTTCAGCACCGGCCAAGCCATCGAGTCCGTTGTCGAACTGCGCTCGCGCATCGAGCAGACCGGCGAACTGCCCGCCAGCATCAACTTCGGCGGCCAGTATTCGCCGCGCGTCGTCCTGCCGGTACTGGACCACCTGGCCATATGCTGGGCGCCGAAGCCGCCGGTACGCTCCCATACGCGCCATCGCGTCAAGTCGCGCCTGACCGTTGTCAGCGGCCTGGCGGCCATTCATCGGCGTCTGGCGGGCCAGGCCGGCCCGAATGGCGCGGAGGCATGGATTGCCGAGGACGTCAGCATGGGCGGCATGGGCGCCGAGGTGCCGCTGGCGGGCAACGACTGGGTGCGCATCGGCGCGCTGCTCGGCATGCAGCCCGACGGCGGCGACAATTGGCTGATCGGCGTCATCCGCCGCTTCAGCCGCGAGACGGAATCCGCCGCCGCCGTGGGCATCAAGACGATTTCCAAGACGCCGCGCGCCATCGTGGCCGACTGCGGCGGCCTGCAGACGGAGGGCGTCCTGCTCGACCCGCCGGTGGCGGGAGATGACGTTCGCGTTCTCGTGCCCGCCGCGGACTGGGAAGAGAAAATTCCCCTGCTGTTCACCCTCGACGGCATGCGGGTGCGGCTCTTTCCGCAGGCGATGGTCGACTCCGGTCCCGATTATTCCCTCGGGCGCTACCGGGTGGAAACGATCTAGCCGGCCTTGACCGCCGACTTCGGACGAAAGGCTTTCACTACCGATTCGTGCGTCTCGACGCGCGGCCCGCCGATCAGCTCGATGCAGTAGGGCACGGCGGCGAATATCCCGTCCAGCGTCTCCTTGATCGCCTTGGGCTGGCCGGGCAGGTTGAGGATCAGGGCCCCCCCCCGGATCGCCCCGACCTGGCGCGAGAGGATCGCGGTGGGCACGTACTTGAGGCTGACGCGCCGCATCTCCTCGCCGAAGCCCGGCATGACCTTGTGCGCGACGGCCAGCGTGGCTTCCGGCGTCACGTCGCGCGGGGCCGGGCCGGTCCCGCCGGTGGTCATCACCAGATGGCAGCCCGCCGCGTCGGCGAGTTCGATCAGCGTCTGCTCAATGGTGGCCTGCTCGTCCGGAATCAGCCGCGTTTCCATGCGCCACGGGCTCTTCAGGGCGGCGGTGAACCATTCTTCCAGGGCGGGGATGCCGCGGTCCTCGTAGACGCCCTGGTGCGCGCGGTCGGAGATCGACACCAGGCCGATTCGCAGTTCGTCATTCATCGTCGTGGAGTTCCCTCAACATGCGGAACAGCTCGCGGAAGGCCCGCGGCGGCTTGCCCTGTTCCTGCTCCTTCAGGGCGTTGCGGCGCAGCTGGCGCAGGCGCTGGAGATCGGCGCCCGGATGTTCGCCGGCGATTTCGCCGAGTACCGCCTCGTCTTCCAGCAGCCGGACGCGCAGGCGTTCCAGCGCATGCTGCCGCGCGTTCGCTTCCGCCGAGACGCCGCGGATCTCGTCCAGCACCGCCTGGATGGGCGCGGGGTCGATGTCGCGCATCAGCCGGCCGATGAACTGCATCTGCCGGCGCTTCGCCTCGTGCCCCGGAAAGCGGCGGTAGTCGGAGAGCGCCCGCGCCAGCGCCTCCGGCAGGTCGATTTTCTTCAGCCTCGCCGGCGGAAGTTCCGCCAGCGCCTCGCCGATTTCCTGGCGCGCCAGCATCTCGCGCTTGATCGAGGATTTGCTGGGCCTCCCGCTGCTTTCGTCGCTCTCGTCAATTTTGTCGGTTTCCATCGGTATGATTATATCTTTCCAATCAGATGCGCCATCGCTCATGCCGGGACAAGGATTCAGCTACACAAGGGAAAAGCTGCGCACGCTGGCGCGGCAGGTGCTCGATCATGCGCGCGCGCTGGGCGCCACGGCCTGCGAGGTGGATGTCTCGGAGGGCTTCGGCCAGTCGGTGACGGTGCGCCGGCAGGAAGTCGAGACCATCGAGTACAACCGCGACAAGGGCATCGGCGTCACGGCCTATCTCGGCCAGCGGCGCGGCCATGCGTCGACCTCCGACTTTTCGGATCAGGCGGTGCGCGCGGCGGCCGAGGCCGCGCTGTCCATCGCCCGCTTCACGGCGGAAGACCTCTGCGCCGGCCTGCCCGACGAGAAGCTGCTGGCCCGGGGCAAGGATGGCGGGCTCGACGGGGCGGGGCTCGATCTATACCACCCGTGGCAACTGCCGGTGGAAGAGGCCATCGACATCGCCCGCCGCTGCGAGCAGGCCGCCTTCGACGTCAGCCCGCTCGTGAAAAACTCCGAGGGCGCGAGCATTTCCACCCATCAGTCCCACTTCGTTTCCGCCAACAGCCTGGGGTTCATGGGCGGCTACGCGACGTCGCGGCATTACATCTCCTGTGCGCCGATCGTCGGCGAAGGCGATGACATGCAGCGTGACGACTGGTATTCGGGCAAGCGCGCCCCCGGTGACCTGGCCGCGCCCGAAATCATCGGCGGCTACGCGGCGCGGCGCGCGCTTGCCCGCCTGGGCGCCCGGAAGCTCAAGACGCGCCAGGTGCCCGTGCTCTTCGAGGCGCCGCTGGCCGCCGGGCTGATCGGCAGCTTCGTCCATGCCGCCAGCGGCGGCGCGCTCTACCGCAAATCCTCGTTTCTGCTCGACGCGCTGGGGACGCGCATCTTTCCGGACTTCATGCGCATTTCGGAGCGGCCCCATCTCCGGCGCGGCCTGGCCTCCAGCCCCTTCGACGACGACGGCGTGGCGACCCGCGACCGTGAAGTGGTCGAAGGCGGCGTCCTCCAAGGCTATTTCCTGTCGACCTATTCGGCGAGGAAACTCGGCATGCAGACCACCGGCAACGCCGGCGGCAGCCACAATCTGATCGTCGAGCCTGGCCCGCTCGACTTCGCCGGCCTGTTGAAGGAAATGGGCACGGGCCTGCTGGTCACTGAGCTACTCGGCCACGGTATCAACTACGTCACCGGAGACACCTCCCGCGGCGCGGCCGGCTTCTGGGTCGAGAAGGGCGAGATCGCCTATCCGGTGGAGGAGATCACCATCGCGGGCAATCTCAGGGACATGTTCGCCGGCATCCGGGCCGTCGGCAACGACGTGATCGTGCGCGGCTCCAAGCAGGTCGGCTCCATTCTGGTCGACCGCATGACGGTGGCGGGGAACTGATGTGGAACGCCGAAATTTCCTGAAGCGCGCAGGCATGGCCGGCATCCTGGCGGCGGGCGGCGCGCCGGCGGCCGTCGGGGCGCAACCCGCGCTGCGCTGGCGGCTTGCGTCGAGCTTTCCGAAGTCGCTCGACACCATCTTCGGCGCTTCCGAGGTATTCGCGAAAAAGGTGCGGGAGATGACCGGCGGCAGGTTCGAGATTTCCGTCCATGCCGCCGGCGAGCTGATGCCGCCTTTCGGCGTGGTCGACGCCGTGCAAGCCGGCACGGTCGAATGCGCGCATACGGCGTCCTACTACTTTTTCGGCAAGGACGAGACTTTCGCCATCAACTGCGCCATCCCCTTCGGCCTCAACTCGCGCCAGATGACGGCGTGGATGACCGAAGGCAACGGGCTGAAGCTCTTCCGCGCGTTCTATGCGAATTACAACATCGTCAATTTCCCGATGGGCAACACCGGCGTGCAGATGGGCGGCTGGTACCGCAAGCCCATCGTCTCGCTCGCCGACATCCGGGGCCTCAAGATGCGTATCGGCGGCTTCGGGGGCAAGGTGCTGGCGCGCATCGGCGGCGTGCCGCAGAACATCCCCGGCGGCGAGATATACCAGGCGCTGGAAAAGGGCGCGCTGGACGCCACCGAATGGGTCGGCCCCTATGACGACCGCAAGCTGGGCTTCCACAAGGTGGCGAAGCACTACGTCTACCCGGCCTGGTGGGAAGGCGGCCCCGAACTGGAGCTTTATATCCACGACAAGGCCTGGGCCGCGCTGCCGGCGGAATACAAGGCCATCGTCGAATGCGCCGCCGCGCTCGCCCACACCGACATGCAGGCGAAGTACGACGCGCGGAATCCGCAGGCCCTGAAGGAACTGGTCGCCGGCGGCGTCAAGCTCGCCCGCATGCCCAAAGACGTGATGGACGCGGCTTACCGGGAGGCGATGGCGCTCTACGACGAGCTGTCGGCGAAGAACCCGAACTGGCGGAAGATCTACGCTGACTACACCGCATTCCGCAAGGAGGCGAACCAGTGGTTCCGCTTCGCGGAGGCGAGCTTTGACAGCTACATGCGACTGCCGAGGTGACGCACCGCCGGCATGGTGCATTTGCTTAAACGATGTAAACAGTAGTGTCCGGATAAAAGTCGAAGAGAAACAACTGGCTGGCTGTTCCGGGGAGATTTTCTTTTCGGGTAATGCCGCTGTCTTGAATGCTTGCCGCAAGGGCATCTTCTCGAAAGGCGGCCACCGAGATCAGGGCGTAGAACCACTCGACACGCCTTTCAGGCGCGGCTCAGGAATTACGGCATGATCGCGAGCATGAGCCGCAAGTTCGATCTTGTCGGCTAGCCAATGGGTATTCATATCTTGTACAATGTGTCTGTCCAAATCAGGAGCCGCACCATGACCATCGAAACCACCTACAGCCAGGCCCGCGAGCAGCTCAAGACGCTGATGGATCGCGCCGTGGATGACCGGGAAGTCATCGTCGTGCGCCGCCGTTCGGGCGGCGCCGTGGCGATGATCGCGGCCGACGAACTCGAAGGCCTGATGGAAACCGCCCATCTGCTGCGTTCATCGAAGAACGCCGAGCGTCTGCTCACCGCTCTCAACCGTGCGCGCACGGGCAACCAGAAGCCGACCACCGTTGCCAAGCTGAGGAAGGGCATCGGTCTTGAAGCGTGAGCCGGCCCGGCTCGCGGTTTGCCACCCGGAGTTCATCGAAGACCTGCGTCACTGGGTCGAGACCGACCGGCGAACCGCCAAGCGGCTGCTCGAACTCGTCGAGGCCACCCTGCACGATCCCTTCGACGGCATCGGCAAGCCCGAACCGCTGAAATACCTCGGCGTCGATGTCTGGTCGCGGCGCATCACGCAGGAACATCGTTGCATCTATCTGGTCAAGGCGGACCGGGTCGAGTTCCTGCAGGGGCGCTACCACTACTGATTCCCCGCTCGGCGGCGACCGCCTCGAAGGTCTGGCACGCATTGCTCCCATTCCCGGCCAGGGTTACCGGCAGCAGTAGCGGTTGGCTTTTGGAATATTGGTGGTGGAACGTGCCCACCACGGAAACCGAGATTCTACACATAAATGGCCTTAATCGGAAGGACTGCCGTTCTCTCGAACATCCACTGTAGCTTGTCGCGCTTCGCTCTACTCCCCTCATTGCAACGTCGAGTCGTGACCGAGGAATTGCTGGCGCTCATTAAATGACGCGGGCGTTTTAGCGAGGGTGTGCCTGACCCCGCTTGACTTGGCTTCGTGCCCAACCAGCGCCTGAATGCGTGTCCCTACAACCACAGGAGATACGTGATGAAAAAAGTCGCAATCAATGAGCACGAGTTGGCCGAGCGCTGGGGCCTCAGCCCCAAAACCCTGCAACGCTGGCGCTGCGAGGGTCGGCCATCCCGCAGCCACTCCATGTTCCCCTCGGCGAACGGAATGCGCGCCAGGACCGGGAGTGGCTTATTGCGCTTGAAGATGACCGGGATTTTCCCCTGACGCCAGAGATCCTTCAGTTGCGAGTCGCTCAGATCCTGTGACATGAGGGACTCGACTCACTGGCTCAGCGCTGCTTGTTGGCTTGGGACAGGACCGAGGCCGCCAGTTCTTTCGTCTCTTTGGCGGATCTGTCGCTGGCCAAAACGCGTGCGGCCTTGTCTTCCATCTTGGCACCGGTCTGTTTGTCGCCGCTGCGCTGAGACAGTGCCGAAGCGGCCAGACTCTTGGCCACTTGCGACGAACTGCTGCTTTTCAGCGTTTCCGACGCCAGCCGACCAATTCGTGAGGACGTCTGCTTTGTGTTCTTGGACATCGCTGCTCCTTTTACATCAGGATTTGGAGACGGGCCGGAACGGCACCACCTTGTTGCCTTGGGCTGGTTGGTCATCAACCTGCTTCTGGGTTGCTTTCAGCCGCGCAAACTCCACGACATTGGTTTTGCCCTGGAAATAGCCTTCGGGCAGTCCGGCGAGTGCTTCCACGTCGCCCGCAGCCAGGCCATTGCTTACTCCTGTGTGGTGTTGGGTTGCTTGGAGGGTTTGGCCGAAGACGCGGAATCCGTCGCAGGGCGTGCGCTGCCGATCTCGCACAACCACTGGGCGCTGTCTTGGGCTAGGTCGATATCCTTGAGGGCTCCGATGGCCGAGCGCTCACGCCGTGGTTCACGCGCAAGAAGAACGGCCGCATCTACCGCTACTACCTGCCGGTGCGCGAGAACAAGGAACATGCGGGCGCCTCCGGCCTGCCGCGCCTGCCGGCAGCAGAGATCGAAGCTGCCGTGCTGGAACAGATGCGCCGCATACTGCGCGCCCCGGACATGGTCGCCGGCGTGGCGGAGCGTGCCGCGCGGCTCGATCCTTCCCTGGATGAGGCGCAGGTCACCGTGGCCATGACCCGCATGGATGCAATCTGGGAGCAACTCTTCCCTGCCGAGCAGCAGCGCATCGTGCGGCTCCTCATCGACAAGGTGATCGTCTCGCAAAACGACATCGAGGTTCGATTCCGGCCCAACGGCATCGAGGCGCTGGCCATGGAGCTGCGTCCTGAGCCGGCCCCGGAATCACGTGAAGAGGCCCTGGCATGAACGAAATCCTGATCAACAAGACCGGTCAGGGTGAGTTGATCACCGCGAGCGACGGTAGTATCACCGTCTCCGTGCCGATCCGGATCAAACGGCGGGGCAGCCGGAAGGCCGTGACCCTGCCGGATGGCGAACCCGTGAAGCCGCGCCCCTGGGATGACACGCCGACGCCAATCCAGCTCGCGCTCGCCCGTGGCCACCGCTGGCTCGCCATGCTGGAGTCCGGCGAAGCGCGTTCGCTGACCGAGGTGGCCGAGCGTGAGGGGATGGATCGGGCCTACGTGAGCCGGATGGTGAACCTCACCACCCTGGCGCCGGACATCGTCGCCGCCATCCTCGACGAGACCCTGCCGGCGGAAGTGACGCTGTTCGAATTGGCGTCGGGGACGCCGTTGTTGTGGGAGGAGCAGCGGAGACTGCTTGAGTCGAGCAGATGACTCGTATGGACTCACAGCAGTCGCTCATGCCCTCCCTGTCGGCCACCTGCATTTCCCTCTGATCCGAACTAGTCGGGCACTTCGCCTACCTCTGTGGCACCTGGTGGCTGATTCGGTGCTCTAACAACATAGGGGCAGCAGGGACTTTTTCTTTGGCCTCAGGAAAAAAACTTCTCGGGCGGCCAAGGTTGGCCGGATCCAAGATCAGGATGACGCGGTTCATCCGTCGGCCTGCCATGCTCCAGACGCCATTCCTCGATTTGACCGAGAAGCATAAAGGCAGACTTCCGTCGTTTCTCGTCCTCAATCACCATTCTGAACAGCCGAACGCGTACTTCATTTGACGCGCGTGCGTGTTGCGTGAAGACGTTGGGATTCTGCCCATAGGGTCGTCGCTCGACGAGAGCACTTTCCAGTTGATCCCAGATGCCTTGCGGAACTGGCGAGCGCTTAGTGTCATCGATCAGATTCAGATTTGCGACGAGGGCTTCGGGCGTTCCGAGTGAGGCCATAACTTTCGAGAGGATGTGCCGATTCGGTTCTGGGAGATCGCGTTCGCACAATTCTCGCAGCCGTGCGGCCGCCTCGGGCCTATGCCGGACTAGCTCCGTGAGCCGCGCAACCAGCACGTCCTCGCGGTCGGGACGCCGTGTCAGCGCGATGCCGCGAATGTCCGGATCGACAAAACCCAGGAGCAGTTCGTTCGCGCGCGGCGTATCGAACGCTGCAAAGGCGTTGATGAAGTTATCCTCACATTGCCCAAACGTCTGCGCATCGGACGCAAGCTCGTACAAGAGATCGATGGCGGCATCTGATCGGCTCTCGCCGAGAGCGGTGACGAGTTCCCGCAGTTCGTATGCCCAGAGCCGCCGCTTGCCGAGCACGTCGCGCATTTTGGCGATCCCTGCCGCAGGGGTGTCGACGAAGGGACAGAGCGCGAGGATACGGCGCAGAAGGTACCTGTCTGAATCTTGCATCCATTTCTCTGTCCGCTCTAGTACGGCATCGACCAGAGCGAACGCCGTGGCCGCGGGCAAGACGACACCAGCCATCAACAATAGCTCGGCGGCATCGAGACGGACGTATTCGTCCCATTGGCCGGGCATGGCAATCACATCGAGTACCGCTGCCGCGGAACCGCGGCCGTCAATTGCGGCAAGCGCCCTTGCGAGCACTTTCAGGCCGGCTGGGGGTTTCCCGTCTTGGTTCTGTTCTCGCAGGCGCTTGATTTCGGCATTGAGTACAGCGGCGAACCGTGGGCGCCGCTGGCCATCGCCAAGCGACGAGACGCGGCCTTCGCGCACGGACCAAATCAAGTTGTAGCGGAACGTCCGGTCGAAGGGCTCCCGCTTTGGCACGAAGTCGCGCGCCATCGCGGCCGCGGCCTCGGAGAGATATTCCGGCTCGGGAAGCAGATCAATGAGCACCTGCTCGGCACCGACCGGGTCAAGGTGCATGACGGCGGCGATGTGCCAGCCGGCGTAGCTCATGCTGCCGCCGTTGCCGAGGGGTCCATGGTCGCCGGCCGCGCGCGCGGCCCGGCCGCGGCGTACCCGCTCGATGTCGGCGCGGACGAGCCTCACCAGGTCGGCCATGTCTTCGGGCTCTCCGACCTGCGCAATCGACGAGGCCAGGTTGGCTTTTTCCTCGCCGTTGAAGTCGTCCTGGCGCAGGATGATATCGACGCTGCTTTTTAGGCAGGTGCGAAGGCGTGCCTTCAGGTCGTCGTCCGCGATGCGCAGCGGTTCCACGTCCGACCTGGCGACTCTGCAAAGAAGGCCGGCTACGACTTTGATGTCGAGCGGATCACCGGTGGTGACGGACGAGAGAATGCCAGCCGCGGCGATGTCGTCGGGAAAGTCGCGGAACACGGCTTCCAGTTGGCGCACTATCTGCCACTCGAGTTCGTGTCGCACGCCAGGCTCCGCATCCACCCCGCGCCGCAGCTCGCGCAGCTTCACAAACACGCGCGCCGCAAGATTGGCGTCTGCGCGCGCGGCAATGATGGAAATCATGCCGCCGAAGCGCACGTTCTTGAGGTCTTCGCTCTCGAGGCGCTGCAGGTATTTCTCGACGAGACCATCGGAAATGGTGGTCGCAAACGGCAACCAGTACTCGTGCTCGTAGAGGATGCCTTCAGCGATCTGGGTAGCTACCCATTCGCTCACCCAGGCAGGATCGATTCTGCGTAGATACTCGAGAGCCGGCTGGACATAGTGCGAACTCAGGTTGCGCATCTCGCCGCCGGACAGCGCCGCCATCGAACCCTTAATAACGCCGTCCAGGCCAAGCTCGCCGAGCTCGATCAGATCGAGCGCGGTTCGCAGGCGCGCGGGATGGTCCGTGGTGCTCTCGATGAATTTCCGCATCGCGGCGATCGTCTTGGGTCTGAGCGCCGCGGGCATGTGGTCGGCGTTTTGGCGAGCGACCTCCTCGAATGTCTGCGCATCCATCGAGTCGAGGACGGGGGTCAGCGCGTCATCAGACCCGGTCCACATGAGGCCGGAAACCGCGGCCTTCTTCACCGCGACACTGTCGTCCTCCGCAGCGAAGGCCGCAATCTCGCCATCGACACGATGATGAAGCAATTCGCAGACGAAATCCGTTCGCGCCTCTTCGCTCCAACCGCGCACCTGTTCGCGCCAGTTCACTCCAAGCGACGAGACCTGGATGTCCGGCCAGAGCCGGTACGTGCGAAGTCGTGTTTGTTGGTCTTGTCCCGACAGAAGCGGCGCAATGATGTCGCTGAAGTCGTCCGCGCCCGTGGCGAGCATGGCGGCGACGGCGTACTGCCGAAACCTGCCGTCGCGGATCGCGTAGAGGGCGCGGAGACGCTCGCCGACGGCCGCGCGAACTTCATTCCAGACGGTTGCGCCGCAAAGCTGCGCGAGTTCGGCGGCAAATACGAGGTCGACGGCGAGCGCCATCTCCACAAGCTTCCCGCCGGCGCGGGTGTTTGCCCTGTCGATTTCGCCGTTGCCGGTC
This sequence comes from Candidatus Nitricoxidivorans perseverans, assembly GCA_030246985.1. Lineage (GTDB taxonomy): Bacteria > Pseudomonadota > Gammaproteobacteria > Burkholderiales > Rhodocyclaceae > Nitricoxidivorans > Nitricoxidivorans perseverans. The sequence goes on along the minus strand of CP107246.1, from coordinate 1,412,904 downwards.
TGCTCGGCAAACGTCTCGGCGATCATGCGCAGCGGTTCGGCCCATGCCGGATCGTTCACGTAGTCGGCCGTGAAGCGGCCGGTTGCGTCGTGGTCATCGCCCCGCAGGTCGAGAAGCTGCGTGCGGACATCGAGCGCTGCGTAGTACTCCTGCAGTTGCTGATGCTCGAATTGAAAGGCCGTTTGCGGGTAGTCAACGCGCTCGAAGACGTGGTGCGCCGTGAGCGTCGCGAGGACCGCCGGCGCTCCCACAATCTCGATCTGTCCACGATGCGCAAGCTCTCGTGCGACGGCAGCAACGACAGAGCGGGCATCAGCGTCGGGCAATGCCACCGCTCCGCGGCGGGTCATCTCAGCTGCAAGGGCTTTCAGGTACTCCGTTTGTTCGCCGAAGATCGGGGCTGTTTGCAGTGCATTTCTGTGTTCGTCTCGTTGTTCTTGCAGGCGAAGAACTTGGGCGAGAATACCGATCTTCGTGGAGGGAATTTCGGCGCTGGCTTCAAACAGTGAAGCAACTTCGGAGAGGACGAACGGCGTGCGGGTCAGCTCGTCGAGTGACGGGTCGGCATCGATGCGGGCGCGAAGCTCGGCGCCTTTCGCTCCAAGGCGGGCTGCCAGGTAAGCCACCCGCTGCACCCGCCGAAGGCGCAACAACCGCAGCCGCATTGCACCGGGCAGCGGCGGCGTCAGGTGGTGCGTGCGGGTTGCGACGATGATGCCAGCGCTCGGAAAATCCCGCTCGAGGTCCCGGAGTGCATCGTTCGACTGTGGGGAATTCGACTCCGCAATCTCATTCCAGCCGTTCAACAAGAACAGGAAAGGTTCGGTCTGCTGCACCCGCGCGAGGTCGGCAGGCGTAAGACCTTCGGCCTGGAACGCAGGCATGCCAGCAATGTATTCGAGAATTCCTCGGCGCGAAGACGTCCACGCCGGAAGTTCGACTATGAATGGTGTGCCGGCAGTGCGTGCGCGTTGCGCGATCTGTATCAGCGTCGTGGTTTTTCCGCGGCCGGCGGACCCTTCGAGAACGATACGCCAGCTCTGCGATAGCGCCTGGTCGATCTGCTCAAGTGACAGCACATCGGCAGACTCCGCGCCATTCGGGTCAAGCCGCACCGCCGTAAGATCGATGAGCGGATGTCCCTTCGTCTTGACGGCCCAGGTCCGCGTGACAGCGTCGGCTGCGCGTCTTGTTCTGTCAATGAGTTCTGCGACCTGCGGTTCGGCGGCGATATCGAGGTGGAGGAACCTGGCACAGAGCGAGGCGTTCTCGGGCATCATCATCGCGATGATGATGTCCTCGCGCCCGATGATGTGTAGTTCAAGGCCGTGGTCTTCCTGAATTGCCTTTTTCCACTGCTTTTGTTTGGGATTGCCCACTTTGCCGGACGTCACGAAGAGGAGCGTCTTTAGGTCAGAAAAATTCTCCTTGGCGGTCTTCGCGTCGCCAGAAATCTTCCCCAGCGTTGGCGTGATCGATGCGGAGAGCCCCTTGCCGATTTTTTCCGGCGTCAGGCTTGAGGGCGCGTAGGCATCGAGGCCGAGATCGTTCTTGCGCTCGCAGGCGATGAGTTCCGGCCAGCGCTTCTTACCGAGTACTACCGCCAGCCCCTGAAAACGCATCCCCTCCTCTTGGGAGGCGAACTCATCGAGGGCTCTTTCGATGTCGGTTCTCAGCATCGTCATTCGGTGCGGGCCTTGGCAAGCAGTCGTGCTACGACCGACGCGGCAGTGTTCCGGTTTCTCACGTCAGGCTCTCCAGGTAGGGACGCATGACGTTGGCCACCCGACACAGTTTGGCAAACTGCCACAGTTCGTCCATGCCGACACGCCGTCCTGTCCAGGCATCGCGGAGCGCCTCCAGGGCGACGTCCAGGCCGATCTTGTTGCGGTACTTGAAGCAGTCGGCCACCGTCCTCGCGATGCCGGTGATGCGTACCGGGACGCCGTCAATCGGGTGTTCCTCCACGCCTTCGATAAGCAGCGGATCAGAGAAGCGGACAATGCGCGGCGGCGGATAGTCGATCCGGGGCGCGCGGGCCTTGTTGGGAATGGCGAGCCAGACCTGAAATGGCGACTGGGTGGTGAGATCGTAGAAGCGCAGCGCCGAGAGCAGGCACACGACTGCGCGAGGATGTTTGCGCGCCACCTCGGCCAGCGTCGCATGTTCGGAAACAGACCTGTCCGGCAGCGCATAGAGCCCTCGCCCGACCCGAGTGAGCGCACCTTGCCGAACGAGACGCGTCAGGCTGACCCGGGGCAGGCCAAGTGGTTCCAGGTCGCGTGGCCGGATGAGGCCACGTTTGCGCGCCAGTTCAAGGATGGCCTGGGGGCTCGTTTCCATGCCGGCATGATGTTCCGTTGAGCCGGTAGTTGTCAATAATAACCGACATAACGAAACATACTGGATTCTGCTCAAACGCCGTCATGTGGGTTGTTTCCCTCGGTCAGGCAATGCCGTTATCCAACTGCTTGAACGGTCAGCACGTAACTGCTTGCTCCCACTGGACGCTGACAGAAAGCTTTGTGGACTTCGGCCGTTTGGCGGGCGGCAAGGCGGGAGAGAATAACGGCGCGGAGAGAGCGAAATGTCGCCAGGCGTCGGCGAGACGACCGGGGAAGGAAGTCCACACGGATTCGCAGGAACCCGCGCAGACGCGCGGGAGTGCGCAAGAAAAAAGGCCAACCGAGAACGGTTGACCTTTAGGTATTGGTGGTGGAACGTGCCCACCACGGAAACCGAGATTCTACACATAAATGGCCTTAATCGGAAGGACTGCCGTTCTCTCGAACATCCACTGTAGCTTGTCGCGCTTCGCTCTACTCCCCTCATTGCAACGTCAAGTCGTGACCGAGGAATTGCTGGCGCTCATTAAATGACGCGGGCGTTTTAGCGAGGGTGTGCCTGACCCCGCTTGACTTGGCTTCGTGCCCAACCAGCGCCTGAATGCGTGTCCCTACAACCACAGGAGATACGTGATGAAAAAAGTCGCAATCAATGAGCACGAGTTGGCCGAGCGTTGGGGCCTCAGCCCCAAAACCCTACAACGCTGGCGCTGCGAGGGTCGAGGCCCCAGGTATTTGAAGCTCTCCAAACGGGTGACCTATCTCATGGAGGACATCCTGGCATTCGAGATGGAGTCGATGCATTCCGCCACCTGGGAGAAAGGCAGTGATGTCGTGCTGTCCAAAGACCCCAATCTGATGTCGGCCAAAGAAATCGCCGAGATCATGAACATCCCGATGTACATCCTCACCCACCCAAACATGCGGGAATCGCTCGGGGTGCCCTTCTTGCATGTTGGAAAGCTGATCCGCTTCAAACTGGATGAGATCACGGTCTGGATGCGTCGTTGCACTGAAGAAATGGAAGCGAACGGCATCGAGGTACCGAAGGATCCCCATGCCAAGCGGCGAACCTTGCTCGAGGCCTTGGCCCGGCTGCCGGCATGACCACTCGATTGGATGTGCTGCCGGGCAGATCGGTGGCCACCCGGCAAAGTTCCGTTTATTCGTCACTTACTTGCTTTCGACGAATAAACGGAACATGCCTGCCATCCCGGAAGGGGATGCCCCTCTCCCGCGCACATGACTGCCAGCCATTTCAATATTCCGTTTTCACCAGCGAACCGAAGCCCCCGAAGCACTGGTAACCATTCTTGTTCTTGTGCGGTGACAATGTTGCGTCATAGGTTTTCCGGCGAAATTGCTTCCCACAGCTCGGGCACTTGAATACATAGGTGGGGCCGGTCTGCCCAGTCATTGCTTTTGCGGCCCTTCCAGCCGAAATCTTTGGTCGCGCGTTGATCGATTGTCGTGGTGCTGCAAGGCGTTGAACAGGCGGTGCCGACAATGGCCCTGCTGGGGTCAGCTCAATCTGGTACCGGGGAGTGAATGGCGTTCTGCTGACCTCGACACCTTGAATCCGATCGACTCGGTAGGTTCTGGATTCCCCGGTTTCATGCTTGACGGCACAAAGCAGCAGATTCCCGTCCAGGCTGCGGCGTAGCGAGTACGGCTCGATCAGTCGCCAAGAGTCCTGATAGCGCAAATTGACGCACAGGCGGTTTGCGGCCGCGAATCTCACGGACTCCAGCGGCACGGCCGCATGCCATGCGAACACCATCGCCGGCGGTTGCCACGAGTTGTCGGTCGGCCGATCTGCTGCAAGCGCGCCAAAGGATGGCTTCTCTGCTTCGCCGTAAAGCCAGCGAAAAACGTTCGGAATCTCGTTCCAGAACTGCTCAAGGTCTGGCAAGACAGGCAACTGATGGGCAAGCATGTCCTCCCACTCAGCGGCCAGCTTGATCTTGGCATCCTCACGCTGCAGGCTTTCAGTGGTCGGGACGGGGATGCCTTTGAATGCGCATTTTTCCTGCAGCGTTTTCAGGACCACGCCCCGATCAGGCCGAATCTCGTCATGCCGGTACAGATGCACGACGTCGTATAGATCGCGGGGGCGCTCTCGCTCAGCCAGGGCTCTCATCTTCTCGGCAAAAACCTCCTCGAAGCAGTAACTCAAGACGTGGATGCCGTCGTCCGGACAGTCGCTGTAGGGATGATGAACCGCCCTTTTCTGTGGCGGCAGAACGAGCTTCTCCTTGCTGGTCAGATCGAACTTGATCCGCGCCAGATTGCGCTTCTGCATGAGCGGGCCGACGTAATAGACGCGCCCCTCCGCGTACCGACCGCCGTCGAGCACTGACAACTTGAACCGAATCTGCTCTCCAGGAATCTCGATGCCGCTCTGCTCATAGACCCATTCCGCCATTTGACGGAATGCCTGCAGCAGGTAGTCCTCGTCGAGCTGGGCTTCCTCGGTCACGGTGAAATCCAGATCCTCGGAAAACCGGTACGTCTCAAAGTAGCATTTCTTCAAGCACGTGCCGCCCTTGAAGACCCAGTTTTCCGAGAGCTCGGGATTCGCGGCAATGCCGGCGAGCAGCCAGCCGAGGACGTAATCCTTTTCGACAACGTGCAAATCCAGCGAAAGCTCGCGCGCCAGTTCTGAGATTTCCTGCTTTTCGATCACTTCACGCCCGCCTTCCAGTCGCGTGGCACCCATAGCCGCCACCGTGCGACCAAGGCATCAGCAGGCATTTTGGGATCGATGCGTGCGTTGCCCATCGTCAGATGGCGCTGGCATTGCTCGATTGCCTCGGCCTCCTGCGGGGCGTTCGCTTCCAACAGAAAACCCAGACGCTTGAATGCCGCGCCGTTACCCAGACGCTCGGCATACTCCATCAATTGACCGAGATTCTTGGCATCGGAGCCGAGGTAGTTTCTGAACATATCTTGGACGGAGCGAATGCCACCGCCAAGCTGGGGATCGGACAACATGTCCAGCATGGTTCTGCTGGGGTCGGAAACGGAGACTTTCACCGAGCCGCGCCAAACCGTCTTCAGGCCGAACATTTTTTCCGGTGCAATGGTGGAGAGCCAAAATGCCGCCCCCTTGAGCGTGGGCTTTCTGTTCCGTGGACGCGTCGTGGTCATCACCACCGTCGTCCGAAAAATTTGCTCTGTCAGATCCCAATGCTCAGCCGCACTCCAGCCACCGATGTAGCACGGCGAGTACAGGCTGACGGCGACCAGCCAGGAATCCTCGAGTGGCAGATCAGACCGTTCGGCTTCCAATGGCACGGGCACGTAAAGCCCTCGGGCGACCCGCGACAACCAGCCTTTTTTGCACCAACGTGCCAGTAACTTCGATGCCTCAGCCTGATCAAGCCCCATGACCCTCGCGGCTTGCTCATTGGTGATCGTTCCCTTTGTGCCGCGCATGACGGCGGACAAGCGCTCGCGGTCAAGCTTGCCTAGACCAGACAAGTGATGGTTTACGTTTCTCATGGCGCATTTACTCTCATATTGTGCGAATTATGGCGCTCACAATGTACTTAGTCAATCTGTAGCAGCGTCATTGTTCGCTCAATATATGAATATGCGCGCTTTCAATACACTTCGACAGCCTGGTTTTCATAGCCAACAGCACCTTTGCCGGAGTCCAGACAGCTCCTGCGGAACGACACCAATATCGAAGAGAAAATGATGACGCAAGGGGATATGGTGTTGGTTCAGTCATTGGCCCAGATATGCTCACTGTCCTGGGTTGCTTCCCAGAAGTCATCAAACAGCGCCAGCTTGGCTTCGTCCTTGGTGGCATAGGTCTTTGCACCGAAGCGGCTGCCGATCCGGTAGCCCCACCGCTTGAACTTGTTCATGTGCACCCCGAAGTTGTGCCCGTCAACATTCAGAAAGCTGTTCCCCTTGGCAGACACTCGCCACTTGCGCTGCAGCCAACGAGTGCGGCGCGCTGCTCGATTGCGCAACCTGGCCTCACGCCGTTTAGGCCCCTCGTAATCGTCACTCATCTTCTCCGCGCAGACGCAGCCGACTTCGAAGTTCTCGTCCAGATCCGGATGCTCCATGATGTGAACGTAGCGGATCTTCTCGTTGCCACACATCTGGCAGGTCGCGTAATTGGTTTCATCTGCAGACTCGCCATCGGCCCGCAGGTCAACCACGTCCACGCAGTGCCACCCCTTATGGGGAACGCCCGGCTGGTCCCAATGGTTTCCGCTCATGGCGCACTGGCGGCGATGTTTGGGTCGCTGGCGGTGGAGATTGCCAAAGTACAGGCACTCGTCAGCAGCCTGAAGGAAGGCTCCGACGGCAAGATCAAGGCCGCGCTCAACCTGCAGCTCAACCGCGACCGAGCCTTTCTGGATGAGTTGGCTCGCGTGATAGACAGCCTGCAACAGGCGCAAGCGACTGATGCGGACGACCAGGACGACCCCGATGCCGATGAAGAAGAAGACGCCACGGCACCCCTCATGGGGTACAGGTTTCCAAAGGAGACAATGAATCGACTTCTGGCAGAAAAGAGGATTCTGTTTGGAGAGCATTGCCATCCGCGAGGGTGTGGCCAAGTCGCTGGAGATCACGGCCGAGCACTTTCTGGAGACGTACCACAAGAAGGCGCGGTTCTTCATTTACAACTCCAAGAATCTATCGCCCCTGGAGAGCTTCTCGTCAGACGCGGGCATCAACGTGATGGTGATCAACGTGCAGGCATTTGCTGCACGTGGCGCTGATAACCGCCGCATCTACGACGTGCTGGACGACTTCCAGTCTCGTCGACCGATTGATGTGATCAGCGCCAACCGCCCGATCCTGTATTGAATGCCTTCCGCAACTACCAGCTACCTGTGATCCAGCTGGGGAAGGCCACGACGAAGGAAGCCGTCTGCCTGGTCTTCGAGAAGGTAAACACCGGCGGCGTCCCACTCAACGTTTTTGAACTGGTCACTGCAACCTACGCAGCTGACGGCTTCAATCTGCGTGATGACTGGCATGGCAACTCCGCCAGAAATGTCTCGGGACGGTATCAGCGGTTGTGCAAAGAGGCGCTACTGTCACAGGTGGAGTCTACGGATTTCCTGCAGGCCGTATCGATGTTGCACACGCTGGAGTTGCGCCGCGCCGATGTGGTGTCGGGGAAAACAGGAAAGTCTGTGCAACCGGTGAGCGCAAAACGTGTCTCGATACTTGCGATGCCCTTGAGCGCGTATGCCAAATGGGCAGACGAGGTCGAAGCGGGCTTCCTCCTCGCGGCCAAGTTTCTGCGCAAGGAGTGCGTGAAAAGCCCACGCGAATTGCCATATCGAACACAACTGGCCCCGCTCGCCTCGGTACTCGCGCACCTGCGCGAACGCTGGCTTGAACCACGCATTTACCAAAAGCTTTCGCACTGGTACTGGAGTGGTGTTCTCGGCGAACTCTATGGCAGTGCCATCGAGACCCGGATCGCGAACGATGTCGAGGATCTATTGCAGTGGATCGAGAGTGACGACGCAATACCTCGAACCATTGCAGATGCGGCGTTCAGCCCAGACCGCCTAGACACGATGACGTCGCGCCTGTCAGCTGCGTACAAAGGCCTGAATGTGCTGGTGCTTCGTGAAGGCGCGCAAGACTTCTTCTGGAAGGCAAAGATCCAGGAACTCGACGACGAGGAACTTGCGCTGGATATTCATCACATCTTCCCGCAGGACTGGTGCGAGAAGAACGGCATTAAGCGCGCGGTCTACAACACGGTCGTCAACAAAACCCCGATTTCCTACAAGGCAAACCGAATGATCGGCGGGCATGCGCCATCGATCTATTTATCAAAATTGCAAACTCATACGCAGGTTCAGCTTGTAGATGCTGAGATGAACGCCATTGTCGGGTCGCATCTCATCGATACGACTGCGCTCCGGGCTGACGACTTCGACAGCTTCTACAAAAACCGAAAGGCTAGTCTGGTCAAACTGGTCGAACGGGCCATGGGTAAAGCGGCGGCGGTTGTTGCGGACGGATCTGAGCTTGGCGACACTGAAGAGGATGAAGGCGATCAGCAGCAAGTCATTTCGCCAGTCGCGTGAACAGCGCTTGAGCGTTGGCGATCAGGTCTAGGCGAAGGTTCGGTGCGATACCCGTCACCAAGTAGTTCAGTGTCCAGTTGAGCAACTCCGCCTTCCTGGATGGGCTATCGGCTGCGTCGAACTTCTCAATATACGAATCGAGTTCATGCAGGGCACGGATCAACGTGGCACGCGCGTTGGCCAGCGCGTCCGCGGCGTTTTGCTCTGCGATCTGAGTCTGCCATTCGGTTTCATTTTTCATGATGTGCTTCTTCGAGTGGTTGGTGGCGTGGATGACATGAACGCGCTGTTCGGCAGTAAAGCCAAGCTCTTCCGCGTGCCTCTGCAGTCAGGCGTTGCGAAGCAGCCAAGCGGCCTCACCCTTGCGGTCGAGCCACTTCAGAACTTCGGGTGCAAGGCGGAAGGCCCCACCAAGGAGGCCGCCGAGCAGAGTCTCGATCATTGCCCACCTCCGAACAGCTTGAGTTTCAGGAATGCGCCGGCCAGCAACGCCATCACCAGGCCGGTAACCAGCATCTTCACGATGGTCAGGCCGGCGGTTTTCTTGGCCTCGTTGAAGGCATCGAGCAGACCACGCAGTTCGCGGATGTCGTGCGCAGCCTCTGGCCCATCGAGGCCGACATCGGCGAGGGCGTGCCGGGCTCCGCGTTCGGCGGCACGCTCCAGCATCGCCTCGAATTCTTCTTGTGGAATGGTCACCATCTTCCGACGCTCAGTTTGGGTGGAATCCATGTTTTCGTCCTCCAGAAATGCAAAACCCACCTCGTGGGCGGGTTCACGGGTATCAAAATTGGTGCGGTGCTATGGCTTCTTGACGCGACCATTGGCCTGCCGGCGAAGCGCCTTCTCACCCGTCGTGGCAGCGCCTCCCAGCAGTCGACGCATTGCCAGCGCACGCTGCTTCGGATGCACATCACCGCGCTCGATGATGTCCTGAGCCTCGGCCAGCACCAGCAGCTTGTCCTTGTCGGGCCCATCGGGCAGGGTGTCGATGGCGGGCTGCACCCGCTCCAGAAATGTCGTCGGCTGATTCATTCGCGATTCCTCCTTTGTCGTCAGACGGGAAATATCTGCCGCGCCACCGGTGCCTTGGTGGCGATGCCGTTCTTGATCTGCACCCTGTCGCCGACAGCCACGGCATCGAGCGTCCTGGCGGTGACCGCACCCCGCTCGGTGGCCACGCGCACCACGGCCCCTTCGATGCCGACCACAGCGCCAACCACCGTCTGCTCCGGTGCGAGTAGCCGAGAGAGTTCCTTCAGCGCAAACGTCATCGCGGCTGCTCCAGGGTGAGTTGGGTTTCGATGGCTGCTTCCGACACCGTAATCTGGATGCCAGTCACCTTGGCGCGGTAGGGACTCGCCGTGGACGGGTCGGTCGCCTCGACGATCTGCCCGAGCCGGAACCCGGGCCGAAAAACCACCGCCATCTCGACGCGGTTGAAGGCGTGCGCATTGGCATCCATCTCGGCCATGCCCCGGTGGATCAGCGCGTCGTCGGCAAGCAAGGGTTCCAGGATGGGCGAGCCTTCACGCGAGCCGTCGCCCCGGTAGACCTCGATGATCACGATGCCGTCCCCTTGATGAGCGCCAGGATCGAGAAATCCGTCTCGCCGTTGAGCGTGCTCGGTGACGACAGGGCATAGACCAGCGCCAGGGCGTCGTAGGTGACCTTGGCCACTGCCACGCCCTTGCTCGAGGCCTTCACCGTGACCTTGTCGGACTGCAGGGTGAGCCCACCGAGGCTGCGTCCATACCAGACCGACTGCGAGAGGCTGGAGCGCGCCGGCTTGCCAAGCGTTGCCGTATCGGCATCCTCGAACATCAGTTCCTCGGTCACCGTCACCACGGCGCTGCCCTGCGCCGAGAGCGACCCGGCCGAGCAGATGGTGTCGGTGATGCTGACGTTGTCGGACTTGTAGACGAGGATGTAGGCGGTCTCGCCCGGGCTGAAGGAACTGCGGCCGCCGTTCAGCCCATCGGGCCGGGTGTCGACCTCGGCCGACAAGTGACCGTCCGAACCCGAGCCGTCCGGGTTGCCGAATTGAACGCGAATGGTGGCATTGGCCATGATGTGGTGGCATCGGCGAAGGTCAGCGTCCAGTTTTCCTCGACAGCTCCCTTGTTGTGGGCGACGAGGTTGCCGACGGTGGCGGAATCGAAGCTGCCGCCACCGCTGGTGATCGTCACTCCGGTGACACTAGCCACCGCGCTGGGCAGTTCGAGCACACTGGACACCAGCGTGTTCGACGTGGCGTAGCTGTTCGCGAGCGCGGGCGAAATGTCGACCGTGGCGAAATCCGCTCCGTAGGCAATGCCGGTCACGCTCACCCATTCCTCGTTACCAGCCCCTCCGGTGCTGGGCCGATCCGAGACGCGCACCACGTCGCCCACACGAAGCGGTTGCAGGGTCGCGTATTCGGCGTTGTGCTCGCAGGCCACCTGAATCTGGATGACCCCGCCATTGATCGGCGCGTAGAGCGTGCCGACGCCGTAGGGGCGGCCGCCGATCTGATCCTCGGTGTCGGTCTGGGTGCCCGGCTGGAACACCACGAAATCACCGGCAGGCGTCAGGCTGTCGAGGAACAGGCGCACGTTGAGCAGCGCCGTGTCCTGCGCACTGTTGACGTGAATGAAGGCCTTGCGCCACTTCACCGCGCCGGCCAGTCGCTCAGACTGCGAGACGTCGGGGAAGAGATTGTTCTTCACCCCGGAGACCAGCAGCGCGCCGGCCATTCGACCGCCGTTCTGGGTGGGCGTCACATCGGACATCAGGGCGGCGGGCCGCCAGACGATTTCATTGTCGAGAATGGGCATGGTTTCCTCTCAAACGGTCATGAGCTTCAGGGTGGCGAGGTAGAAATCGCCGGGTTGCGGATTGGCTACTGGCACGAGGGGCCGGGCATCGAAGGCGGGCGCATCCTGGTGGCGAAACATCACCTGCCGCGCCTCACCGCGCAGGGTCAGGCTGTAGACGCCGCCTGGGCTTGCCGCCCGCAGGGCCAGTGCCTCGATCTGTGCGCGGGTGAACCAGCCGGCGTCGGATTCGGATTCCAGGGTGATGGGCAGCCCGGCCTGCAACTGGCCGTAGAACACCACCACCGACCCGTCGAGCGTGCGGCGCACGCTCTGCGCGACGCGGCTTGCAGTCCATTCGTCGGACCAAAGGAGGCCCGCCGGCAGTTGAATGCCGTCCAAGATGATCACGTGGGTCTCCTACTGGAACTCGGGGCGGATGTGGTACAGGAAGCGGGTACTGACCGAGCCAAGATCGGCGAGGCTGCCCACCTCGACCATGTCCCCGTTCGGCCCGAGCAGGTAGTCGCCGACTTCGAAGCCGCCGTTGTCGAGGAAACTGCCGAAACGCACCGAAGGATGGATGACGATGTTTCGGTGGTTGGGCCAACTGGCGGCGTTGTTGGCGATTACCGTCTGGAAGGCGGATCGCATCGCCGCATCGTCGATCAGCGCCCCGCCCCGCGTGTAGAAGCGGTCGATCCACAAGACATTCGAGAACGACTCGGGATAGGTTGGCGGGCTGTAGGTGACCGGCACGAACCAGCGAATGTCGTCGCCATCCATCACCACGTATTCGACGACACCGAGCATCGCCGCCACCTGCTGCATCATCACGCGGGTGAGCGAGATCGACACCGCTTGCACCGGCACCCAGACGTACTGCGAGCCGTTCCAGGTGCGCTGTTCGCCGTTGATCATGATCGGCGCACTCAGGCTTCCCCATCCCGAGTAGCCGGGCCAGGGGCGTTTGTGCCACGGGCTGGACCAGTCATAAGGCGTCGTCTGGTAGCCGGTCACGAAGTAGGTCGCCGGATTGATCAACGGCTGATAGCTGGGCTTGGTGATCGAGCGGTTGATGCTCGTGATCGCCACCGCATTCAGGTTGTATTGCTGGAGGACGTACTCGTAGTCGTAGCGCCCGTCAGGGGCGTACTTCTTGATCGCGCCCCACTCGGGTTCGTACTGCGGCCCCCAGCTGGACAGGTCCCAATACCAGCGCTGCGTAGCCTTCAGGGCTGGCAGGTTCGCCGGGGTCGTCTCCGGATTGTTCGGTGCCGTCAGGAACAGGCTGAACGTGATTGAGCACTGGCCGTTGTACATCGAGATGTAGCTGCTACCCCAATTGCCCTGCCAACCGTAGTTCGGCGATTGGGGATGCAGCGGGTAGGCATTCCAGTTGGCCATTCCGGAAATCGAGACGCCGCCGGCCAGGTATTTCGTCTCGCCCGGCTCCAGATGCACCCACGCCTGCCAGCCCGAGGCTTGCACCACCAATCCGACGGCGAAATCGAAGGTGTTGCCCACCTTGATCACGAAGCGGAAGGTGGTGATGTTCTTCATGTCGAACACTGCATCGAACAGGATGCCGGTTCCGTTTGCCGGCCACGGATAGAGCACCGGGCTGCGTGTGTAGGTCACCTCGAACGGCGGGATAATGCCGTCAGCCATCCCGGGCGTGTAGGTGATCAGCGACGGCATGTGCGAGAGCCAGATCGACTTCCACGACATCCTCGTATCGCCGGAGAGGCCCATCGCGCTGCTGCTCACCGAGCGGCTGTAGGTCTGGTAGCCGTAGGCCAGCAGGATGTAACGCATCCGGTAGGTGCCGGTCGTCGGCAGGCCGATGCTGGCCGGGTCGATTGTGTTGAACCAGTAGAACCAGTCCACGTTGTAATGCCGGATGATGCCGTTGGCGTCCATCGACATCTGTTCCCATCCGCTCGGCCACCAGCTGTAGGTGGTCATCTGGCCGGGCGAGTAGCTTGACCCGTGCACGCTCTGGTACCAGATCTGCCCGGATTCCAGATGGGCGACCTCGATCACGGCGGCGATGCCGAAGTAGCCGACACCGGTGCTGACCTGATAAGACAGCGGTTGCGCGGGATCGACCCGATCCGCGACAGCGCCTGGAATCGGCCGGGACTCGAAGCGTACCCACAGGTCAGCGAGCCGGTCGATGATGAGGTGCAGGCTGCCGAGAAACTGCGAGCCACTGCTACCGGAGAACTTCAGTGTGCGACCGTAGAGCTCGAAATACGGGTCAGGCGTCACGACCTGCTGGTCGCGCCACTCCCAGCGGAAATTCCCGCCGCCCGGCCCGTGCAACACGTAGCTGAAGTCGGCCGGTTTGGCGAAGAGCTCGCGCCGCAGCATCGGGCAGGGAGTCGGCGGAGGCGGGTTCGTCCCGGCCGCGAACGGCACGGACAACCGCGCCTCGATTCCGCTGGGCTCAGCGCTACTGCCGCGCCTCACCCCGCCCCGGTCAAGGCGACTCGATACGGTGAGGCGCAGACCCGGCTCGGGTTCCGACTGCGAGGCGTAATGGCGGCCCTCGCACTGGTTGTACGCCTGACTCGTGGCGTTGTTGAGCTCGCTGATCACCTGGTCGTAGTAGCGGCGCGCCAGCGGACTGTGATCCGGCTGCGGTTGAATCCACCAGTAGTTGTTGCCGAACAGCCAGTAGAAATCCACACTCGACCAGTCGTAAATCCACCAATCGCAGTCACGCTGCTGACGCACTTCGTCCTGCGCACTCTGCCAGGTGCAGGTGAAGAATTCGATGGGCACCGCCTGCTTGAGGTTGGCCTTGACCGGCCCACCAGGTGGCGGCATGACATCCGGCAGAGGGGTTGGCGACGGTTCCTTCATCACGCCCCCCGCGACAGTTCGCGCAGCGCCTGCGCCAGTTGCATCGCCGTCTCGCGCGAGGACTGCACCGTGTGCGGCTTACCGCCCACGTGGAAGCGCAGGTCGACCACGTCTCGGGCCGGGGTGCCGTTGTCGCCAGCCATCATCGCCACCTGGCTCACGGCATTTCCTACCGCCCCGCCAGCCGCGAAGCGTGGCAGAGAAGGCAGGAAACCCGCATTGAGCGAAGCGAAGAAGTCCTCGCCAAACTTGCGCACGCTCGCCGCCCGGATGACGAATTCGCCGTGGGAGAGCAGCGCCGGCACCGAATCCGAGGTTTCGGTACCCGGGCCGAGGATGCGTCCCGACATTCGCCGGAACCCTTCGGCCACGGCTTGTCCACCTTCGGCCAGCTTTTGGATCAGTCCGCCCTGCGCATTGGTGTAGACCTTGGTAACGTAGATCGTGTGGGTGCTGGAGGTCGGTCGCAACAGTTCCGATACAGCCGCCCGGTACTGATTCAGGTCGGGTTGCACGGTGTGCGTGGCCGTGGTCGGGGCCGACAATACCGTCTTGGCATCCAGGGCGAACGACGCCAGTTGTTGCCGGGGCTGGTCGAAGGACACCAGTGCCGGGATTTCCACATTGGCGCTGGCCAGCGTGCCCTTGAGCCGGTCGATGTCGGCCATGACCTGTGTGGTATCGGCCTCAACCTTGGCGAGCAACTGCAGGTTGTCCGTGTCGGACTTGAGTTTCTCCAGGGAGGCTTGCGCCTCCTTGGTGTCGGCCTGAATTTTGGCGACGAGTTGCTGCGCCTCGGTCAGCGCCTTGAGTTTCTCGATGCCGGCCTTGGCAGCTTCGATGTCGATGTCGAGCTTGAGCTTGTCCTGGGTGAGCAAAGCTTGGCGTAGTTTGTCCAGTTCGTCGGACACTGAGGCGAGCGCACGCTTGGCTTCATCGGCACCGGCACCAGCAGCCGATGCTGCTTGCTTGTGCGCGTCACCCAATCCCTTCAATGCGGCATCGGCAATGCCGGCGGCCTCCTTGATCTCGCCAATCGCCGTGGCTGCCGCCTGGCCCTCGGAGACCATAGTCTGGGTGACCGTCTTGCCGTTCTGCTCGACTTGCTTGGTTACCGCCGATGCGGTGCGCTCGGCTAGCGCGATGGCTTCTTCGGCAAGTTTGCGGGCCTGCTCGTAGTTACCGGCGGCGAGTGCCGCCCGGGCCTGCGCCTGCTTCTCGTCGATCTGGCGCAGCCGATCCTGGTAGGCCGCGTACTCATCCATCCCTTTCCGAGACAGCTCGCGAATGCGATCCTCGACTGAGAGGCGCAGGTTGAGCCGCGCCTCATCGGCCGCCTTGGCCGCCTGCAGATGGCGCTGCTCCTCGGCGATCAACCGGTCGACGGTGGCGCGGTAGGCCGACTCCAGTTGGCTGTAGATGGCGATGCGTGCCTCGACCGCTTGCCGCTCGATGGCCTGCACGTCCTGGCCGGCAGCCCGGGCGAGCGCCACAGCCTGACCATAGGTCGCCTTCCAGGCCGACTCCATCTGCCGCGCGCCGGCTTCCACCGCCGCGAGTTTCTCGCGCTCGGCAGCAAGCAGCGCTTGGGCCGATTCGCGGATCGCGGCCGACTCGGAGCGCGCGGTATTCTGCGCCGCCGCTTCCTGCCGCTTGTAGTTCGACTCGATCTCGGTGACGCGGGCATCCCAGATCGCCTTGATGTCGGCGGCGACCTGCTTGTAGCTGGCCGAGAGTTGCTTGACCGTCTCGGCCGCCTTCTTGGTCTCGGCATCGAGCGCCTGCCGGATCGCCTCGCCGGCTTGGGTCGCCGCGCCCTGGATGGCGCGCAACGCATCTGCCGTGCCGGGCAAGGCAGCCTTGAGTCGCTCGGCGGCCTGTGCGGCCAGCATCATCTGGGTTTTGACGGAGAGCGTGCCGGTGCTGGCCAGCTCCTCCATCGCCGCCGACAGTTGCGCCAGTTGCTGACGCTGCCGGTTCATCTCATCGATGGCCCGGTTGGTCTCGCGGATGTCCTGCACCATGTTGACGATGCCGCGCCCCATCTCCCAGACAGCCACAGCGGCCAGCACCGGCAGGAAGCGCATGAAGGCTGCCTTCAGTACCGCCAAGGCACTACCCAACGCAGCCACCGCCGCGACGCCCTTGACGGCCAGCACAGCAACGATGATCTCGCCGAGTACCCGCAGCACGGCCATGATCTCCTCGCCGTGGGAGGCCAGTGCCACCAAGGTGTCGGCCAGTTTCTGCAAGGCCGGCAGCGCCGCTTCGGCCACTTTCATGGCGATGCCGGACAGGGCCTGCTTCACCGTATCGAGCGTGTCGTTGAACTTTTCGGCGGCCTTGGCGGTGTCGCCGCTGATCTCGAGGCCCAGCTCCTTGAACTTCTGCTTCAATTGCTCGATGCCAGCTCGCCCCTGGTTGAGGAACGGGATCAGCTCGACGCCGCTCTTGCCGAAGAGCTTGACCGCCAGCGCCGATTTCTCGGCACCATCGGGCATCGCGGCGAAGGCGTCGGCGAGGTCGAGCAATACCTCCTCGGTCGGGCGCAGCTGGCCGGCGGCATCTTTGACCGAGACGCCCAGCCGACTGAAGGCCTCGACCTGCTCTTTCGATCCACCCGCCGCCTCAACCATCGCGGTCGCCAGTTTCTGCATCCCCTTGGCCAGTCCCTCCAGCGAAATGCCGGACTGCTCGGCGATGGGTTTTAGCAGCGACAGCGACTCGACCGAGATGCCGGTCTTCTGCGAGAGCTTGGAGAGGTTGTCGGCGGTATCGAGCGCCGCCTTGCCGGCGGCAACCAGCGCCCCCAGCGACAAGGCCGCACCCAAGCCTACCAGCACGCCGTTGACCTTGCTCGCGGCGACCGACAAACCTTCCAGGTTGCCCTTGACCGAGGCAAGCGCCGCCTTGGTCTGGTCGATGGCAGTGATGATGATTTGGGCGCGGTCAGAGGCCACGGGTTACAGACCTTTTGCGTTAAGTTGTTGCAGGATGGCGGTGGAGAGCTTGTGCATTTGCGAGCGCACGAGGCCCGGCAAATCGAAACGGCCACGCAGGGTCACACTCGGCACCAGCACGGCGATGGGAATTTCCTGGCCACGCTTGATGGACTTCGCACCGGTGCGCCCCCGTTCCGCACGCTTGAAACGGCGCAGTTCGGCGGTGTTGTCCTTGATGTTCTCTGCCATCAGGATCACCTTGCCGTTCTTCTCGATGAAGAAGGCATTGCCGGCGCGCATCAGGCCGTCGATCACGCGGCGGAACGCCTTGCGCCCGATGCGCTGGTGCTCGGGCAGGAGTGGAATCAGGAGTCGCCCGCCGATGCTGCCGCCCCGGACGTGAATGCCCAGCCAAGAGATGCGCGAACCTACCAGGAGTGCCGGGAATTTCTCGGGGCTGCCGGCGTAGAGCTTGTGCCGCATCGACTTCAAGAATCCTGCCTTCCTCACCTTGAAGACTGACTGCATCCGAGCCTGGGCCGCCTGGGCAATCTCCTTGCCGGCGGTTTTCATACCGGCTTCCACGGCTTTGCGAATCGCCCGACGTTTCTCTGGAACCCAACTGTCGAGCCGCTTCGGGTCGAGCAGCCCCGAAGTGATGAGCGACAGTTTCATGGCTTCAGTTCTCGCACGAGGGATTTGATTTCGTTGCTGCCACCGCGCACGGCTGTCACCAGCAAGGCAAACTGCCCCGCGAGGTCTTCCCGCTCGGCGCGTTCGGCGGCAACCAGGAACGCCCGCACCTGCGCGAGCGTGTAGGTCAGGACATCGGGATAGCGGTGTCCGGCCTGGAGGAGCCGGGCGATGGCGTCGCTCCAGGGATCACCGTTCCGATCCGCTGGCTGACCCGCGTGATTTCCGGCACCACGCGGCGGATAAAAAAATCCGCATTGGCTCCGAACACCGCCTCGGCAAGCCGGATGGCATCGTCCAAGGCGAGCAAGGAAACCCACTCCGGCGGACGGCGGCAGGCGATGGCCAGCGCCAGGATCACTGCCTCGCCATCCTCGGACAGCAGGCGCAGCCAGTCGGGATCGGCGGTGAGTTTCCCGGCGAAGGGGCGCACCGTTCGGGCGAAGATCGGTAATTCGCCCACCTTGAGGGGCGTGATGTCGAGTGGCTCGCCGCCGATGATCACGGTTTCAGGAATAGGCGGCAGCGCGGCAAAGGTATCGTCGATCATGGCGATCACCCGAGCTGGACGATGCGGCCGAACTGGCCGAGCACTGCGTCGTAAGGTTTGGTGGAGTCCGCCAGCAGCGAGCCTTCCATCTCGAACTTGTTGAGGTCGTTCGAGATGATGTCGAACTTCTTCAACGGGTCGAACGCCACGCGGTACAACTCGATCAGCACCTTGGCATTGCTGGCCGCCGTATTGACGCCTTCGAGGCGCAGGAATCGTTCCGGCAAGGGTTGCGTAAAGATGCCGATCTCGGTCACCGCACCATAGGTGTAGCTGGCTTTGAAAGGTGCGGTCAGACCCGTGGTGTCGAGGAACTGGATGGCACCGAAATCCACATCCGCCATGTAGTGCGTACCCAGCGTCAACGTGGCCGGCGTACCTGCTGAATCCACCACCGACAAAGCCGAGACCTTGGGATGGGCGAGGAAGTAGCGATCGCCAACCACCGGGGTGGCGCTTCCGACTGGCTCATCGGTGACGCTACCACCGGTGCCGGTTTCGTGATTGCCGTAGAGGGCCAGAGCAAGGTTCTCCTTGGTGAATTCCTCGATGGTCAGGGCGACGGTGGCGGACTTCTGCTTCACCAAGCGCAGATCGACAGCGCGCTGGCCGGTCTGGCTCTCGTAGTGCTCGATGACGTCGGTCTTGAGGGACAGCGACAGATCGGCCACGTTGCCCGGCGTGCGGACATTGATCGGGTCGCCATTGGCGTTGCGTTCGCCGAGATAGACCCGGCCTTGGAACGATGCGTAGTAGGACATGATGGGTTACTCCTTGGGGGGCTTGGCGATCTTCACCGAGGCATCGAGTGCATCCGGTGCAGGCTCGGGGCGCTGGGTGGCGGGTTCGCCGACTCGGTGGTCGATCAACCAGCGGGCGGTGTGCTCGTCCACGTCGAGGACGTGGCCGGCGGGGTAGGCCACCCCGGCGTGGGTATGGGTGATGAGAAGTTTCAGCTTGGGCATGTCAGCCTCCTTGAGTGATGTCGGAAATGAGGGTGCGGTAGGTGATGCGGTAAATGGCCGGGATAGCGATGGCGTCGATGTCGGCGTCCTCGGCTTGGTAATCGGCATCCATCTCGGCGACCCCGAGTGCCAGACTGCCGAGGGTGCTGTCCGCGAACAGGGCGACGTGAGCACGGCAGATCAGGTCGTCGACCACGGCATGGCCGTCGGTCGGATCACGGGCGAGACCTACGAGCCGCAAGACGAGCTCGCGTTCCATGCGGTCATTGCTGCGCTTCACCGGTGCATCGGACTCGACGATCACGACAAGGGCCGGCGTCTGCTCGCGCGGGATGGCTGTGGTGGGTTGACGCATCACAACGATAGGCGCCAACGCCGTCCCACACCGTGCCACCACCTCGCGCACAATCCGTTCACGCACCGAGTTCATGGCAACCTCGCGAGCTTTGCCCGGCACTCGTTGCCGTCCCGCAGAGCAATGACTTCGCGCACACGGTAGAGTTGGCCTGCGATCTCAACCGTGTCCCCGACGGCGAGCAGCAGATGCTCGATCGGGAACTCGATCTCATAATCGCGGGAGAGCGCCAGGCCATCGAGCACCGTCTCGTCGGGTGTGCGGAAACCGCACTCGACGATCAGGGTGCCGACCTTGACGGCGGTGAGCAGACCAGCGCGGGCGGCCGCGTCGTACAGATCAGCCACGGCTACCATCACGCACTCGTCAGCTTCACCAGAACCCCGGGCCGGTGGCACATCGGCAGCGGGTTGGACTGGGTGTGCAGATCCGTGCCACGTTCGAACTTGCGCGGCTCCTGCTTCGCGTAGAGCGGCTGGCCGAGGGTATTTACCGTCTCGTTGAAGTCCGCCGGCGCGAAGTAGGTGGCGAAGGTGTCGATCGTACCCAGGGGGAAGGCATGCGCTTCACCCGGGGCGATGAACTTGCGCACAGTGCCGTTGATGTCGCTGGCCTGGCCGCGATACTCCTCGAAGGTGATGCCGGCGAAGGTGAAACCGGAGCGCACGTCGTTGATCAGGATCGCGCCCTGCTGCCAGTTGGCGTAGGCCGTCTTGACTTCCTTGTGGGTGGTGAGCGCCCGGAAGAAATCGGGCGAGCAGAGCACATGCACGCCGGTCATGAACTCGCCCATGAGGCCGTCCTCGATGGCGGCGAGCACGTCGTAGCAGTGCCCCTTGATTTCGCTGTTGGCGTTGGCGAGGTCGAAGTTCACCGCCTGGGGGGTGAGGCCGAACTCGGTGTAGAGATCGTAGATGGTGCTGCCGTCGGCATCCAGGATCTGGCCCTTGAGTGCGCCCATGCGAAGGTGCTCCAGGGTGATGGCGTGCTTGTTGCGCATGGTCTCCAGGTGCCGGGCCATGACGCCAGCGATCGCCTCCATCTCGGTCTCCGAGCCGAAAGCGCGGATGCCCTGCACCTCTTCGGGTAGCACCACGTCGTCATGTGGGATGTGGGGGATGACGAAGGAGCGCAGCTTGCGGTTGCCGCGCTCGCCCACCGTGCCCGGCGAGCCGGGCGGCTTGGTGGGCAGGAGGTTGAGGCGGCCGGCGTACTCCTCGACGATGATCTGCCGGGTGCGCACCGGCTTGGCCGGGATGAGCCCCAACTGCTCGATACGACCGTAGCGGTTGGGGACGAGATTGATGGCCGTGGTAAGGCTCGCCATGGCGAAGCCGGGGTTGTCGAAGGGATTCTGCATTTCATATCTCCAGAATGACGAAACCCGCCGGATGGCGGGCTTCTTGGGAACGAAGGGATGGGTCGGATCAGGCTGCGTCGCGCACCAGAATGCCGAGGGCGATAAGCTGTACCTCCGCAGCCGCCTTCTGCGGCACGGTGATACCGGCTGGCCAGATCAGGGTGCCTCGCGCGACGATGGCGTGGCGTGCCACCGCGATGGCGTCGTCCCGATCGATCAGGGTCGCATCGGTGTCTGCAGCGAGTACGCCCACGGCCGCTTCGGTACCGTCGGTTGCGGCCGGTGCCAGGGCATACAGCTTGCCGTCGGCGGTTTTCCTGCCGAGCACGGTGCCGAGTTGCAGGTTCTGGCCGGAAGCCACGGTGGCGGCCTCGCGGGAATAGAGGTTCGGCGCCTCATACTTCAGCAGGTCGCCGAGATTCTTGCTCTGGGTGATGGCGGGCATGACTTACTCCTTGGTGGTGAGTTTCTTGACGGCAGCGACCACGGGCGAAGACTCGGGACGCTGGGACACATCGGTGCCGGCTTCAGGCGTGATGGTCGAGTGGATGGGCGTGGCTTCCGACCGGATGGCCTTGGCCTCACACAGCACTCGGCGCACATCCGCCTCGCTCTTGCCTTCTGCAATGAATGCGGCAGCCTTGTCGGGACAGCCGGCGATCAGGCATAGCTCGGCGATGGCCTGGGCGGATTGGGTGACTTCGCGGCGGGCTTCGGCGACCCGCTCTGCCAACTGAGCGGCCGCCTCATCCACGCTGATCATTTCTACTTGCACTTCTTTTTCGGACATAACGTTCTCCAGCGAATGCGTCGCCCCGTTTCGAGACACTGCCCGAGCCGGGGGCGCCTTGCGGCCTCGGGAGCTGAGGTAAATCGAGAATTCAGTGAGCGTTGCCTCCAGCGTGCCGACGGCATCGGCAAGACCGGCCGCCGTGGCGTTCGGGCCGAAGTAGAGGGCTGCCTCTGTCGCACGCACTGCCATCTCCGGCAGCCCACGCATGGCGGCCACATGGCTGACAAAGATGTCGTAGAGCCGATCGACTTCAGTCTGGAGCTCGCTCTTCGCCGTGTCGGTGAGCGGCTCATGCGGCGAGAAATCATTCTTGTGCCGGCCCGCCGTGATGGCGGTATAGCGGTAGCCATCGTTGGCGTCCTTCACCGACTGGTCGATGTGCAGCGCAATCACGCCGATCGAGCCGACGCCACCGGTTTCGGTGACGACGATGCGTTCGGTGGAAGATGCGATGGCGTAGGCTGCCGAGAAGGCGGCGTCATTGGCCACGGCCCAGATGGGTTTCACGGCAGCGGCTTCACGCACGCGGCGGGCGAGCTCGAAACTGCCCGACGCCTCGCCACCCGGCGAATCGACATCCAAAAGGATGCCGGTGACACTCGGGTCGGCCAGCGCCGCATCGAGCATCACGCTGATGTCCTGATAACTGGTCAGCCCCGAGGCCGCCTCCAGCCCCAGGGTGCGTTTCACCAGCGTGCCGTGAATCGGAATCACGGCAATGCCGACAGCGCCTTGCATGTTTGGACGGGGTGCGGGCGCAGCCGCGAGTAGCGCCGTGGCATCAGCAGGGATCGGGTTGTCGATTCCCAATCGTGGCCCGATGGCGGACAGAATCACGTCGAGCTTGGCGCGATGGACGAGCAACGGCGTCCCGAAGATGCGGGAGGCGAGATGTGGCAGCATGAATTACTCCGTTGGTTGTTCGGTTTGTGGAGGCGGCGCGACCGTCGGTGCCTGGTCGTGCCGTGGATCGGAATCGAAGACGAGGCCCAATGCATCGGCACGGGCGTTATCAGTCGCGATCTCCCGATCGACATCCTCGGCGTCGTAGCCGTAGGCCGAGATCGCCTCCGAACGGCTCGTGAGTCCGGCACGGATGGCGAGCTTCATGGCGTTGAATTCCTTCTGCGGGTCGACCCACTGCCAGCCCTGCGGAATCCACTTGGCGACTTGGTAGTCACGCCGACGGCGGCTGTAACCGGGGAGCACGAGCGAACCTTCGAGCGCCGCCTGATCCATCCAGGCCCGCCAGATCGGGCGACACATTTGGTGGACGATCACGCCGTGCTGGATCACTTCACAGCGACGGCGGAACTCCAGTAGGCCGGCGCGGATCGAGGAGTAGTTCACCTGAGTGAGATCGCCGGTCAGCATCTCGTAGGTGATGCCCATGGCGGCCGCCACTGCCCGGAACTGCTGGCGCATGAACTCGGCATAGGAACTGCCAACATCGGCCGGGGCCGAGAACTTGATGTCCTCGCCCGGCTCCAGAATTTGCAAGGTGCCCGGTTCGAGCCCGGCCAGCGCCACACCATTGGCGTCCGATAGTCCTTCGCCCATCAAGTTGTCCTCGGGGGCGAGTCGGGTGATGAAACCCGCGAACATGGCGGCGGTCTTCTTGCGCACCAGTTCGGCGTCGTCGTACTGGTCGAGTTCGTTCAGCTTCACCAGGGCGCGGGCGAGCCATGGCTCACCCCGGATCTGCCCGGGCCGTAGCGGCCGGAAGAGATGGACGACTTCCTCTGCCGGCACCCGAACTGTTTCGACGCCACCCGACCCGGACATTGGGCCGAGGCTTCCGTCGTTCGGATGCGAGCGATAGAGGTGGTAAGCCACACGTCGTCCGAGCCGGTCGAACTCGATGCCGGCGCGAATGACGTTGCCGTTGGCGAGCTCCCGGTTCATCGCCAGCGGCAGGTGCTCGGCCTCCAGCACCTGAATTTGGAGTGCTACCGGCAGCCCGTCCTCGGGACGCCGCCAGCGCAGTCGCACAATCGCCTCGCCTCCCTCCAGCATGGCCCGGCAGGCAAGCGACTGCAGCCCGTAGAAATCGGTGAGGCCCGCTGCATCGGCGCCCTCGCACCAGTCCCACCACAAACGCTGGATGGCTTCGCGTTGGGCAGCATCTTCCACCATGCTCTGCGGCTTGATGCCGGTACCGATGGCGTTGGCGACGAAGGCCTCGATGCCGGCAGCCGCCCAGGCATTGCGCCGCACGAGGTCGCGGCTCTTGGCGCGAAGCTGTTCCTGCGTGTAGGCGAGTGCCGCCACGGCGCCAGGGTTGGCCACCGTCCAGGCGAGCGTGCGCCGACCGAAGCCTGCACCGTCGTAGGTGGGCGTACCGCCGAAGACCCGGCGTTTGATGGTTCCGAACCAGCCCATCAGAAGCCCTTTCCGGTAGTCACCCGAATCTGGCGCGGTGCACGCGGATACAGGCCGGTGGCCACGGCATCCTTGTGCATCGCGGCTTCGACCTCGGCGATGGCCTGCTTCAGTTCCTCGACGGTGCGGTACTCGACGGTCTTGTCGCCGAAGGTCACGCGCTTCTCGCCCTTGGCCAGCGCATCACGCAGGGCCTGCAACTGCACCTCGGTGTAGGTCGGCGTGCTCATCGATAGACCACCAGGCTGATCTCGGGCGTGTCGGCGAGCGACGCCGCAGCACTGGTACAGACCAGTTCGAGGGTGTCGGCGGTCTTGCCGTCGGTCGTGCCGCGTGCCGCCGCGAACCGGATAGTTCCCGTCGCGGTATTGCTCCTGCCGGTGGCGACCCAGCAGTACTTGGCGTCGGGAAACGGCGTCTCGAACTCGATGCGGTAGCGACCGGTTCCCAAGCGGGTCACCGAGGCAACGTTGTAGGCGGCGCGAAGCTGGATCGCCCCGCCCACATAGCCGAAATTCGCCCAAGCCCGGGCAAGCCCGGGATGGTCTGGGCGAATCAGCCCCTTGATCTCGGTGCCGATACGGGTGGCGAGCGCCGACAGTTGCGCGACGAGGCTCATCACTTACACCAGGGCGGCGTTGAAGATCGCCACGAAGTCGGTGGTGGTGTCGCCGATGTCGGCGGAAGCGACCGCGCCGATGTTGTCGCGGGCCTGCTGTTGCTCTGGTACCGTCAGCGTTTGCGCCGCATCGAAGCGCACGCGTTTGTCGATGGCGGCAGTGAGCGCGGCGATGCCGGTCTGGTCGTTCTGCAACGCTTGCTGGAGTTCCAGCAGGGTGTCGTAGGCTGGATCGGCACCGCCCAGGATGTCGGCTTTGAGGGCGTCGAGTACCGAGACGATTTTCGACGAGGAGTAGGTGCTGGTCGTGGCAATCGTCAGGTCGTCGATGGCTACCGCCGTGATGATCGCGGCTTTCAGTTCGTTGATCGCCGCCACCAGGCTCGACTTGTCGGTGGTGGTCAGCGCGGTCAGCGTGCCGGTGCGTCCCTTGACGGTGTTGAATTCCTCGGCGACGCGCAGGACGAAGCTGTTGAGTTGGGTTTGCAGACTCATGGTAGGGTTCTCCAGTGGTGGTAATCAGCCGAACCAGCGGCTGCGGATGACGCGCCGGCCCGTTCTCGGGGTTCCAGAAACAGCGAGGCCACCGCGTTGGGTGGCCTCAGTGGGTTGTTCAATTTGCGGATCGGGATCGCCTGGCGGCGAGAGTCCGATCTGTCGTTCCAGTTCACGCCAGTGCCGTTCCTCGAAGCGGTCGAGGCCGGCTGCACTCGCCGCCGCGCGGGCATACACGTAGCAGTCCAGGGCTTCGTTGCGTTCGCGCATCTTCTGCCACTCGCGGATGGCGAAGCCATTGCGGTCACGCCGGGTGATCAGCTGCTCGGCGCACAACTGCTGCACGAATTCGGCATCAACTTTGGGCAGATGCACGAAGCCGGTGGGGTAACGCAGGGTGGCGCCGTCCTCCAGCACATCTGCCGCCTTGCGCAGGTTGTTGTAGAACTCCAGCTTGGCGATGCCGACCGCGACCGAGAACACCTTGATGCCGCGCCGCAGCTTCTTGCCACCCTGCGAAAGATCGACCGCCGTCGGCGTGCCGACCAGGGCCGCGCCCTTGGGCACACCCTTGACCGCCATCACGCGTGGATCGCGTACCAGCCGCACGAAGGTATAGGCCTCCTGCGTGGCGAAACCCGTATCCAGGGCGAATCGTGCGAGCGGCAACTGCGCGCCAGACTCGTGCGACCACGTTTCGGCGATCAGCTCTCCGAGCCGCTTCCACACCGCGTCGCGGGCGGTATCGCCCATCAGCACGCGGTGTTCGACGAGCCAGGACTCTTTGCCCCGCCCGAAGGCCCAGATCGATGCCTCGATGCGATCCTTCTGCACGTCGGCCCCGCCGACCAGCAGCAGACCGCCGACAGGGACGCGCCCCGGCAGATAATCCTCGCGCCGCTCGATGAGTCGCTGCCAGTCGGGTGCTTCGCCTTCCTCGACCCAGGTCTCGCCCAGCTCTGTGTTCTTGAAAGTCTTGATGGCTGCCGCCGATCCCGATTCCTTGTTCACTGCACTCTCCCAGGCAGCGGCGATCTCCCGCCAACTGCGCCAGCCCACCGGGCTATACAGCGACGAGAGGTGGAAGCCCGCCGTCTTGGCTCCGTTCTCGGGAACCAGCGCACGCCATTCGCCGTGCTCCAGCATCCAGGTCTTGTGCTGCTCCGGGATGGGCTCGTCGCACGCCTCGCACACGTAGGCCGCCGTCTCCGGTTGCCCCTTCTCCCAACGCAGCTGCTCGAAGCGCAGCCACTGCCGATGCGAGCAATGCGGGCACGGCAGGAAGTAGTGGCGCTGGTCACTGGCCTCGTACTCCCGCTCGATGCTGCTGGCACCCGCGATGGTCGGCGTCGAGACAATGAAAATCTTGCGCCGGGCGAAGGTGCGGGTGCGCGCCTCAGCAAGCGAGATCGCATCGCCCTCGCCATCGACGTCGGACGGGTAACCATCGACCTCGTCCAGGAACAGGTAGCGCACCGGCATCGAGCGCAGGCCGACGGCGCTGTTCGCGCCCGTCATCACCAGCACGCCGCCGCGAAACTCCTTCGCCAGAATCGTGTTGCCGGCATCGCGACTGCGGGCCGGCGCAATCAGTTCGGCCAGCACCGGCGATTCCTCGATCAGCGGGTCGATCCGCTGCTTGGAATTGCGCTTCGCCATTTCCACCGTGGGCGACACAGCCATCATCGGCCCGGGCGCGTGATGGATCACGTAGCCGATCCAGTTGTTGCCCATCTCGGTCGCGCCCAGCTGCGCCGCCTTCATGAACACGATCCGCTCGACCGCCGACATCGGCGACAGGCAGTCCATGATCGCCTTCAAGTACGGCGTGCGGCTGGTACGCCAGCGGCCCGGCTCGGCGGATGCTTTGCTGGACAGCATCCGGTGGCGATCTGACCACTCGGACACCGTGAGCAAGGGATCGGGCGTCAGCCCCTCCCGCCAGGCGCGCTCGATGTCGAACCCGCCTTCGTAATCTGCATCCAGCATCAATCCACCCGAGGGCGAACGTCGCCCAATTCCTGCAAGTGTTCCCGCACGGCGGTCTCCAGCGCGACGTGCAGTGTGTGAGCATCGACGCCGAGCTTCGATGCCATCTGGCCCGAGATGCGTGCTGGCCAGTTGAGCCACGCATCGCGCTCGGAACGTGCCAGCTTGAAAACGTGGGCGATGGCCTGAGGCCGGTCGACCAGTTCGCCCTTGAGTCTGGCCAGTCGCACCTTGTTCGTCTGCGCCTTGACCACCTCGTTCACGGTGCGGGCCTGTAGCAGCGACGTACCACCGGCATTCAATGCCGGAGCAACCGGCTCGCCGGCAGGTTCCTTGACCGCGACCGTTTTAGCCCGGCGCTTGGTGCCCTCCTTGGGCGTGTCGGAATTCTTCGCCCAGTCCCGGTCGGCCTTGTCCGGATCGATGCTGCCATCGGCCTCCGGCGTGATCCGCCCGGCACGAATGGCCTTGTGCACAGCGGTGTCCGACACCCCTCGGTGCCGGGCATAGGCGCGAATCGACAGTCCCATGATCTCCATCAAGCATTGGTGCGGCCCAGTTCAGATTCAGCTTGGCTTCTCTCTGGAACAGCGCGTTCATGACATCACCATCAACGACGCCACAAGGTGAAAAACATGACCAAGCAAGCCGCCAAAGACCTCGACCAGCAACTGAAGCAGATCGCGCTGGATCACCTCTTCATCGAAACCCTGGAAACCCGCCACAGCGACCGTCTGGACTTCCACGACGTCAGCGTCTGGGCCGTCAAGAGCGCTCTGCTGGCCGCTTACGAGGCAGGACGGCAGGCCGCAAAGCAGGACTGAGAAAGAAGCAGAAGTCGCTTGGCTTCACTCGCGAACAGCGCGTTCATGACCAGACCATCAACCACCACGAAGGAGCATCAAATGACCACCATCCAACTGACCCCTGCCCAGCACGCCATCCTCGCCTACGCCATCGCGCACACTGGCGGCAAGATCGAATGGTTCCCCGACAACATCAAAGGCGGTGCCCGCACCAAGGTGCTGGAGGGTCTGTTCAACAAGGCCCTGATCACCCGCGACAGCACCGACTGGTTCGTCGCCGCCGAGGGCTACGACGCCATGGGGCGCGCCCGGCCGACGCCGGCCACCCTTCACCCCGACCCCGAGGTCGAGGCCGCCGTGTCGGCCGCAGAGGCCAACTGGGCGCAAGAAAAACAGGACGCGGCCAAGCGCCTGCTCAAGGTGGGCGTCGAGGGCAAGCCCCGCACCCGCGAGAACAGCAAGCAGGCCGCCGTGATCCAGATGCTGCAGCGACCGGAAGGGGCCACCATCAACCAGATCTGCGCGGCCACCGGCTGGCAGGCGCACACGGTGCGCGGCACCTTTGCCGGGGCATTCAAGAAGAAACTCGGGCTCACCATCACCTCGGAAAAGCCCGAGGGTGGCGAGCGCATCTACCGCGTCGGTTGAATTCGAGATGGGGTGGCGGCATATCCACGCCACCCCAAAGCGATCCCTGAAATAGCTTGGCTTCCCGATTGAACAGCGCGTTCATACGAGCGTCATCAACGCAACCAGGAGCAACCGCCATGACCACCGAAATCAGCAACCACGCCAACCATCTCCGTGTCCGTTTCACCCGCAAGCCGGTCGACCTGCAGGAGGTGCTGGCGGCCACGCCCTACGACGAACGCCCGGAGCCGGTGGTGATCAGCGAAACCCGCGAATTGACCACTGCCGAGTACGATGTCTTCGCCAACACGCTGCTGCAGGATCGTGACTGGCTGGCCGGCAAAGGCGGGTACCCCGACCAGACCACACGGCACGTCGTCGAAGTCAAGGCCGAGAATCGCAAGACCCTGTACGTCGACCCCTCGGGCAGCGCCTACGGGCGTTACGTCGGCATTGCCATCGAGGGTTGAAAATGATGCAGAAAGCGCTTGGCTTCTCAATCGAACAGCGCGTTCATACGGGTGTCGCAACGATCAACCCGAAGGAGACAACGATGACCACCACCAAGCAAATCCCCGCCACCCAAAACGATGCCTGGGGCTTTTGGGGCACGATGAACAACGACGCCCAAGCCGCTTGGCCCATCGCGATGACCGCGATCTCGGACGCCACCTGCCAGCCCCTCGAATCGGCCAGGGTCTTCCTCGACAGCCGCCACGGCCGGCATTTTGCCGACGACGTCCTGAACGAGATGCTGCGGGGCCACAGCATCAAGCAGGCCATCGACGTCGCAGTGACGCGGTGGATGGGGTGGACGATTGGCCGCCGGACCAGCAAGGAAAACGGCATCCCCAAGGGCCTGCCCTACCTGACGGGCTTTGTGATTCACTGCGAGATCGTCGAAGAAGAACTCGCCGCCTGATCGAAAGCGACGCCATCCCCAAGCCGGGAGGCTTCACCGCCGCTGAAATCCTGCCAGCGGCGCACGATCACATCGACGTACTTTGGGTCGAGCTCGATGAGCCGCGCCCGCCGCCCCGACTTCTCGGCGGCAATCATCGTGCTGCCGGATCCACCGAACGGGTCGAGCACCACGTCGCCCGGACGGCTGGAGTTGCGAATCGCCCGTTCCACCAGTTCCACTGGTTTCATCGTTGGGTGCAGATCGTTCTTCTGCGGTTTCTTGATCTGCCAAACATCGCCCTGGTCGCGATCACCACACCAGTGACGCTCGCCACCCTCCGGCCAGCCGTAGAGGATGGGCTCGTACTGACGCTGGTAGTCAGCCCGCCCCAGGGTGAAGGTGTTCTTCGCCCAGATGATAAACGTCGACCAGTGGCCGCCGGCAGCGCGGAAAGCGGATTGCAGCGTATCCAGTTCGCTGGATGACATCGCCACGTAGACGCCGCCACGGCAGTGCGCCAGAGCAGGTGTCAGCGCGGCCAGCAGGAAATCGTAAAAGCCCTCGCCGAGATTGTCGTTGAGGATCGCGCGGTTCTTGCCGCGCATCTTGTCCTTGGCGTTGTTGGCGTAGTTCACGTTGTAGGGCGGGTCGGTGAACACCATCCCGGCCAACTCGTCATCCAACACCGTGGCGTAGGCATCGGCATCGGTGGCGTCGCCGCAGAGCACCCGGTGCCCGCCACAGATCCAGACATCGCCCGGTCGTGACACCGGCGTCTCCGGCACCTCGGGTGCCACATCCTCGTCGGTCTGCCCCTCGGTGGTCGTCTCGCCGCCGGCGAGCAGATCAGCCAGGGCATCGGCGTCGAAACCGGTCAGGGTCAGATCGAAGTCGTCATCCTGCAGGGCTGCCAATTCCACCTGCAGCATCGCCTCGTCCCAGCCGGCGTTCTCGGCGATGCGGTTATCCGCGATCACCAGCGCCCGGCGCTGGGTTGGCGTCAGGTGGTCGAGCACCACCACCGGCACCGTTTCTAGCCCAAGCTTCTGAGCGGCGGCCAATCGACCGTGCCCGGCAACGATTACGCCGTCGCTGCCGGCGAGGATGGGATTGGTGAATCCAAATTCCGCAATCGAGGCCGCGATCTGCGCCACCTGCGAATCGGTGTGGGTGCGCGCGTTCCGGGCATAGGGCACGAGCCGGTCGGTCGGCCACTGCTCGATCTTGTCGGCGAGCCAGGAGATGCTCATGACCGCGCTCCCAATCGTTCGACGGCGACCTCATCGAAGGTCTGTCCGGTGGCCACCAGGGTCACCGGCACGTCGGGGAAGTTCTGCTGGAAGCGCTTGACCGTCACGTCAACGTACTCGGGCGCGATCTCCGTTGCCCGGGTCACTCGCCCGGTACGCTGCGCGGCAAGGATCGTGGTGCCCGAGCCGCAGAACGGTTCGAACACGATCTCGCCGTCGTCGGTGTAGGACTCCAGCACGAACTGGGGCAGCGCCACCGGGAACACGGCCGGGTGGTCGATGTCCTGACCGATCTTGCCCTTGTGCCGCATGATGCGAATCACCGAGTCGGGAATGCGGAAGTCCTGGGTGACGGTGCCGACGTGGTTCCACGCCGTCTTGCTGCCATCCTTGTTGCGCATACCACCGGCACTCGTGCCGTCGCCGCGCAAATGGGTGTCGCGCCCGGCGTAGATGCAGGGCACGATCTTGTTGGGGCGGCGTGCCTCGCTGTCCTTCCGGTTGAAGTGGAAGACGAATTCGAAGGCCGGTGCGAGCCGACCATTCCAGTCGCCGGGCAAGCCCGGCCCCTGATCCCAGACGTACCAGGCGAAACGCCGCCAGCCCTGGCTGCGCATCCAATCGAGCCAGCCATCCCAGTACGGGACGACTTCCTGCTCGCGGTGGATCAGCCCGAGATTGACCAGCACTTGGCCGGTCGGGGCCATCGGCAGCTGGGCAAAGACGCCGCGCATCAGGGCATCCCAATCAATGATGGTGTTCGTGTAGTCGCGCTGGTTGCCGTAGGGCGGTGAGGTGAAGCAGAGCACCGCTTGCTCGCCAGCCATCAGGGCAGCGACCACCTCGGCATCGGCTGCGTCGCCGCAGATGACGCGATGCGCGCCCAGCTGCCAGATGTCACCGGGCCGGGAGACGGGCGTCGCCGGAACGGCCGGGACATCGTCCGCCGCATCGGGCTCATCGCTCTCCTGCTCGTCGCCGGCTTCGTCACCAACCGCCACATCGGTGGCGAGCAGTTCCTCGATCTCGGCATCGTCGAAGCCGGTGAGCGCGAGGTCGTACCCGGCCTCGGACAGCTCGGCCAGTTCCAGCGCCAGCATTGCGTCGTCCCACCCGGCGTCGAGCGCCAGGCGGTTGTCGGAAATCACGTAGGCGCGCTTCTGTGTGGGTGACAGGTGAGCCAATTCGATGACTGGCACTTCAGCCAGTTCCAACTTGCGCGCGGCGGCCAGTCGACCGTGGCCGGCAATGATGCCGTTCTCGCCGTCCACCAGGATCGGATTCGTCCAGCCGTACTCGACGATGCTGGCGGCGATCTTGGCCACCTGCTCGTCAGTGTGCGTCCTCGGATTCCGGGCGTAGGGGATCAGCGTCTCGACCTTGCGGTACTCGACGTTGAGCATGTTCAGTTCGGGTTTCCAAAAAAGGTGCGGCCCGGACGGGTGAAAGGAGGAAAGCCCCGTCACGGGCCGCAAGGGTCGCTGCTGCGGTAGAAACTAAAAGGCCCGCGCAGTGGCGGGCCGGTAGGACTGGGGTGCAAACCTGCAAACCCTGCAAACCTCGGTTTGCAGTTTGACGCTAGCGAAATGCCGCGCTCGCGCCCCCCGCATGGGATTTTGGACAGGAAGGACCCGTCGAATTTCCTGACTGAGAGCGATGTAGCTTCACACCCACACCGCTCGCCAGATCATAGCTGTCATACTATCCAAAATCCGGGGTGGATGTTGCATGGCCAAAAACCGCTGATTGCCGTTGATTGCAGCGGTTACGCGTCTATTGGCGCCAATTCACGTCAAAACACTACCGCGCGATGAGGCTGCTCATTGAGTCGCTCAGCAACGATCTGCAATGCCCGTTGCCACCGTCGCCACGCCGTCGTCCGCTCGCAACCAAAGCGACGACAAATGACCTTCCACTCGTATTGCTTGGCACGCATCCAGATCAGGTGTCGCTGCTCCTCCTCCAACCACTGCACCCAGCGCATCGCCTCCAGCATCCGGTCGATGGCTTCAGGGCTTGGTGGCAGCGGGCGGTACTCGTAGTCCTTGTCCGTGAAGCCTTCCCATTCCTTGCGTGCGAACGCTGGCCACACATTGAAGTAGCCCTGCACTCTGATCGGAGGCAACCGCCGTCCGGTCTCTGCCGCCTCGGAAAAGCGCGCTGCCACATCCTCCATTGTCCATTCAGCCATGACGCTTCCCTCCGTAAAGGCGCTCGCCGATCCGTCGCACGAACTCCCGCTCGACGAAGTCCAGACGGTCGTCCTGCTCGGACACCACGAGGATGTGCTGGTCGCGCCAGCCGGACTGCTTGATAGTTTCCAGGTCGGTGGTCTGCGGTTGCAGGCGGCCGAGAGGGCAGCGGTATTGCTGTGCCGGGATCTTCACGTCACACCTCCTGCGTCTCGATGGCCCAGTGCAGCAGTGCCAGGGCATCGGCTTCGTTGTCGTCCTTGGGGTCGTGACCACGTGACCGTGCGGCTGCGATCATCTCGTCCTTGCCGGCATTGCCTTTACCGGTCGCGTGCTTCTTGATCGTGCCGACTGGCACGCCCTGATAGGGGATGTTCTGGTGCTCGCACCAGGCAGTGAGGTGGCCCATGAACCCGCCGTAGGCGTGCGCGGCATCGACGCCTGCGTGACGCCGTACCTCTTCGAAGTACACCGCGTTGATGGAATGGCTGGCCGACAGCAGTTCGTTGAGCCAGCGCTTGAAGCGCAGGAAGCGCATACCGCCGCCCTCGAAGCGCTGCGGCTTGAAGCATTGTGTGCCGCTGATGATGCTGCCGTCCAAGTGGTGCAGCGCCCACCCGGTATTCGTGCCCAGATCGAGGGCCAGGATCGTCGTGTTCATGTGTTCAGTCCTTTCTTGCTCTGGGTCTGACGCAGCCGACACGGTTTGTCGAAACATTCCATGAGGCGCGCACGCGCACACGTGTGGCGAGTTACGTGAAAGAGCGTCGGCTGCGTCAGGCAGATGGTTTTTCATGAGCGTCAGTTGTCGGCGTAAGGGGTGTAGGCGGGCGCTGGCGGGTTCTTGAGGCCGATCCCCTGAAATCCCCGCACACCCATGCTGTTGCGCCACTTCTCGATTCCGCGTGTGATGAGCAGATCGGAAAAACGCCGCTGCGACCCGATGAATTCGCCCGCCGCTTCCGCCCATTGCTTCCAGTCGGTGAACAGTTCGGCGGTCAGCGACTTGGCGTTGGGCTCACGCACACAGCTTTCCTCCAGCCAGCGGCCCAAAGCAT
The DNA here is from genome assembly GCA_030246985.1 of Candidatus Nitricoxidivorans perseverans. GTDB lineage: Bacteria > Pseudomonadota > Gammaproteobacteria > Burkholderiales > Rhodocyclaceae > Nitricoxidivorans > Nitricoxidivorans perseverans. Next base: position 1,378,830 of record CP107246.1, on the reverse strand, counting down.
CCTCGGCTTCGAAATACTCCTCGGTTGCTTCCACCACCCGCTGAGGAGGGTCGAGCCGTCCCAGGCGTTGCCAGTCGAGGCAGCCCTGCACGGCCCAGGCCAGGATGCCGTCACGCTCGGCCAGCAATTTCTGCTGCAGATGTTTATCGCGGCGCTCGGGCGGCACGGTGATCGTGAACGGGATCAGGTGCAGTCGCCGCTTCATCGCCTCGTCGATGTTGCGAATCGCGGGCTTGTGGTTGCCGGCCACAAACAGCTTGAACTGTGGGAAGAACTCGAAGAAGTCCTGGCGCATGAAGCGCGCGGAGATCTTGTCTCCACCGGTCAGGTTTTTGACCTTCGATTCGGCCCAGCGTCGCCCCTGTTCAGTTTCGATGGCCGCCACGAAGCGTGCACCGCGTAGGCCAGCCATATCGGTCGGATGCCGGTCGGTGCGCGTTTCCATGAAGGTATCCATCGGCGCGTTGGTGGCGTAGTCGCCAAGGATGGTGGCCAACGTGTTCACGAACACCGACTTGCCATTCGCACCCGTGCCGTACAGGAAAAACAGTGCATGCTCGCGCGTCGAGCCGGTCAGTGCGTAACCGACCATTCGCTGCAAGTAGCTCTGCAACTCCATATCGCCACCCGTGACCTCGTCGAGGAACTGACGCCAGGTCGGACAGTCCCCTCCGGGCGTGGCCGTGGTGATTTTCGTCATCCGGTCAGCACGGTCATGGGGACGCTGGCGTCCGGTCTTGAGATCGACCACGCCCCCCGGGGTGTTGAGCAGCCACGGATCGGCATCCCACTCTTCGGTGGTGGCGGCATGCCTGCGATCCGCCCGTGCCAGCCGTTCCACGCCGCCGACCGTGCTCGAACTCGCGAGCTTGGCGGCCACCTTGGGATTCTCGGCACGCACGGCGGCATGCCGGCAAACGCTGCGGATCAGATCAGTGGCGGCCAGTGTGTCTTCGGTGCGCCAGCGATTGCCGTCCCACACCAGCCAGCGGCCCCAGGTCGCCACGTATCGCCAGTCGCGGTGGTAGCGCCGAGTGAAGGCCAGGGCCAGTGCATCCTCTGTGCCCCATACCGACTCGTCGCTGCTGGCTACCGGCTCGGCATCAACCGTAACGTCGTGCATCTGCAGACGTGGGCCATGAGCGAGAAATGCCGCAACGTCAAAGCCCTCGGCGATGGCGTCAGCCGCATCCCACCCTTCAGCCGCTTCCTCTGGCGGGTACAGGATGTGGCAGGTTTTCGCGCCCGCCGACAGGATGGCCTGCGCTGCCTGCGTCGCATAGTCCCAGCCCGGCTTGTCGCGGTCAGGCCAGATCAGTACGGACTTGCCGGCCAACGGCGACCAGTCGGTTTTCTCCACCGGGGCATTCGCGCCGTGCATCGCCGTCGTGGCAGTGACGCCCGTATCGATGAGCGCCTGCGCGCATTTCTCGCCCTCGACCAGTATCACCTGGCTGGCCAATGCCAAGCCGGGCTGATGGTAGAGCGGGCGCGGCTCGGGTGGCGTCATCTTTCGGCGTTTGGCGTCCCACGGACGAAACTCCTTCTTCCGTCCGGGTGGGTCGTAGCGGTAGACCACCGCGATCAGATTTCCGGCCGCGTCGAAGTAGTCCCACTTCGCGGTGGCCGGGCCGAGGTCATCGACGGGTGGCTCCTTCTTGGCCTTGCGGGAGGTCGTCGACGGTGCTTGCCCAAGCAGATCTGCCGCGTGCTGAAGCACACGCGGAAAATCCGTCTGCACATTGGCACCCAAGTGGGCAGCGATGAGATCGAAGATGTCACCGCCATCCCCGGTCGCACGATCGGTCCACAGCCCGGCCTTCTCACCATCGAGAACGACCTCGAGGCTATCGCCTGGGCTGCCAAGCACATCGCCGATGAGGAATTTCCCTTTGCGCTTCTTGCCCGCAGGGAACAGTGTGGCCAGGACCGATTCCAGTCGAGCGACGAGATCGGTCCTTAACGACTCTCGTGTCACTCCGCTGTCCTGTGGCAACTCAACATGGGCTTCGTTGAAATCAAGCATTCGACGCGCCCCCCTGTGCCAGCATCCAAGCTTCCAACTCCTGCAATTTGAAGCGCACGAGCTTGCCGACCCGGTAATGCGGTATGCCAAGCCGCTGACGCTCCTTGGGATGAGTGAGCAAGTACATCGGCAGATTCAGGCAATGGGCGGCCTCGCTTGCATCAACTAAGCGCTCGCCAAGTACATCGGTGATGGACGAAGGGTTCATGGTGTATTCCTCCAGCACCGGTCCTGCCATGCGCACATCCGGCACTCAAAGTGGGTGGATTCGAGAAAGCTGCGTGGCAGCAACTCTCCGGCATCCGTGGCCGAAATAATCCTCAGCGCTCGGTCGGACATGCGCTGGGCCAGTGCAGCATCGAACGGCACCAGTTCGGTGTAGATCTCCATGGTGTCGGCATTGATCGCCGTGAAGATTGCCGGCTGTTCATGCAACTCCAGATAGGCCTGGTAGATCGCTACCTGCGCGGCATAGATCGGTTTGGCCACGGCCAGCCGGTTTTTCTCCAGGTCACGCCACGACTTCGATCCGAGGCACTTGCACTCCCATAGAGCTGGGTAAGCAAAGCCCTCGGGGCCATCGACTATGACGCCGTCGATGTGCCCCTGCAGGCGTCCGCCGACCGCCGAGAAACCGAACTGATCGCCACTGGGTTTACGGGTGCGCAGATCGAACCCGGCTGCCCGCAACCACTCGACCATGCAGTCCTCCATGACATGGCCACGCTCGAAGATGCGTAACAAGCGCCCATCGGTTTCTCGACCGTGATCGACCGGCGCCTTAGCAAACTCGTACTGCAGGGCACGTTCGCATGACGTCCCGAGGCGCGAAGCACCCAGGTACTCACGCTGCACCTCAGTGGAGCGCACGCGCTGCATTCCGGCATCGACCAGTGCGGCGATCTGTCCAGAAATGCTGGAAGAGGAGTTGAAGTCCATCATGACTTGCCTCCCTTCCCGTCTTCCCAAGGCAGGTCATCCTCCAGATCGGCGAACGGACTCGCCAGCGGATCGCGGGTAGGCGCCATGCCCCGCACCGGTGGGAATTTGGTCGCCTCGTGGTGCACGACCATCGCATCGGTGTAGCAGGTCACGATGGCATCGATCACGCGCAGCGCCTCGGCCTCGGAGTAGTTGCCGAGCGGCTTGGTGAACCCGATCGCGCCGGCTGCCTCGCCGAACGCTTTGAGACAACTGCGCATGGCTGCCAGCTCGACATCAGACGGATCGATCATGACGACCTCCCTGATGCCCTTGCCGCCATCCTTGACGCGCAGCCAGTTGCCATACAGTGCGTGAAACGCGTCCTGGCAGCGTCGGGAGCAGAACACCCAGTCGATGGGGTAGCGCCGAGGGTTGCCGATGCGATGCCGGCTGTCGGAATAGCCGAATCCCCTGGCCTGGCGCTTGCAGACCCAACACTTTCCGCTCATACATGACCGCCTCCCGGCTGCGATCCACGCCGGGCACGGACGACATGCTCAGAGCAGAAGGCATCCAACTCGACGTAGTCGTTCCGAATGGCGGTCGTGCCGATGCGCACACCCTTCGGATGGCGGCAGCGAGCGATACGCAAGCCGCCAATATCGCTGGCACTTGTTGGGTCGAGATGATGGCAATTGCCACAACGTTTTCCGTTCATGCCCACGCTCCTACTGTGCCCAGGCTGGCTTGCCAGTGGCAGCCGGACGCTGAGGAGTCGCATGGGGCGGAGTCGCCTGCGCTGGCGTAGCGGAACTGCCTCCGGTCGGCACCTTGGGCGCCATTCCCATCAGCGCCGCGTAGTCCTTGTGATCGGGTTCGACGGCCAGCTTGACCACGTTGCGGTTCTCGCCCTTGGCGTCCTTCTCGACATCCACGCGGGCCAGAAACTCGATGCCATCCAAGTCGGCGAAGCCGTTGATGCGCCGGGCAGTGGCGGCTTGGGGTGAGTTGTCCTGAGGCGAGACATTGCGAGCGGAATTGAGGATGCCGCGAATCATGCTGCGGCCCATCTGACCCCAGGCTGGCCCTTTCCGGGATTGCAGGCCGATGTTCGACCACATCTTGCGTTTGGCAAACGGGCCTTCCAGCACGACGAATTCGCAGGCGAGGTAGACGCTGCCGGTGTCGAAGCTCTCTGTGGCATAACCCCCGGTCCAACCCTGGGCAGGATCGTCGTGACCACCCGGCTTGATCGTCATGCGCACCTTGACGAGCGCGCCCTTGGGGATGAGATCGAAACCCTGTTGCTGTTCTGCATCGTTGAAGTCCTGCCAGGTGTTCTGGTTCATGTGTTTCTCCTTGAATTGGGTAAATGCGATGGATTGGCCTGCGGCCTCAGTTGCTCTGGGTGCCGAGGCATTTCTGGGTGAGCTTGCCGAGATCCGGCTCCTCGATAGCGTCGAGGCGGCCACTACGGTCCTTGCTCGGGTAGCCAAAGGTGTTGTCAGCGCGGGTGACAAAACCTCGGTAGGTCGTGCCGTCGTCAGCCTTGAGGATGGCCAGGGTCACGACCTCATCGAGGACGCCAGGCAATTCCAACGCGGTTTTGCTGCCTTCCAGTTGCAGCTGGTAGTAGCGCCGGTTGAAGTCATCGGTCTTCTCCTCGAGGATGGCGACGTAGATGACGTGCTTGTCCCGGACGTGTTGCAGGTGCGTGAGCGCCGTGATCATTTCCTGGCCCAGCAGGCCGTAAGCGCCCCGACTATCCGGTTTGCCGTTCTTCTCGCTGAAGGCCTGCGGCTGGGTCTTGCACCAGGCGAAGCACAGGCGCGAGAGCACGGTCAGGCTGTCGACGAAGTAGGTGTCGTATTTGGCCAGCTGTGCCGGGTCGCCATACCGGGTGCAGACATGCTCGAAGTGGGCCTGCGAGAACGACTGTTCGGCGGTGGCGGTCGGCATCGGGCCGGCGAGGAACACCACGAGGTCGCGGAACTCTTGCCAAGTGCGCGGCCGCACGGTGTCACCCGGCCAGTCGCGCACCGAGAGATCGCCAGCCTCGAGATCGACGAACAGCGTGGAATCGGCAGGTAGGGTCTTGAGTTGTGTGGTCTTGCCGACACCGGGAAAGCCGACCAGGCCGACCTTGGCGCTATGCCGCTCGCGCATCCGTTCGTCGGCTGAAATAATGGGTAGAGACATTACGCGGCCTCCTTGAGCAGATCGGCGACTTCAGGCCGCCAGAGGATTTGGTAGCCGGAATGCCCGTTGCGGGAGTACGGCAAGGCTTCGCCCCATGCCTGGCCGGTATCGGTCAGTTCCCACTCGTCGCGGTCGTTGCGATTCTGGAAACCCAGGCCCGCCAGCCGGAGGTTGACCGCCCTGGCCGACAGACCGATTTGCTCACCGAGCTTTGTCGGGTTCACTGCTGCCAGAGGATCGTTGCAGGCGGGCAGCGCCAGACGCATCGTCTCCACCGACAGGCCAGTGTTCTCCTGGATACAGGTGAGCGTCGCTGCCATGGCGATGCCTTGCTTGACGCCGGGCACCTTCGCCACTGCTTCGCCGATCATCAGGATGGCGGTGACGCGGTCCTGAGTCGGCGCCGGCAGTGCGGCCACGGAGCCGGGCACCGCATAGGAACCGGTCTTGCGGACCGAGGGCAGCACCTCGTGTGTCACCCAGCGCTTGAAGCGCTTGGCCTCGGGCTTGCGGCTGCCGAGTACCAGGTTGAAGAGACCGGACTCGTTGACCACGGTCATCTCCTGCTGCCCGCCATGGGTGTGAATTGAACTCACACCCTTCTCGTCGTCGTCCAGGCGCTCCAGCGCCTTACGATCGAGGTTCAGGGTGGAGAGCAGGTCGGCGGCGACGAACATCGGCTCGCCGTCCTGGCCGAGGACGACACGCACGTCATGCGACTCGAAGTCGAAGGCGACGATCTGATTCATTTCGTCACCTCCACGGCGATCACGCCCACCGTGTCCGACCCGAGGCAGCCGTTCTCACGGGCCAGGGTGTAGAGGCTGTCGAGCGCGCTGCGGCGGCGGTGGATGCTCGCGCTCTCGGCATTGAGGGTCTGGATGGCGAAGGCCACTTCATCCAGGGTGGCGTCGAGCAGGGGCTTCTCCACCAGATTGCCGTAGCGGTCCTGATAACGGATCGCGGCGGTCAGGTGTTCGCCGGCATAGGCGCCGAGCTTGGCTTGCAGGGATTGATGCAGGGTCGGGGTTTTCATTCGTGAGGCTCCTGGACGAGGGCAATTCGGTAGCTGGTTTTGCCGGGTTTGACGGTGCGGGCCTTGGCGAACGTCTCCTTGAGGGTCGAAGGCCAAGCGTTGAAGCGGGACTCGGAAATCGAGTAGTCGGTGTCGATGTAGTCGCCGACCTTGTCGCCGGCAGCGGCGATGCGCTGGGCGATTTCGGCCAGTTGCGGCTGATCCCAGACGACCTTCTTGGGCACGTCGACCGTGATGCGCAGGGGGCCATCGGAGAGATGGCAGACGCCGAAGTCCTTGCCGGATGCCTGTCTGACTACCACGGCCTGCTCGGCATAACGCTGGTCGAGCGCAGCATGGAAGCGATCAAGCACGCCCTTGACCAAGGACTGCAGGGTCAGCAAATTGGTGTGTGCCTCTTGCAGTTGTTCCGGCGGCAGCGCGGCGATCTGAGCAATGCTCATTTCGGCCAACGGCATGGCCTGCTCGATGTCGACGGGTGAAGTGTGGGAAGTCATCATGTCCGCCCTCCTCACTTCGCCACGCGCTCGGAGGTCGAGTCGTGCAGCGCGCTATATTCGAAGTCGATGACGGCTTCGAGGGGATAGCTGACTCTTTTCGACAACTTGAGGTAGCGAGGTCCGCGACCTTCGCTGCGCCAGCGCTGCAAAGTTTTTGGGCTGACACCCCAACGCTGTGCGAGCTCGTTTTCGTTCAGGACCCGGCGGTCGCCAGGTGCCAGGCTAGTGATCGCCGGGTGGGGCGATCGAGGGGTGTTGCTGACAGGTGTCGGCATGTAAGCCTCCTATGACGTTGATGAGGAATTGCAGGCCTCATTTCAGTCGTCGGGTGGCGAACATAAGAGGGACGGAATGGCGAACCACGAGGAAACTTCTGGTTCGCCATTGCCCGGGGCACAGAAGCAGAAACGGCGAGCACAGGGCTCGCCGTCGAGGCAGGTGTCTCGGCATCAGTGGTTCAGTTCGCGAACCCCAGCGCTTTGCGTTGCTCGCCCCAATCACGTGGCAGTTGGTCACGGCGGCCACGCAAGGTGTGAAGATTCAGGTCACGTGGCTGGCGGCCGTCAAGGACGGACTCGATGATGTCCGGCGCCAGCGTCGTCAAGCGCAATACTTCTGCCACCCAACCAGGCTCGAGCTTCAACGATCGGGCCAAGTCATTCGCGGTGGGATAGCGCCCATCATCGAGCAATCGCTGCCAGTAGAAAGCTTTGCCCAACATCCTGATCATCGGCAAATCGTGGCCACCGGTACCCAGCACCGAGTCGTCGCCGGCCGGCGGAATCATGACCTTGCGATTCTGTTTGCGACGGATGGTCAGCGGCACCACCGTTACCCGCTGTTGGCCAGTGGTGTAGTTGCGTGCATCGCCGCCGATGTCGATACGAACCATCCGCAGCCGAGGATTGTCGGCTTTCGTGGCCGGTTTGGTTGGTTGCCTCATGCGAACGCCTCCTCCGTGGACTCCTTCATCTCCTCGATCAGTGGATGTGAAGCAATGTCAGCCCCGAGACCGAGCCAACCATCCTCGCGCCAAAGGATGTCCAGTCCTTGCCCATGCAGTTGGACACGCTCGATCAGCAGTTGCGTGATGCGTTGCTGCTCGATCGGAAAAAGCTGTTCCCACACTGCGCCGATGCGTTGCATCGCAATCACCACATGCGCTTCATCGAGATCGGCGCCCGCAGCGTGCTTCTGGCAGGATCGCCAAGTGGCCACCAAAATCTCTGGTGAGCGCAGCGCCAGGTGAATCTGCTCCAGAACGGCAGCCTCGATCTCGGCTGCGGGCAGCGCACCGACATCCGTAGCCCCCGGTTGCAGTGTGGCTCCGGCATTTCGCCGCTTGTGCAGGTAGGGCACGTAATAGCGGTAGAGACGTCCGTTTTTCTTCTTGGTGAAATGGTGAATCATGCGCTGCCCATCAGGTGCGAACAGCAGACCCGCCAGCAGTGCCGGGTGTTCAGTGCGATGCTCGCGCGGACCTTGCTTCCGCCGTTCGATGAAGGCGTGGGCAGCACTCCAGAGATCAGGAGAAACGATGGCTTGGTGCTGTCCCGGATAACTCTCGCCCTTATGCAACATCTCGCCAAGGTAGATGCGGTTGCGCAGCATGGCGAACAAATATTGCTGATCTATTGGGCGGCCCGGCCGATGCTGTCCCCCCTGGGTGACCCATGACTTCGTGGTGTGGCCCTCGATGGCAAGTTCGCGCACAAGCTGCGCCGCCGAACCATGCTCGGCATATCGGCAAAAGATGCCGCGTACCAGCTCGGCCTCGACAGTATTGACGATCAATTTGCGCTCGACGACGTCGTACCCGAGTGGGGGCATGCCGCCCATCCACATGCCCTTGGCCTTGCTCGCGGCAATCTTGTCGCGGATACGCTCGCCAGTGACCTCGCGCTCGAACTGCGCGAAGGACAGCAGGATGTTGAGTGTGAGCCGCCCCATGGAGGTGGTGGTATTGAACTGCTGGGTGACGGAAACGAACGACACCCCGTTGCGATCGAACACATCGACCAGTTTGGCGAAATCCGACAAGGCCCGTGTTAAGCGATCGATTTTGTAAACCACGACGATATCGATCTTGCCGGCCTCGATATCGGCCATGAGACGTTTGAGCCCGGGACGATCCAAGTTGCCACCGGAATAGCCACCGTCGTCGTAGCCATCGCCGACGGCAACCCAGCCTTCGTGACGCTGGCTGGCAACAAATGCCAAGCCGGCATCCCGCTGCGCCTCCAGACTGTTGTATTCCTGGTCCAGTCCCTCGTCGGTGGATTTGCGCGTATAGATGGCGCAGCGTTTTTTGGGGACGATAGGCTGCGAAGGCGTCGCCATGGTGCGGTTCGCTCTCATGGTGCCTCCTGCTTGCTGCGCGTCTTGAGTCCGAAAAATAGCGGGCCTGACCATGGGCATCCTGTGATTACCCTGGCCAGCGCCGTCAGGCTCGTGAAGCGCTGCCCCCGGTATTCAAAGTCGCGCACGCCGCGCACCAGAACATGGTGTTCGACATCATCATAGATGCGGGTCAGGATGGTGCCCGGCAGGAGGCGATCGGCTTCGCGCTGAAGATTCTTGGGCAGCACTCCGGTCTCGCCGATGCTCTCCAGTTTGCGCCGTACCGATACCTTGAGACCGCCGAAAGCCCGCTCCTGGAGCTTGTAAGCCAGTCGGCTCTCCAGCCAGGTACGGTGATGATGATTCGGTCGCTGATCGAAATGCTCGTCCCACAATGCCCAGATGCTATCCATGGGCAGTAGGGGAAGTTGAGCGATGCGAGCCGAGACTGTTGCTGTATCGGGCAGGGGTGCGTGTGTCGTCATGTGCGACTCCTTCTTGCTGATTGGGGTTCGCATTCACGCGCTGTGGGTGGGAGAAGCCAAGGCAAACCGGCTCTCTACGACCAGATTTATCTGGATTGTCTGACGCTGAATTTCTGGTGCGCAGTCGCAGCAATGCTGCGGACAGCAATTCAGCGATTTCTTCGTGCGCGTGTCGGGGGCTTGGGTTCCCCTGGTCGATGGAGATGAGTTCGATGTCGTGCATGATGGGAAGCGTTCCATAAGGTAACGCTGCTCATGCTATGTACGAAGGCGACTCCGGGTAACGCGTTTTGGCGGGAGTGCGCGGAGGGGATCACGAATAAACCGGAAGGCTCTGGGCTAGGCCTTCTTGTCTCGATACCAAGCAGCACGCTGGCCATCCACTTCACGGTACCGAAGATCAAAAAGACGAGACTCATGCACCACCTGCCGCCAACTGCTGCATCCATACTTTGCGGGAATTTGTTCGGGGTGGCGATCGACAATCCACCTTCCAGCCATGGCAACAGGGGTCCATCCCTCGACAGCGATTTCACCGGCAGCTTCCCGAAGCGCTCGCACAATGCCGGAGGCGGGCCAATCCACTGAACCATCCGGGGCGATGCCATTAACCACAAGATCATGAAACACGTCCGACTGAACGAACTCCGCCGCCAACTGCCGGGCCTGATCCATGTGCTCCGCCCAGCCACGAAGTTGCTCGAAGTGCTGGTCGATACGGCTGTAGGCAACTATCAACGCGTCGTGCGCTCCACAGCATCCGTCCTGACTCCAAAGGTCGTGCTGATCGATGAAGTGGTGCACCAGGTTGTTTCGTAGCGAAACCAGTTCCTTCAGATCGTTTTCTGTCCGCACATAATCTTCGGCGGAAAGACTCAGATGCATTCGCATCCCAAATGAAATGATGTCCTCGGGCGCATCTGCCGAGACTTCGGCAGGAGTGTCGCCTTCATCGGTGACGACATACGATCCGATAAGTTGTCCAACTAGTGTGCCAAGCGTTTTGCTGGCGGTGTCGGCGATGCGCGCCGCGCGGATTGACTCCAGGGCATGGGCAGGCCCTGCGATCTCGTGATGCGCGACGATGGCCTTGATCAGGCGCTCGTATTGTTGCAGCCGAAGCAGACAGCGGCCCAACAATCGCTGAACTTCATGCTGCAGCGTCTGCAGTGTGCCGTCTGTGGGTAGCGTCGTCATGTCATCGATCAGTTACGTTTTACCGAACCGGGAACTGGCCGTTCGAGACGAACTGGTCGTAACTATCGAAGCTATCGCCATCCTGCCAGGATCGATCCCACGGTCGCGGCTCGGCCGACTCCAGCAGTAGCAGGCTGAGCACGCGATCCCGCTCGTTGTAGGTATGCTTGAACTCCGTCAGCTTCATGTACGGCGCCTCCTCAGCACACCAGACGGCAGCCGACAAAGTGATGCCACCCCATTCCTGTGCCACCGAGGTATCGCCAGCCACGGTATTTGGTAGCGGCTCCTGCGGATCGTCTGTTCTCCGAACTCTCGCACGCGTCATGACCGCCGATCTGCTTCGCGACTCGTAGTCCAGATAACCGTTGTCCCAACAAACCAGGATTGCGCGCTGACTCGTGTGCTGGATAAAACGGATGCACAAGGCTTCGAACGACACGTCAAATTGCTTGGCCAGACCACTCAGCAGATGCAGGTCGACATGCGAGCCATTGATGCATTTGCCGAACACGTCCCCCGGCATCAGGAGATTGCTGGCAAAGACGTTGGCCTCGCGTTCGATCACCGCCATGGTGTCCGAGCCGGAGTAGACGCTGGATTTGTCGCAGTTGAAGCCGCCTTCGGGCGGTTGAGCGCGATGCAGCACGAAATGCCCAAGCTCGTGGGCGATGGTAAAGCGCCGTCGCTCCTGCCTGGCAGAACCGTTGTAGAAAATGCCCCACTCGGCAGAATCGTCCGGATTACGAACCAGCGCACCCTCACAGCCAGACCACGGCGCAGGCGCCGGTGGCTTGATTTCCTTGACACCCTTGCCATAGGGCGTCGATGGAAGCATCTGCCGGATCAAATCGAGATCAGTAACCAGAGGCATTTCACCGCCGAGGTAGGCCCGCATCCATTTGATGATGTTGTACGCGGCCCTGGGCGGCGTGAGTACCTCCGCAGTCACTTCTTATCTCCGTCCTTGCGCGAGCCAAACATCACTTCGAGCGCCTGCCGGTAACGCCGCTTCTCCTCCTCCGGCATGCCGACATACTCGCGGAAGAAAACGACATCATCGGGAGTGGCCTCAGGTGCTTCTTCAACAGGCTCCCCCATGAGATCACCCATCGTTACGCCCAATATCTTCGCAATGGCCTGGATCCGTTCGGCGGAGGGCCGCTGCCCCGGTTTTTTCTCCAGTTCCCAGATATAGGCCTTCGTACAGCCGACCGCGTCGGCCACCTGCTGCAAGGTCAGTCCTTTGGCCTCGCGCAGGCTTCGCAGGCGTATTCCGAACGCCGAACCCATAGCGATGCTCCTGTCTCGTCAATAGATCCTGATAGGACTGAAAGTATAGCTCTGTGATACAAGAAAGCGCCAGATGTTCCTTGCTTATTGACAAGCGGATAAGAGGGGAACAGAATCACGCTGTATCACGCTACTTTACTAATGCGCGATATAAGTTTAGTGACCATAGTCGCCGGCCAGCGCTTCGATTTCCTCGTTCGCAGACCTCCGACGCCATTTCGGAAAGGACTACGAAGATGAAAAAGACATGGGTCGAAGTGCTGCTCGAACTGCCGGTGGACGCCGGGCTGCGCGACTTTTTGACGGACAATGGGCTGACCATGCCCGCTGGGTTTACCTGGACAGATGTGCCAGCAACGTCCCAGGCGCTGGTGGAAGCCTTGCTCACTTGCTCTGATGTTACCGTCCGCGATCGGGTGGCGGCGAAACTCCGTGCCAGTGTTGAGTTGGGCGACGCCGCCGGCAAACAGGCCATGTTCCAGGTATCGACGGGCAATGCGGCTGCGCTATCGGGATTGGTGGCATGCCAGAGCGACATGCACCGTTCGTTCTGGCTCTACGCAAAGCACCCAGACCTGTTCGATCGCGCTGGCGACGTCGATCATTTCGAGCGTCACGGCGGACAGGCCCAGCAGCACGACCTCGGCGTATGTCGCCGGCCCAACACCTCGGAACCGGCCATGACAGAATTGCGCCAGGCCGTATCAGCGTTCTACCAACGCGAGATGCAATGTGGCGACCGGAGCAAGGCCTATGTCATGGAACGCAGCCCTGGAGTTTTTTTGCTGAGCGTCCACGTCAAGGACTTGGCAATGCTGCAACTGGAGTTCGAAGGGGACGACCTCAAACGGCGTGTGGGCAACCCGAACATCCACTCGGTACTGGAATACTCGATGGCCACTGGGGTGACGCGCACACTGGTGCGGGGCGGCGTCAAATACCATCAGATGCTGCTCGATGCCTTCGCCGAGCATCTGCTGGGTGTGAAGGTCGATGCCCAGCGCATCAAGCCGCCGACGCTGGACCTGTCGGTATTAAGCCTCGGCTTCAACGTGCCGGCCGCCCAGGCAGACGGGTTCGATGTCCTGCAGGTGAAATCGATCTCCGTCCTCAGCCCCAGTTCGGCACTGAAGTTGGATTGCACGGCGATGGCATCCAGTGATCAACGTTGCGTGACGGATCTGCTGCAGGACGAGTTTCCCAACGAGAATCCCCTGAGCCGGGGTTGGCTGGTGACGGCCGCCCACATCAATCTCTACTACCCACCCGAGCCTGGAAAGATGCGCCCCAAGGTGGTGACCATCGAGGTCACGCGCAAGGGACGGCTGAACCTGCATAAGTTTGATGCCGAGATGCAGGCACAGTTGGAGAGCTATCTCGTCACCTTGGGCATCCTGCAGCCGGGCCAGACGCTCTCAGCCCACGAGGTACCACCGGACGTCGAGACCACGAATCAGCAGCCGGTGTACGAGGACTAACAAGTGGCGAGCCACGATGCATGGGCGCTGGTGTGCCGTCTGTTTTCCGGCGGCACACCCTTGTCCCGCAGCACGTTATCACCCAGCGAGATTGCTGCATCCAGCGCCATCGGCAAAGCGGTGAAGCCGGTAGCCCTGAATCAGACCTTCACGCTATGTCCGTACTGCCAGCAGCATCGATGCCAGATCTGGGGCGGCGGGAAGGGCGGTCGCATTTGCCATTGTCCGGAGTGCGGACAGGTCGCGGTGCAAGCGGATGACCTGGCCGCGCTGGAACTCGATGAGGAGTGGTTTCGGGCGAAGTTGCGGTTGGCCATGGATATCAATAGCCGGGATGGGATCATCTATCTCGGGGCCGACGTGTGGCATTTGGGTGACGCACGAAGCGCTCCGGTACTGCTGGCGCGCAGTCTGATGAATATCTGGCGCGAGCCGACGATCCTGGACCGGGTTCGGGTGAAGGGTGGAAACATCCGCGTCATTGCACCTCGTCACAGGGAAACGCGGGGAGAGCCACTTGGGCATGGCGTGGAGTGGTTGTCGCTGGAGGAAAGATTCGCTTTCTATGGGGGCGGGATCACCTACACCCCGGTGGCCGAGACAGCCGGCATGTCCGTAGTGGATGATCCGACGAAACCTGTCTTCGGTCCGTTCTCGGCGGATTTTCGGTGGGTGACCTTGCCAGGTTGGCCGCACGGCCTGATCCGTTGCACCGACGGTCAAGCGGCGATCTTCAAGGCGCTGTTGTCATTCAAGGGTGAGCCGATGACGGCAGAACGTATCATGGAGCGCGCGGGTCTCGACAGTGACAAACTGATCGACATCTTCAAGGTGAAATCGCGTGACCGCGACAAGCCAGAAGCCGGGGGGCCAAAGTATGCCTACGACGCCATCGTATCCAGGAATAGGCGCGAGGGGCTTTACTGGATATCGCCCTTACCTGCCGGTGCTGCACAATGAAAGGCATACACTATGCATCGAAGTGATCGTAACTACCTTTTTTCGGATGGAGACCTCACGACTGGCCTGGATGCCAATAAGCGGCGCATTCACGAGTTGGCCGAGGCCATACCAAGGGAACAGTTTCTTGCCACCAGCACTGACACGATTTGTGACTACATTGCGGGCCAGATCACCGTTGATCCCCTGGTGTTGCACGAAGACCAAATGACGATGGAGCACGCTGAAACCAAAATCGACGTAACGCACCGCTTCGAATATGGCGGCTCACACGATGGCCGCCCTGTCATGGTCGACGGACATCTCCTAAAGTTCCACGTTCCATTCTCTGGCGATCCGAATCTCTGGAAAGCTCGGCCCAGCACTTTCACGCTAAACCCACCACGCGGTGATATCGACGCAAGGCGGCAGATATTAACCCTGACTTTCGCCAATACCAGCCAGACAGAAGAAAGTTGGTTCAAGCAGCAACTGGAAAGTACTTTAGCCAGCGTCCGGCAGAGTATTTCGGCACAGCTAAATCAGATTCAGCAATACAACACATCCGTGCCGAGGGCGGTGCAGGAGGTGGTCGCACATCGTCGAGAGCAACTCTCAAAGCTCCACGGCCTTGTCTCTTCGTTCGCCATTCCACTGGCAAAGAAGCCAGGAATGCCGGAATACAAGCCTGTCGACATCAGTCAGCGTCGGCATATTCAATTACCGAAGGTGCCTGCAGCCGGGTTTAAACCCGAGCCTGCAATTTCCGACGAACTATATGAAGCGATTCTCGCCAATATTCGTCATATGGGAGCGACATTCGAGGGAACACCCCAGACATACCAACCTCTTGGAGAAGATGGGCTGCGAGACATTGTTTTGGCCAGTTTGAATAGCGTCTACCAGGGACGCGCCACAGGGGAGGCATTCCGGCACTACGGCAAAACAGACATCCGTATCGAGGAAGAAACCCGTTCGGCGTTCGTGGCCGAATGTAAGCTGTGGGCGGGTGAACAAGTGTTAATCGGAGCACTGGATCAACTACTCGACTACCTTACCTGGCGCGACTGTAAAGCGGCACTCGTGCTCTTCAACAAAGGAGTCGCTGGCTTTGCGGGTGTACAGCAGACAATAGGCAATGCGTTCCCCGCCCACGCGAATTTCCTTCGCGAGAAGCCAGGGCAGCACCATGGTGAGTGGCGCTTCGTGTTTCGATCACGAGAAGACACTGGGCGCGAAGTTACTGTCCATGTCTTCTGCTTCAACCTCTTTGTTGCGTCGAATCGAGTTGGACGTCGACGGTAGCGCTGAGCAACCAGTGCCAAACCTGACGTTGGGTTGCGTGCTTGCCGCCAAGCTAAAGCATGGGCTACATCTTGGCATTTCCTGATTGTCTTGCTCACCGAGTCCTATTGGAAAACCCATCAAGCTGACACACGCACAACCCACTGCGCCGGAAGGCAATGTGCGTGTGCCACGGCGAAAGAGTTGGTGGAGATTTTGAGAGAACAGAGGGCAGAAGAGAGTCGAACTGGCAGCCCTGTGGCCCAGACCGTGCCCACCCCCGGCACACGCAGAATGGGCGCGAACCCCGCGTGGTTTGCGGGAAGCAGAAATGGAAACGCCCAACCGAGAAGGGTTGGGCGTTAAATTTTGGTGGCCAGTCTCGGAATCGAACCAAGGACACGCGGATTTTCAATCCGCTGCTCTACCAACTGAGCTAACTGGCCGGAAGGCGGCGCATTATAACGGATTGCGGGCGCGGCGGTAAGTCAGTGGGCCGAGGCGGCGCCTGCGCCCATGCCCGTCTCGGAACGGATCTGCTGGGCTGGGTACAGCGCGCGCTCCTTCTTCGCCTGCTCGCTGTTGTCCAGCTTCGAGACGATCCAGATGACGAGGAAGGCCGCGGTCATCGAGAAGATCGCCGACGAGGCGTAGGGATACAGCGCCGAGCCTTTCGGATGGCCGAGCGAGGCTTCCCAGACGGCCGGGGAGAGGATGGTCAGCGCCACCGAGCTGACGAGGCCGACCGTGCCGCCCGCCACCGCGCCCCGCGTGGTGCAGTCCTTCCACAGCACGGACATGAACAGCACCGGGAAGTTGGCCGAGCAGGCCACGGCGAAGGCCAGCATCACCATGAAGGCGACGTTCTGCTTTTCGAACACGATGCCGAGCAGCACGGCGAAGATGCCCAGGCACACCGTCGTGATGCGCGACACGCGCAGCTCGGTCGCGGAATCGACGTTGCCGTGGCGCCACACCGAAGCGTAGAGGTCGTGCGACACGGCCGAGGCGCCGGACAAAGTCAGTCCCGCCACCACGGCGAGGATGGTGGCGAAGGCCACGGCGGAGATGAAGCCCATGAACAGGTCGCCGCCCACCGCCCTGGACAGATGCACCGCGGCCATGTTGCCGCCGCCCTTCAGGCCTTTGGCGATCTCGCCGCCGACGAAGTAGTCCGCCGGGTTGGGGATCAGGTTGGTGATGGCGCCGAAGCCGATGATGAAGGTGAGGATGTAGAAGTAGCCGATCCAGGTCGTCGCCCAGGCCACGGACTTGCGGGCCTCCTTGGCGTTGGGTACGGTGAAGAACCGCATCAGGATGTGCGGCAGGCCGGCGGTGCCGAACATAAGCGCCATGCCGACGGAGATCGCCGAGACCGGATCGGTGATCAGCGCGCCGGGGCCCATGATGGCGTCCTTCTTCGAATGCACCTCGACCGCCTTGGTGAACATCGCCTCGGGGCTGAAGCCGAACTGGAACATCACCGCCAGCGCCATGAAGGTCGCGCCGGTGAGAAGCATGCAGGCCTTGATGATCTGCACCCAGGTCGTCGCCGTCATGCCGCCAAACAGCACGTAGATCATCATGATCGCGCCGACCATGCTCACCGCCACGATATAGTCGAGCCCGAACAGCAGCTTGATGAGCTGGCCGGCGCCGACCATCTGGGCGATCAGGTAGAAGGCCACCACGACGAGCGAGCCGGAAGCCGCGAAGGTGCGGATCGGGCCGGCGTCGAAGCGGTAGCCGGCGACGTCGGCGAAGGTGAACCTGCCGAGGTTTCGCAGGCGCTCCGCCATCAGGAAGGTGAGGACGGGCCAGCCGACCAGCCAGCCGATCGAGAAGATCAGGCCGTCGAAGCCGGAGCCGAACACCAGCGCCGAAATGCCGAGGAACGAGGCCGCCGACATGTAGTCGCCGGCGATCGCCAGGCCGTTCTGGAAGCCGGTGATGCCGCCGCCGGCGGTGTAGAAGTCCGACGCCGTCCGGGTCCGGCCCGCCGCCCACTTGGTGATCCAGAGCGTGATGCCGACGAAGATGCCGAACATCATGATGGCGGTCCAGTTGGTGGCCTGCTTCTGCGCCTGGCCGACGTCGGGACCGGCCGCATAGGCGACGCCGGCCACGGAAAGGGCGGCAACGGCCGCGATGATGCGTTGCAGATGGGTCATTTTATTTCTGCGCCTCCGCGATGATTTCATCGTTCGTGGCGTCGAACTCGCTGTTGGCGCGGCGCACGTAGATCCAGGTGATGATGATGGTGAATACGATCACGCCGACCCCGATGGGGATGCCGATGCTGGTCACCGCGCCGGCGCTCATCTTCGAGGCGAGGAATTCCTTGTCGAAGGCCACCAGCAGGATGAAACCGTAATAGGCCAGGGCGCCCAGCGCGGCCATGAGGATCGAATAGGCGTTGCGCTTTTCGACGAACGCCTGGAACTTCGGGTTGGCCCGAATCCTGTCGTGAATGTCGCTGTGTTGCATGGACCCCTCCTTGAATGATCAGCCGAGCTGAGCGGCGATCATGGAAGGAGGGGCTGACGCAGCCCTTACGGGAACCTGTCAGCAGGCTTACGGCGGTGTCAGGCGGCCAGGAACCGCTTGGCCCAGGCGAGGAAGATCCAGAGCCAGAAGAGCAGGAAGAATGCGACGAATGGGATGTGCCTGTCGATGACGGCCCGCGGCGTGACGAAGCGGGCGATGCGGATCACCGGCCGGGTCACCACCTGGAACAACCGGTAGATGGGATTGGCCTGGCGCCGGGCGCCCGACAGCAGTCCGACGGCCCCCTGGGCCAGCAGCGACAGCAGGGCCACCTCGACCAGGACGCGCAGGGCGGAGAGGATGAGCAGTTCGGGATTCGACATGGTATTGTCCGGACGGGTTTGTCCAACGAGGTTCAATGGAGATGCGGATGGATTTCGAACACTGGCGCCATTATGCCCGCGCCTGGCTGTTCCACTTTTTCGGCCGCGAGGCGCGCGCCTTCGAGGAGTACGCCGTCGCCTACCGGCTGAAGCCGGACGACGTCGAGGCGGCGCGCCACCTGGCCTTCATCGCCGCCCGCAAGAAGCGCTTCGACGTGGCGGAAGAATGGTACCTGGAAGCCCTGCGGCTGGCCCCCGGCGACGCCGACAGCCACTTCAACCTCGGCTTCGTGCGCGAGGAGATGGGCAGGCCGCGCGAGGCCGCCGCCGCGTTCGACGAAGCCGTGCGGTTGAAGCCCGGCCTCGACCGCGCCTGGTACGGCCTCGGGCTGGCGCAGGCCCGGCTGGGCGAGCATGCCGCGGCGGCGGCGGCCTTCGAAAAAGTGGCCGAATTGCAACCGCTCCACGGCGAGGGCTTCTACCAGCTGGGCATGGCCCGCCACCACGCCAACGATCCGGACGGCGTCAGGGCCGTCGTCGAACGCCTCGTGACGTTCGACCCCAAGCGCGCCCGCAAGCTGGTGCAGGACGCGGAACGCGCCGACCTCAGGCATCTGGTCCCCGATCTGCCGTTTTGATCGGCAACCGCACTTCCACCCGCAGGCCGCCGAGTTCCGCCGTTTCGCCGAGACTGACTTTTGCGCCGTGCTGCCGCGCCAGCTCCCGGACGATGGCCAGTCCGAGGCCGCACCCTTCCGCCGCCGGACCGGGAAGCCGGCAGAACCGCTCGAACACCCGTTCCCGCTGGCCCTCCGGGATTCCGGGGCCGTCGTCGTCCACCCGGAGGACCGCTTCGCCCCCTTCGGCGAAACAGCTCACCGCGATGCGTCCGCGCCGCCGCCCGTAGCGGATGGCGTTGTCGAGAAGATTGGCCAGCATCTCCCGGAATGCGTGGCGCGATCCCCTGACCGGGGTGGCGGAAAGATCGAACCGCATGTCCATGTCGCGCCGGAAAGCGAGCGGCAGCCAGTCGTTTGCGGACTCGCGCACCAGCGCGTCCAGATCGAAGTCCTCCCGCGCCGGCTCGACGCCCGGATCGGCGCGCGAAAGGGCGAGCAGCTGGCCCACCAGGCGCGACAGGCGCCGGGCGGTGGCGGCCAGGGCGACATCGCCCGGCGGCCCGGCGGCCTCGACCTGCGCCAGCAGGCCGGCGACGGGGGTTCGCAGCTGATGGGCGGCGTCGGCGATGAAATGCCGCTGCGATTCGATGGCGCGATCCAGCCGCGTGAACAGATGGTTGATGTCCTCGACGATGGGCCGCAATTCCCGCGGGGCGGCCTTCGGGTCCAGGGGCCGGAGGTCCTGGTCGGAACGACGCCCGATCTCGGCGCGCAGCGCCGCCAGCGGCGCGAGGGCATGGCGCACGCCGGCCCACACCAGCAGGATCGTGAGCAGGAACAGCGCCATCTGCGGGGCCACCATGCCGAGGAAAATGTCGCCCATCAGCTTTTCCCGCCGCAGGGCGGTGGTCGCCAGGGTCAGGTGCAGCGCCCGCCCGCCGGCGTCGAAAACCACCGAGATGCCGCGCAGCCAGTAGCCGCCGTGCGTGACGTCGAAGAACGCGGGCGCCTGGAGCGTGCCCCAGGGCAGGTCGTCGGCGAGCCGGCCCTCGCCGGCCAGCAACCGGCCGGCCGCATCCTGGAGGGAGAAGAACAGCCGGTCTCCCGGCGAGGCCATCAGCATCCGCTGCGCCAGCGGCGGCAGGTCCCGTCCGGGGCTTTCCGGATGCTTCCGGAGATCGTCCGCGTAAATCCGGGCGGCGTCCGCCAGCCCCTGGTCGAGCGATTCGGACGAGGCGCCGGAGGCGATCAGGTACACCGCCACGGTGCCGACCAGCAGGGCGGCGACGGCGACCGGCAGCAGCAGGGCCAGCAGATGCCCCCGCAGGCTATTCGTCATGGCCGGTTTCCAGGTAGTAGCCCAGGCCGCGCACCGTGCGCAGGCGCAGGCCGGCCTCGGCCAGCCGCTTGCGGAAGCGGGACACGATCTGGTCCACCGCGTTTTCTGAAACGCGCTCGCCGGCGCGGTAAAGGGCCTGGGCGACGTCTTCCCTGGAAATCACCCGGTCGGGGCGGCCCGCCAAAAAGGCCAGGAGCGCCCATTCGCGTCCGTGGAGGTCCATGGGCTGGCCGGCCAGGAAGGCGCGCCGTCCTTCCATGTCCAGGCTCAGGCGGCCCAGCGCGACCCGGGTGTCGTCGTCCTTGCGCCGCCGCCGCAGGGCGGCGCGCACGCGGGCGAGGAACTCGTCCATGGCCGCCGGCTTGACGAGGTAGTCGTCGGCGCCGAGGTCGAGCAGCCGCACGCGTTCGTCGAGCCCGTCGCGTGCGGACAGCACCAGCACCGGCGTGCCGGCTTCCAGCCGCGCCAGATGCCTCACCACTTCGCTGCCGTCCAGGTCGGGCAGGCCCAGGTCGAGGATGGCCAGATCGTACTGCCCGGCCGAGAGCTTCCGGCAGGCCTCCACGGCGTTTCCGGCGGTCTCGACGTCGTAGCCCGCCTGCCGAAGCGCGCGGGCCAGGGCATCGGAAAGCGGGAGGTCGTCCTCGATCAGCAGCAGACGCATAAGTAAAAAGGCCCGCCTCGCGGCGGGCCTTGACGGGGTTGGTTGATGCGATCAGACGGCGGCGGTGTTGATGTCGCCTTCCAGATTCGGATAGCGGACGTGATCCACCAGTTCCTGCACCTCCTTGTTCGGCGCGGGCGAGATGAGCGAGCCGACGATCACGCCGATGATGCCGGCGGGAATGCCGAAGATACCGGCGGAGATCGGATTGATGTCCCACCACTTGGGCGCATTGACGCCGAAGAACGGATAGGTGATATACA
Source organism: Candidatus Nitricoxidivorans perseverans (assembly GCA_030246985.1). GTDB lineage: Bacteria > Pseudomonadota > Gammaproteobacteria > Burkholderiales > Rhodocyclaceae > Nitricoxidivorans > Nitricoxidivorans perseverans. Next base: position 1,357,373 of record CP107246.1, on the reverse strand, counting down.
TGTAGTACATGCAGATGCCCAGTCCCGCGAGCATGCCGACGATGGCGCCCAGCTTGTTGGCCCGTTTCCAGAACACCCCCGCCACCAGCGCCGGGAAGAAGCCCGAGGCCGCCAGCGAGAAGGCCGCGCCCACCAGGAACAGGATGTCGCCCGGCTTGAGGCTGGTCACCCAGGCGGCCACCAGCGCCACCACGAGGAGCAGGGCCTTGGACACCACCAGGCGGCGGGTCGTCGGCGCGTTCGGATCGATCATCTTGTAATAGACGTCGTGCGATAGCGCGTTGGCGATGGTCAGCAGCAGGCCGTCGGCGGTGGAGAGCGCCGCAGCGAGGCCGCCGGCCGCCACCAGACCCGAGATCACATAGGGCAGGCCCGCGATCTCCGGCGTCGCCAGCACGACGAGGTCGGTGCCGATGGTGATTTCCGCGAGTTGGACGAGGCCATCCTTGTTGATGTCGGTGATCGCCATCAGCGTCTTGTCCACCGTCGCCCAGTTGGAAACCCACGCGGGCAGTTGCGCGAAGCTCGATCCGACCAGGTTGTTGTAGACCTCGTACTTGACCAGGATGCCGAGTGCGGGCGCCGTGAAGTAGAGCAGGAAGATGAAGAACAGCGACCAGAACACCGAGACGCGCGCTTCCTTGACCGACGGGGTCGTGTAGTAGCGCATGAGGATGTGCGGCAGCGCGGCGGTGCCCACCATCAGGCAGAGGACCAGCGCCAGGAAGTTCTTCTTGGCGACGCCGCGAGCCTTTTCGACCTCCTCCGGCGTCTTGCCGGTGGCGGCGAAGGGCTCGGCATGGGCCTTGACGGCGGCGGCCTTGGCCTTGGCCCCGTCAAGATCCTTCTTCCAGGCGGCCTTGGCCTTGTCCTGATCGGACGGGAAATCCTTGAGCGCCTTCTCGGCGGACTCGATGGCCTTGGCGTCGGGTGCCTCGGCGGCCTTCAGCGCCGCGGCCTTGTCCTCGACCTTTTTCTTCTCTTCGGCCAGGAAGGCCGCGCCGCCCGCCTCAAGACCCTTGAGCTTCGCATCCGCGGCGGCGGCCCTGTCGCGGAAGATCGCCCGCACTTCCTCTTCCTTGGCGCCCTTGGGCGTGGCCTTGTCGTTGAACTCCTTCTCCAGCGCCGTCACCTTGGGCAGGGCCGAGGTGTAGGCGGCGATCTGCGGGATCGGGTTGCCGGTGTCCTTCACCGACAGCCAGACCACGGGGATCATGTAGGCGAAGATCAGGATGATGTACTGGGCCACCTGGGTCCAGGTCACCGCCTTCATACCGCCGAGGAAGGAACAGACCAGGATGCCGGCCAGGCCGACGAACACGCCGATGCCGAACTCCAGGCCCGTGAAGCGGCTGGTGATGAGGCCGACGCCGTAGATCTGCGCGATCACGTAGGTGAAGGAACACACCACGGCGGCGAACACGCCGATGGTGCGCGGTATATTGCCGCCGTAGCGCGCGCCGAGGAAGTCCGGGATCGTGAACTGGCCGAACTTGCGCAGGTAAGGCGCCAGGAACAGCGCCACCAGGCAGTAGCCGCCCGTCCAGCCCATGACGAACGCGAGGCCGTCATAGCCCGAGGCATACAGCGTGCCGGCCATGCCGATGAAGCTCGCCGCCGACATCCAGTCGGCGCCGGTCGCCATGCCGTTGAACAGCGCCGGCACGCGGCGGCCCGCGACGTAGTACTCGCCGACGTCGGCCGTCTTCGACATGAATCCGATGCCGGCGTAGAGCAGGATGGTGGCGAACAGGAACATGTAGCCCAGCGCCTTGTTCGGCACACCCATCTGTTCGAGGATGGCGACGATGATGACGAAGGCGATGAAGCCGCCCGTGTAGAACGTGTAGTACTTCTTCAGGTTCTGGAAGAACTGCGCTTGAGAGACGTTGGCCATTATTCTTCCTCCCCTTCATGGACGCCGTATTCCTGGTCCAGGTTGTTCATGTAGCGGGCGTAGAACCAGATGATGGCCACGTAGACGATCAGCGAGCCCTGGGCGCCCATGTAGAAGCCCAGCGGGCCGAGGAAGGTGATCTCGTTCAGCTCGCGGGCGTACCAGCCCGCCACGAAGGTTACGATGAACCAGATGGCGAGCAGGATGCCCGTCACCTTGAGGTTCCGGTGCCAGTACTCGACATGCTTCTGCGAAAGTTGCATGGACATTTCCTCCTTTGGATTTATTCCGTTGGTCATACGCGACCACTGGCTGCCGGCTCCGGAATTACCCCCGCCAAAACCCGCCATGGCGCGGATTCCGACAGAAAATCCTGACAGGAAGCTTACGGGGTGATTGTGCGGCGCAGCAATTATGGCTCGTTGCCCTGGGCAACCCGCTTGAATTCGTCCAGCAGGCTGGCATTGCGGCAACGCGGAAAAGCGAGGGCGATTCGGGTGCCGGCGCCGCCCTCGCCCGCTGCCAGCGAAATGTCGCCCCGATGCAGCTCGGCGATTTCCCGGCAGATGGCCAGCCCCAGGCCGCTGCCGTCGGCATCCGTTCCCAGCACGCGATAGAAAGGTTCGAAAACCCGCTCGCGGTCGGCCTCCGGAATGCCGATGCCGGAATCTTCCACCGCGATCGTCGCCCGCTCCCCGGCCTGGACGCGCACCGTGACACGGCCTCCGGCCGGTGTGTATTTGAGGGCGTTGTCGATCAGGTTGTCGAGCAGCTGCCGCAGCAGCAGGGGCACGCCATCGATCAGCAGCGGCCAGTCGGTTCCCTCGAAACCCAGGTCGATGCGCCCGGCCAGTGCCCGCGGCACCCATTCGCGGGCTACATCGCGCGCCAGGGCGTCCAGGTCCGTCATCTCGAACTTGTGCACCTTGTCGTGGCTGGATTCCGCGCGCGCCAGCGCCAGCAGCTGGTGGATCAGGTGGCTGGCCCGGTCGGTGCTGCGGGCGATCTGTTCGAGCGAGCGGTGCATCTGGGCCGGATCATTTTCCCTGAGGGCCAGCTCCGTCTGTGTCTTGAGGCCGGTGAGCGGCGTCTTCATCTGGTGGGCGGCATCGGCGATGAATCGCTGCTGCGCCTGGAGGTTCTGCTCCAACCGCGCCATGAGGCCGTTGAAGGAGACGATCATCGGCTGCAACTCGTCCGGCACGCCGCGCGTGGCGATCGGCGACAAGTCGCCCGGCCGGCGCTCACCGATCTGGCGCCTGAAGCGGGCCAGCGGCGCCAGCCCCTTCGAAAGGCCGAGCCAGACGAGGATCACCGCCAGCGGGATGATGGCGAACTGCGGCAGCAGGACGCCGGAAATGATCCGCGAGGCGAGGGCTTCGCGCTTCCTGCGCGTTTCCGCCACCTGGATGACAGCCGGCGAACGGCCGGGCTCGACCGCAATCGCGCGCCAGGCGACCCGCACGGGTTCGCCTCCGATGTTATCGTCGCGGAACCGCGTTTCCTCCGGGCCGGCGCTTTCGGCCCCCGGCGCGGCATGGATCTCGTCGTCCCCCGACAGGATATCGCCGCGTGGCCCGCGCACCTGGAAATACAGGGTGTCCTCGCTGTCGGTATGGAGAACGGCCCGCACCGGCACGGGCAAGCTGACGACCGCGCGGCCCTCCACGATGCGCACCAGCCGCGCGATGGCGGCGACGTTCTCGGCGAGGGCCTGGTCGTAGGGCTGGTTGGCGATCTCGTTGGCGACATGGTTGGTCGCGGCGATGCTGATCGGCCAGAGCAGCAGCAGCGGAGCGAGCATCCAGTCGAGAATCTCGCCGAACAGGGAGTTGGGTTCTTCGGAGCCGCCGAAGACGGGTTGCCGTCTGCGGGGCTCATCGCTCTCAGGCGCCGTCATGACCCTCTGTGGCCCGCTCCAGGCAGTAGCCGAGTCCGCGAACGGTGGTGATGCATACGCCGGCGCTTTCCAGCTTCTTGCGCAGGCGATGCACATAGACCTCGATGGCGTTGGTGCTGACCTCCTCGCCCCAGCCGCAAAGGTGGTCCACGAGCTGTTCCTTGCCCACCAGGCGTCCGGCACGCAGCATGAGCACCTCCAGCACGGCCAGTTCGCGCGCCGACAAGTCGATCACCTGGGCGTGGATTTTGACGACGCGCTCCGCCTGATCGTAGCTCAGGGCGCCGATCTCGATACGGGTCGGCTGGCCCGTGCCGCGCCTTGTGAGCGCGCGCACGCGCGCTTCCAGCTCGGGCAGGGCGAAGGGCTTGGTCAGGTAATCGTCGGCGCCGGCATCGAGCCCCCGCACCCGGTCGTCGATGCCGTCCTGGGCGGTCAGGATCAGCACGGGGGTGGCGTTCTTGCGCGCGCGCAGGCGGTGCAGCACCTCGATGCCGGAAAGCCTGGGCAGCCCCAGGTCGAGGATCAGCAGGTCGAACTGCTGCGAGAGCAGCGCGGTGTCGGCGTCGGCGCCGGTGGCCACATGGTCGACGGCATAGCCGGACTTGCGCAACGCGCGAATCAGCCCGTCCGCAATGACGGCATCGTCTTCAGCAAGGAGGATTCTCATGGCTCGGCGCCGGCAATGATCCTGTAAGTCGCCAGTAAGCAAGCGGCATTAATATGAATGCCGCTGTTCTCCTTTTATCCGGTCTTTGGAGGCAGTGGGGCCGATCCTCTCGACCCCGCCGCCTCAGGGGGTGGCCGCCCTCCCTGCATGGTCGCCCCCTACCGTTTTTTTGTCCCGGAAAGTCTATCACGCGGCGCGGCAGCACCCGGTGCCGCCGCGCGCGCCGCACATGAACAAAACGCCCCGCCGGTTTCCCGGACGGGGCGTTTGTATTGCTTGAGCGAGGCTCAGGCGGGCATTACATCCCCATGCCGCCCATGCCACCCATACCGCCCATGTCACCCATGCCGCCACCCATGCCGCCGGCCGGCTTGTCTTCGACCAGCTCGGCCACCATGCAGTCGGTGGTGAGCATCAGGCCGGCCACGGAGGCGGCGTTCTGCAGCGCGGTGCGGGTGACCTTGGTGGGGTCCAGCACGCCCATCGCCACCATGTCGCCGTACTCGCCGGTCGCGGCGTTGTAGCCGAAGTTGCCGCTGCCTTCCATGACCTTGTTGACCACCACGGAGGGCTCGTCGCCGGTGTTGGCGACGATCTCGCGGATCGGCTGTTCCAGCGCGCGCATCACGATCTTAATGCCGGCATCCTGGTCGTGGTTGTCGCCCTTGACGGCGACGGCGGCGCGGGCGCGCAGCAGGGCGACGCCGCCGCCGGCGACGATGCCTTCCTCAACGGCAGCGCGCGTGGCGTGCAGCGCGTCCTCGACGCGGGCCTTCTTTTCCTTCATCTCGACCTCGGTGGCGGCGCCAACCTTGATCAGCGCCACGCCGCCGGCCAGCTTGGCCACGCGCTCCTGGAGCTTTTCCTTGTCGTAGTCGGAGGTGGCCTCCTCGATCTGGGCGCGAATCTGCGCGACGCGGCCCTTGATGGCGTCCTCGGAACCGGCGCCGTCGATCAGGGTGGTGTTCTCCTTGGCGACTTCGATGCGCTTGGCCTGGCCCAGATCCTTCAGCGTGGCCTTTTCCAGGGAGAGGCCGACTTCCTCGGCGATCACCGTGCCGCCGGTCAGGATGGCGATGTCCTCCAGCATGGCCTTGCGGCGGTCGCCGAAGCCCGGCGCCTTGACGGCGACGGTCTTGAGGATGCCGCGGATGTTGTTTACCACCAGGGTGGCCAGGGCTTCGCCCTCGACGTCCTCGGCGATGATCAAGAGCGGCCGGCCGGCCTTGGCGACCTGTTCCAGCACCGGCAGCAGGTCGCGGATGTTGGAGACCTTCTTGTCATGCAGCAGCACGAAGGGGTTGTCCAGGATGGCGATCTGCTTGTCCGGGTTGTTGATGAAGTAGGGGGACAGGTAGCCGCGGTCGAACTGCATGCCCTCGACCACTTCGAGCTCGTTCTGCAGGGACTTGCCGTCCTCGACGGTGATGACGCCTTCCTTGCCGACCTTGTCCATGGCCTGGGCGATGATCTCGCCGACATCGGCGTCGGAGTTGGCGGAGATGGAGCCGACCTGGGCGATTTCCTTGCTCGTGGTGCAGGGCTTGGAGATCTTCTTCAGTTCTTCGGTGACGGCGATGACGGCCTTGTCGATGCCGCGCTTGAGGTCCATCGGGTTCATGCCGGCGGCGACGAACTTCATGCCCTCGCGGACGATGGACTGGGCTAGCACGGTGGCGGTGGTGGTGCCGTCACCCGCGACGTCGGAGGTCTTGGAGGCGACTTCCTTGACCATCTGGGCGCCCATGTTCTCGAACTTGTCCTTCAGTTCGATTTCCTTGGCGACGGACACGCCGTCCTTGGTGACGGTAGGGGCGCCGAATGAGCGCTCCAGCACGACGTTGCGGCCCTTGGGGCCGAGGGTGACCTTGACGGCATCGGCCAGGATGTTGATGCCACGCACCATGCGGCTACGCGCGGAATCGCCGAACAGAACTTCTTTAGCAGCCATTGTCTATTTCTCCATTAAATTCGGTTAATCAGGCCTCAACGACGCCCATGATGTCTTCTTCGCGCATGACCAGCAGCTCCTCGCCCTCGACCTTGACCGCCTGGCCGGAATACTTGCCGAACAGCACGCGGTCGCCGGCCTTGACGGCCATCGGGCGAACCTTGCCATCCTCCAGGATCTTGCCGGTGCCGACGGCGATGACTTCGCCCTGGTCGGGCTTCTCGCCGGCGGTGTCGGGAATGACGATGCCGGAGGCGGTGGTGCGCTCGGCTTCGACGCGCTTGACGATCACGCGGTCATGCAAAGGACGAATTTTCATCGACTTGTCTCCTTTTGACGAATGGATGGGTGCAGGGGAATGCCTCTGCGGGGGGAACTTGCGGAGTTGGTTTTTGTTAGCACTCGACTTAAGCGAGTGCCAATGATAGGGGCTGGCGCCACGTTTTTCAAGTCCGGCGGCATCGACGGCGGCAAAACGACCTATCATTTCCACACATGAAGCACATCCTCGGACTGCTGGTTTTCGCCTGCTTCGCCGCTTCCGCCGGCGCCCAGGAGGGCGGGCGGCTGCCGCCCCCCGTCGCTGCCGCGCTCAGGGCGGCGGACATTCCGCAGGACGCCGTCGCCGTCGTCGTGCAGGAGGCGGGGGAAAGCGCGCCCCGCTTGAACGTCAATGGCCGGGCGGCCATGAATCCGGCTTCCACGATCAAGCTGCTGACGACCTTCGCCGCCCTGGAGCTTCTGGGGCCGGCGCATGCGTGGGTCACGCAGGCGCTCGCGGCGGCGCCCGTCGGGGAAGACGGCGTGCTGGCCGGCGACCTGTATCTCAAGGGCAGCGGCGATCCGAAGCTGACCTTCGAGCAATTCTGGCTGCTGCTGCGCGGACTGCGCGCGCGCGGCGTCCGCGACATCCGCGGCGACCTGGTGCTCGACCGCGCGGCACTGCGGCCGAACGGCCACGATCCCGCCGCGTTCGATGGCAAGCCGACGCGGCCGTACAACGTCGGCCCAGACGCATTGCTGCTGAACTTCAAGACGATCCGCCTCGCCCTGGCCCCGGATGCCGCGGGCAAGTCTGTCCGCGTCCTGCCCGAACCGATGCCGGCCAACGTGGACCTGGTCAACGCCCTCCGGCTCCGCAACAACGGCTGCGGCGACTGGCAGGAGAGCCTGCGCGCCGATCTGTCGGAGCGGGGCGGCCGCTATCGCCTGTCGCTGACGGGCGCCTATTCCGCCGCCTGCGGCGAGAAAACCTGGAACGTCGCCGCGCTGCCGCACGACCGCTACGTGCTCGGCGTATTCGCGCAGCTCTGGCGAGAACTGGGGGGGCGCTTCGAGGGCGGGGTGCGGGACGGCGAAACGCCCGCCGCCGCGCGCGTGCTGACTTTCGTCGAGTCGCCCGCGCTGGCCGAGATCGTGCGCGACATCAACAAGTTTTCAAACAACGTGATGGCCCGGCAGCTCTATCTCGCGCTGGGGCGCGATGCGGGCGGCCGGCCGGAGGATGCCGAGGCCGTGCTGCGCCGCTGGCTCGCCGCCCGGAAGCTGGACTTCCCGGAGCTGGTGCTGGAAAACGGCGCCGGCCTGTCAAGGCAGGAACGCATCAGCGCCGCCAACCTCGTCCGTCTGCTGGCGGAAGCATGGCAAAGCCCGGTAATGCCGGAACTGATGTCTTCCCTGCCCGTGGTCGCCATCGACGGCACGATGAAGAAGCGCCTGAAGGAGAACGGCGTCGCCGGCCGCGCCCATGTCAAGACGGGCTACCTGGAAGGCGCGCGCGCCATCGCCGGCTATGTGCTCGATGCCCGGGGTCGGCGCCAGATCGTCGTCTGTTTCATCAATCATCCAAACGCCAGGGCCGCCCAGCCCGCGCTGGATGCGCTGCTTGCCTGGGTATACGATGGCTGACATGGACACCCTTCTTTTGCTGGTCGCGGCCGCCGTGCTGATCGTCCTGCTGTTCGACTACACCAACGGCTTCCATGACGCCGCCAACATCGTCGCCAGCGTCATAGCGTCGCGGGCCATGACGCCGGTGCAGGCAGTGCTCGTCGTCGGCGCCTTCGAGTTTCTCGGCCCGCTGCTTGGCGGCACGGCGGTGGCCAACACCATCGGCAAGTTCGTCAACCTCGACGGCATCGATGCGGCGATGTCGATCGCCATCATTCTTTGCGGCCTGATCGGCGCCATCGCATGGAACCTGTTCACCTGGTGGCGCGGCATTCCCTCGTCGTCTTCCCACGCCCTGGTCGGCGGCCTGGCCGGCGCCGTGATGGTGTCCGTCGGCGCCGACCATGTCGCATGGGGATTCGCGGAACTCGCCCATGGACATGTCACCGGCATCATGAAGGTGCTGCTGGCGCTGGTGCTCTCTCCCCTGGTCGGCTTCTGGGTCGGCTATCTCCTTCACAAGCTCATGCTGACGCTGCTTGCCGGCGCCCGGCCCATCATGAACCGCAACCTGCGCAACGCGCAGTGGCTCACGGCGGCGGGGCTGGGGTTCTCTCACGGCGCCAACGATGCGCAGAAAAGCATGGGCATCCTGACGCTGGTGCTGCTGATGGGCGGCTTCATCGAAAAATTCGAGGTGCCGTTCTGGGTAATGTTCGCTTGCGCCACCGCCATGACGCTGGGCATCCTCTCCGGCGGCTGGCGCATCGTGCGCACGCTCGGCTTCGCCATCTACAAGGTGCGCCCGCTACATGCGATCGATTCCCAGCTCACCTCGGCGGCGGTGATCTTCACCGCCTCGGCGCTCGGCGCGCCGGTTTCGACGACGCATGTTGTCGCCACCTCGATCATGGGCATCGGCGCCTCGGAGCGGCCCAAGGCCGTGCGCTGGGCCAAGGCGCGCGAGATCGCCACCACCTGGGTCGTCACCATTCCCGGCGCCGCCGCCGTGTCCGTGGCCAGCTACACCTTGTTGCACACCGTCCAGTCCCTCCTGGGGAGCCCATCATGACAAACACCGATTCCGATCAGGGGAAAACCCTGCTGGCGCGACTCTTCGAGCGCTTCTTCCCACGGTCGCCCGACTTCTTCCGCTTGTTGCACGAGCAGAGCCGGCAGGTGGTCCACACCGTCGGCCTGCTGGTGCGCTTCATGGAGACCAACGACGACGAGGTAGGCCAGGATATCCGCGAGGACGAGCACGCCGCCGATCGGGTAAAGATCCGCAACATCCATATCCTCAACGAGGCCTTCTCCACGCCGATCGACCGCGAGGACATCTACCGGGCCATCACCACCCTTGACGAGGTGGTCAACGGCTGCAAGGACGCCGTGAGCGAAATGCATGCCCTGGTGCTGACGCCCGACACCGTCACCGTGGAGATGGCGCGGCATCTCCTCGAGGGCGTGATGGCACTGGAGGCCGGCTTCGGCAAGCTGAGCGTGAATCCCGGCGAGGCGGCCGACGACGCCAATGTCGCCCGCAAGGCCGAGCGCAGGGTGGAAAAGCTCTACCGCAAGGCCCTGGCCGAGCTGTTCCAGGGCGATCAGTACATCCACATGTTCAAGCAGCGGGAAATCTACCGTCACCTGACCAACGCCGCCGAACGCATGGCCCATTGCGCCAACACGCTGCACGACATCGTGGTGAAGATGGTCTGAGGGCTTACAGGCCCAGGGATTCCCACAGCGCATCGACGCGCCGCTTCGCCTCGGCATCCATGGCGATGGGCCGGCCCCATTCGCGGGCCGTCTCGCCCGGCCACTTGTTCGTCGCGTCGATGCCCATCTTGCTGCCCAGGCCGGCGACGGGACTGGCGAAGTCGAGGTAGTCGATCGGCGTGTTCTCGGCGATCAGGGTGTCCCTCGCCGCGTCGACGCGCGTCGTCATGGCCCAGACCACTTCGGGCCATGAGCGCACATCCACGTCGTCGTCGGTGACGATGATGAACTTGGTGTACATGAACTGCCGCAGGAAGCTCCAGATGCCGAACATCACGCGCTTCGCGTGGCCGGGGTACTGCTTCCGGATGCTGACCACCGCGAGCCGGTAGGAACAGCCCTCGGGCGGCAGGTAGAAGTCGGCGATCTCCGGGAACTGCTTTTGCAGCAGCGGCACGAACACCTCGTTCAGCGCCACGCCCAGCATCGCCGGCTCGTCGGGCGGCTTGCCGGTGTAGGTGGAGTGGTAGATCGGATCGCGCCGCATCGTGATGCGCTCGATAGTGAACACTGGGAATGCGGCCTGCTCGTTGTAGTAGCCGGTGTGGTCGCCAAACGGCCCTTCCAGAGCGGTTTCCCCCGGATGGATCACGCCTTCGAGGACGATCTCCGCGGATGAGGGCACCTGCAGGTCCGAGCCCAGGCACTTCACCACTTCCGTCTTCGCCCCGCGCAGGAGCCCGGCGAACTGGTACTCGGAAAGCGTGTCGGGCACGGGCGTCACCGCGCCGAGGATCGTCGCCGGATCGGCGCCGATCACCACCGCCACGGGGAACGGCTGGCCGGGATGCTTCCCGCAGTGGTCGTGGAAATCCAGCGCCCCGCCGCGATGCGACAGCCAGCGCATGATGACCTTGTTGGATGCAATCACCTGCTGCCGGTAAATGCCCAGGTTCTGGCGGGACTTGTTGGGCCCGCGCGTCACCGTGAGCCCCCAGGTGATGAGCGGCGCCGCGTCGCCCGGCCAGCAGGTCTGCACCGGCAGGCGGGAAAGGTCGACGTCCGCGCCCTCCCACACCACCTCCTGGCAGGGCGCGGAGGAGAGCACCCTGGGCGCCATGTGCAGCACCTGCTTCAGCACCGGCAGCTTCTCCCAGGCGTCGCGCAATCCTTTGGGCGGCTCCGGCTCCTTGAGATACGCGAGCAGCTCGCCCACCCGCCGCAGCGCCGAGACTGACTCTTCGCCCATGCCCAGCGCGACGCGCTTCGGCGTGCCGAACAGGTTGGCGAGCACGGGGATGGAATGGCCCCTGGGCTTCTCGAACAGCAGCGCCGGCCCGCCGGCCCGCAGCACGCGGTCGCAGATATCGGTCATTTCCAGCTTCGGATCGACCTCGACGGCGATGCGCTTCAGCTCGCCGAGCTTCTCCAATTGTGCGATGAAATCGCGCAGGTCATGGTATTTCATGGCAACGGCCTCAGGTTCAGTTCGCCGACGATGCCGGCGAATACCGCCGCGCCGAGCCAGTTGTTGTGCAGGAAGGCCTTGAAGCATTTCATGCGCTCCCGGCCGCGGATCAGCCTCCAGTGGTGGAGGGCGATGCCCGTGGCGGCGAAGAGGCCGCCGAAGTAGAAGAGGCCGAAGCCGAGCCGTGTGCCGATCCAGGCGAGGATGCCGAGCGCCATGCCGTAGCAGAGCATCACCGCCGCCACGTCGAAGCGCCCGAAGGTGATGGCCGAGGTGCGGATGCCGATGCGGAGGTCGTCCTCGCGGTCGACCATCGCATATTCGGTGTCGTAGGCCACGGCCCAGAAGACATTGGCCGCGAGCAGCGCCCAGGCCGTCCAGGGCACATGGCCGAGGACGGCGGCGTAGGCCATGGGGATGCCGAAGCCGAAGCTGACGCCCAGGTAGGCCTGCGGAATGGCGAAGAACCGCTTGGTGAAAGGATAGCTCGCCGCCAAGAACAGGGCGATCGAGGCCAGGCCGAACAACAAGGGTGTGAGCAGCGGCAGGACGAGCAAGAAGGCCAGCAGCACCAGGATGCCGAACAGCGCCATCGCCTCTTTCACGCTGACTCGGCCGGCGGTCAGCGGGCGCTCTTTCGTGCGCTCGACATGGCGGTCGAAATCCCGGTCGGCAACATCGTTGATGACACAACCGGCCGAGCGCATCAGCACCGTGCCGAGGATGAATATCCAGGCGACTTCCGGATCCGGCCGGCCTCGGGAAGCCAGCCACAGCCCCCACAGCGTCGGCCAGAGCAGCAGCAGGACGCCGATCGGCTTGTCCAGCCGCATCAAGCGCTCGTATTGATCGAGCTTTCCGCGGATTTCAGCCATATCTGTCACAACCTTGTCCCGGCACGGGGAAAACGAGGGCGCAATCGGTCTGCGCGCAGCGATACCGCCGAAGGCAATGCGAATCCGAAAGGGGTTACCTTTTCCTCGCCGGTCGCCGGTCGCCGCCTCCACCGCCGCCACCGCCGCCACCGCCGCCACCGCCACCGCCACCGCCACCTCTGGGACGCTGCTTTTTCGGTGCGAAGGAAGGCCTCCCCGGAGACGATGAGGGAGGCGAGGATGACGACGAGGCCCGGTTGCCTGGCGCAAACTGAATCTCGAGATCGTTGATCTCATCCCACTGGGCGTCGGTACGGTCGCGCTCGGGGATGGCGAGCAGCTCCCGAAGGCGGCGACGCGGGTCCGGCGGAGGGGGTATCTGAGGTACGACTGGCGGCGTATCCAACGGGCGGATCCTTGAATGGGAAGGTCGAGGCGCGGACTCAATCCGACCCCGACGATCCGGGCTTGTGGAACTTATTTCTTTTTGGCGGCTTTCTTGCCGCCCACGGCGGCCTTGAAGCCGGCGCCGGCGGTGAAACGGGGCACCGTGGTGGCAGCGATTTTCAGCTTCTCGCCGGTCTTCGGGTTGATGCCGGCACGGGCGGCGCGCTTGGACGACTTGAAGGTGCCGAAGCCCACCAGGGTCACGGAATCACCCTTTGAAACGGCCTTGACGACGGCGCCCATCATGGCGGTCAGGACCTTCTCGGCAGCAGCTTTGCTGATGGCGGCTTCCTTGGCGGCGATTTCGACCAGCTCGGATTTGTTCATTTGCTAACCTCCCATGGTTGAAGAAAGGGTGAATGAGTTGCTGCGTCCGGGATTCTACTACCGGGAAACGGATTTGAAACATCCCCGCTGCAATGACACACAAATTCATCGATCGCCCGAACAGCCCGGCTTCGCCCGCCTACAATGCCGTCATCTGAAAGGGAAACCCGGACACGATGAAAATCCTGGTGGTCGAGGACGAGCCGAAGATCGGCGATTATCTGAGGCAGGGCTTGATCGAGGCCGGTTTCGTCGTCGATTTGGCGCGCGATGGCCCCGACGGCCTGCATCTGGGCGCGACCGGTCACTACGACCTGGCGATCCTCGATGTGATGCTGCCCGGGCTTTCAGGCTGGCAAGTGCTCGAAGGGTTCCGCAAGGCGGGTAAGGAAATGCCGGTGCTGTTCCTCACCGCCCGTGACCGCGTCGAGGATCGGGTCAGGGGGCTGGAGTCGGGCGCCGACGATTATCTCGTCAAGCCCTTCGCCTTCGCCGAACTGCTTGCCCGCGTGCGCACGCTGCTGCGCCGGGGTGGGCGTGGCAAGGAACCGGAAACCCTTCGGGCGGCGGACCTGGAGCTCGATCTGCTGCGCCGCCGGGCGACGCGCGGCGGAAGGCGCGTCGACCTCACCGCCAAGGAGTTCGCCCTGCTGGAACTGCTGCTGCGCCGCCGCGGCGAAGTGCTGCCGCGCTCGCTGATCGCCTCGCAGGTCTGGGACATGAACTTCGATTCGGACACCAACGTCATCGATGTGGCCGTGCGCCGCCTGCGCGCCAAGGTGGATGAGGGCTTCGAGCCAAAGCTCATCCGCACCGTGCGCGGCATGGGCTACGTACTGGAGGACAACTCCGATTGAATGCCGGGCGCAAGTCGATCACCCTTCGTCTGACGCTCCTTTTCGCCGCGGCATCGACGGCCGTGCTGCTCGCGCTGGGCCTCGTGGTCGGCGACACGGTCGACCGGCACTTCGTCGAGCAGGACATGGCGGCGATGAACGGCCGTATGCAGATAGCCGCACACCTGCTGGCCGGCGCTCGCTCGCCCGGCGACCTCGCGGCCCTCCGGCAGCATCTTGAAAGCGAGATGGCCGCCTCGCACCACGGCCTCGGCGGGATGGCCGTCGCCGTCCTGTCGGGCGAGGACGGCGCGCAAACCATCATCAGGACGCCCGGCGTCGACTTCCCCGCAAACCTGCTGGACCGTTCGAGGATCGCCGACGCGCCGCGGGTCTGGCACCGGGGCGAACAACCCTGGCGCGGCATCGCCGCACCGCTGCCGACGGGGATCGATGGCTGGCCGCCCGCCCTCGTCGCCTTGGCCATCGACATCAGCCACCACGAGCGGTTCATGGCCTCGTTCCGCCGCACGCTGTGGCTGTTCGTCGCCATCGCCGCCATGCTGACCGGCTTTCTCGGCTGGGCCGCCGTGCGGCGCGGACTGATGCCTCTTTCCGCGCTGCGGCGCGAGGCGGCGGCGGTGACGGCAAGCCGGCTCGATCGCCGCCTGCCGGCGGAATCCGTCCCCGCCGAGCTGGCCGAGCTGGCCGAAACCCTGAACGACATGCTCGCCCGCCTGGAAGACTCCTTCCGCCGGCTTTCCGACTTTTCGGGCGATATCGCCCACGAACTGCGCACGCCGCTCAGCAACCTGATGACCCAGACCCAGGTGGCGCTTGCCCGGGCGCGCAGCGCGGACGAGTATCGCGAGGTGCTGGCCTCTAACGCGGAGGAATACGAGCACCTGGCGCACATGATCGGCGACATGCTCTTTCTCGCGCAGGCTGACCACGGCCTGGTCGTGCCAAACCGCGAACCGGTCGACCTCGCCGCGCAGGTGCGTGAGCTGTTCGATTTTTACGAGGCGCTGGCGGAGGAAAAGGGCGTGCGCCTGTCGCTGGAGGGCAAAGGAGAAGTGCCCGGCGATCGGCTCATGCTGCGCCGCGCGATCGGCAACCTGCTCGCCAACGCCATCCGTCACACGCCCACCGGCGGCGGGATATGCGTCCGCATCGAAGTGGCCGGAAACGGCGCGGTGATCTTGTCTGTGGAGAACACGGGCGAAACGATCCCGCCGGAACATCTGCCGCGGCTGTTCGACCGCTTTTACCGCGCCGATCCCTCGCGGCGCCGCGAGGGCGAAGGCGCCGGCCTCGGCCTGGCCATCACCCGCTCAATCGCCCGTGCCCACGGCGGAGAAATCACCGTCCGCTCCGAACCGGAGGGCACCCGCTTCGAATTGCGGCTCGCAAAATAGAAAAGCCCGCCGAAGCGGGCTTTGATCGATATGCCGAAGAGGAAACCGTGGCCTCTCATTACGGGATCAAAGAGCAAGGCATACCGTGTAGGAATTGGCGTCGTTGAGGGTGTTCATCGCAGGCGCAACGGTGTTTCGGGGATGACCCGTTGTGACGGTGCGCATGGTCCCCGTTTCGGTATCCCCATTATCCATGGTCGTATCGAGTTGTTTTGCGAATTTTCCGAGAATACCCGTGGAGCAAACAATATATGTACCGTTCAAACCGCTGATGAAGCCAGCCACGCCCGCTTCAATGCCGATGCGGCCACCATCGGCATTAGTCGGCGCATAAGTCGCATTTGCCGTGTCGGTTGGTCCCGCGGCAAGATTTGCTCTGCGAACATGTTGCCAGAACACATACGACTCGTCAGCTACGGCGAAGGAGTCCCAAAAACCGTCAATAACTCCATTGCCAGCGGTCCCTCCCCCCGTGGCGAGCGCTATTTGCACGGTTGCGTCCGTACCCGCGCCGCCCGCTCCCAAGTGAGTAACGGCGCTTGGATCGTCGCCGGGTAGAGCTTTGAATTTGTCCTGATACCCATAGATAAATAGTGGGATATTGCGGAAGTCAGTCGCGAAGTTCTTGACCTTCGCGCTGTTGATCAACTCCTGACCCTTCAGCACGCCGCCGAGCAGCAGGCCGATGATGACGAGGACGATGGCGATTTCGACGAGGGTGAAGCCGGATTGATTCCTGGGCATGATGAACTCCATGACTTCATGTAATAGGCAACATGGCTCAAGCAATAAAAATGCCATATACCGGGACTCGATATATTGCGCGGTATTCGACGAAATTTTGCCCTCGGGCGTCGAGTATTCGACATACATGTCCAAAGTTCGGGCGTTCCAGGAGATCGAGGCGGCTTACAATCCGCCCATGTTTGCCGACGTCATGCCATGAAATTCCCTCCCGCCCCGGCACGCTTCGCGATCACCCTGGCCGGCCGCCGCTGGCTGCTTCTGGGGCTGCTTGCCTTCCTGCATCTTGTGCTGCTGCAGGAGCCGAATAACCCGCTAGGGCAGGTGCTGTTCGTCGCTCATCTCGGCCTGTTCATTCTCTGGCAGCCTTTTATCCGGGCGGAGCAGCGGATATCCCCCCTGGCGCTGCTGCTCGTGATCGGGGCCGTGCTGGCGTCGGCCATCGGGCTCGGCTGGTGGCTACTGGGCATCTGGCTGATGCTGCTGGCCGGCATCGTCGGCGGCAAGGTGTTCCTGTTCGAGGCCCGCTGGACCAAGATGTTCTACCTGCTGGCGCTGGCCTATCTGGTCGTCGCGCTGCTGCTGCTGGCCCTGCCGCAACTGATGCCGGCGGGGCTGCGCTCCCCCACGGAGCCGTTCGCGCTGCTGGCGCGTTTCGGGCTGCCGGCGCTGCTGCTTCTGATGGCTTTCCTGCCGGAAGAGAAGGAGATCGAGGGACAGGCGGAGATTATCGATTTCGTCTACAGCGTATTCATCTTCCTGCTGCTGGCGGTGTTGGCGATGGGCAGCGTGGCCCTGATGCTGCTGGGGGGGCACGACTATGCCGATTCGCTGCTGATGGCGTTGCTGGTCATCGGCACCGTACTGCTGATTCTGGGCTGGGTCTGGAACCCCCGCATCGGATTTTCCGGCGTCGGCACGGTGTTTTCCCGCTATCTGCTGTCGATCGGACTGCCGGTGGAGCGCTGGCTCCATGCCCTGGCCGACTTGGCGCAACGTCAGGACGATCCGGAAGCCTTCGTCGCCGAGGCCTGCGCGGACATGGCGCGGCGCCTGCCATGGGTGACGGGAGGCGATTGGGCCAGCGGGACGCGCCGGGGCGAATTCGGCAGCCGCAGCGGCCAACGCACGGAATTCCGCTACGGCATCCTGGTCATCGGCATCCACACGCGCCATGCGCTGAGCCCGTCGCTGCTCTGGCATTTCAACCTGCTGGCGCAGCTGGTTGGCGAGTTCCATGCCGACAAGGTGCGCGCGCGGCAGCTTGAACGCTTGACCTACGTCCAGGCCATCCATGAGACCGGCGCCCGCCTGACCCACGATGTCAAGAACCTGCTGCAATCGCTGCGCACGCTTTGCGCCGCCGCCGGTGACGAAAGGAATGAACCGCCTCGGGAGTTTATTGCGCTGTTGCGCCGCCAGTTGCCCGCCATCGCCCAGCGCCTCGGACAGACCCTGGAGAAACTCCAAGCGCCAGGCCGAAGGGCGGGCGAACGCCTCGATGCGGCATCGTGGTGGGAAGGCATCCGCCGCCGCTATGCCGGCAGCGGCATTGAATTCACGGTCGAGGGCGCAATCGATGCCGGCGCGCAGGTGCCGGCGCCGCTGTTCGACAACGTGGCGGAAAACCTTCTGGAGAACGCGATCGACAAGCGTCGCTTGGCGGCGTGGCTGCGCATATCGATCACGCTGCGGGTGGCAGCCGGAAACGGCGCGGCACTGGAGGTGTGCGACAACGGAGAAGCCATTCCCGCCGCGCTGGTCGCCGATCTGCTGGATGCCGCGGTGCGCTCCGAAAACGGTCTTGGCATCGGGCTCTATCAGGCAGCGCGCCTGGCGGAGGCGAACGGGCATGAGTTGAAGCTGGCCGAGAACCGGCCGGGGCGGGTGTGTTTCCGGCTTGCGCCCGTTCAGGCGGAGGCCGGTTTGCGACCTATCAACCGGTAGACGACCATGTTGCCCTTGCCCTTGAGATAGATGGTCTGGGGCTCGTGGAATTCGAAGCGGTCGCACAGACGGCGGTAGGTGACGGGGTCGCACTGGATCATGCCCGGCACGCCCTCGGCGGTGATTCGACTCGCGATGTTGACCGTGTCGCCCCATAGATCGTAGATGAATTTCTTTTTGCCGACGACGCCGGCCACGATGGGGCCGGTACCGATGCCGATGCGCATTTCAAGATGCGAGGCATTGACCGCGAAGTCCCGATGCAGCAGGTCGCGCATGGCGATAGCCAAATCGGCGATGGCGGCGGTGTATTCCGCGATCCCGTCATTCAGGCCGCCCGCGCCCATGTAGGCATCGCCGATGGTCTTGATCTTCTCGATGCCATGGCGCTCGGCCAGTTCGTCGAAGGCGGAGAAGATGCGGTTCAGCATCGAGAACACCTGGCTGGGCGACATATTCGCCGCGACCTGGGTGAAATTGACGATGTCGGCGAACATCACCGTGACGTCGGCGAAACCGTCGGCGATGGTCTGCTCGGAGTTCTTCAGGCGCTCGGCAACGGGGCCGGGCAGGATGTTGAGCAGCAGCTTTTCCGAGCGTTTCTGTTCGGCCTGAAGGAGCTTGTGGGCTTCCTCCAGCCGGATTTGCATCTTCTGCTTCTCCTGGATCGAGAAACGCAACAGCATATAAATGATCGTCGCCACGGCGATGAAGTTGAGGGCGAAGAAGACGACGCTGGTGCGCACGGGCATGCCGGAAGACAGCTTGACGGTTTCTGCGGCGAGGAAGAAATCGAAGAAGCCCGACAGTGCCGTGAGAAACGCCCAGGCGAAGAACCATGCCACCGATTCGCGCACGCCGAAGAAGAGGATCGCCCCCACTGGCGCCAGCAGTCCCCAGAGGATGACGCCGCTGGCGGTGATGAAGTTGCCGATGCTCCATTGCACCGCGAAGGGCACGAACAGGAACAGGGCGAGCTGGGTGACGCGGAAGAAGTCAAAGTTGCGCGTCTGGATGTAGAACAGCATGTTGCCGGCCAGCAGGAGCTGGAAGACGAAGGGCGCCGTCGCCGACAACTGCGGGCCGAGCGTCCAGTAGATCACCAGCCAGAGCATCGAGGCGACGCTGACGAGACCGGTGGCGAACACCAGCAGCGACTTGTTGAGGCGCTGATCCTCGCTGTCGCCCGGCTCGATGCCGGCGTTGCGCAGGCGTTCGAGAAAGCCGGAAGGGGTGCTGGGGGCGGGGCTGGATTCCATTGTCGGCGACGGAGACGTGGACGCTAGCGCAATTGCATATGCGCAGTGTCTCAGGAACCAGTGGGGGCGGTCAAGGCAGCTTGCCGGCGGCGATCATGCGGTTGAAGAGGATGTTGGGGGAGAGCCAGGCGACAAGGTCGTCGAAGTTGGCGGAAGGCGTCTTGCTGACAAAATTGTCGTCGAGGTCGGTGTTTTCCAGTTCATCGGCACCGACGGGAGCCGCATTGTTGCCCCCTGTCGTGTTGAACGCGCCCGCTCCGTTCTTGCCATGAGAGACGATGGCCACGGGAATGTTGTTGGCGACGCTTGTCGTACAGGTACTGTCGGTGCAAACGCGCAGCGTCCCGTTGCTGGTCAAGAGGAATCCGGTTGCGCTGTTCGAGAATGCCGCCGTCACGCGGTAGCGGAAGCGGTTGTTCCATGCGTCGGTCCGGCCAAGACCGATATCCGCCCAGGGAATGCGCCCCTCCTGATTGACGCAGGCGGGCCCCAACCGATTCTCGGCGCCGTCGTCGTCGGTGTCGGGGCAGGGCAGATAGGGCTTCGTGTCGGTCGCGCTGTGGCTCGCCGCATAGCCGATCATGGCTTCGCGCACATCGCTGAGGATTCTCTCCGTTTCCGTGACGTGGCGTATGTCCTGCTGCGCCGACAGAGGCATCAGCATGCCGCCGATCAGCAGCGCGACGATCACCAGCACCACCGCCATCTCGGTGAGCGTGAAGCCGCGCGAAAGAGCCGGCCCCGACGGGGCGGCGTGAGGCGCGGGAGTCACTTTGACGGGCAATCGGTTCAGGATATGCATCTTATGATGTCCGCACCTGGGTTGGCGGGGTCAAATTGGGATTTCCCGTCGAAGTTGTGGCTGCTGGTCGTTGGCACGGCAAAAGAGTCCAGGTTGGGAGCTTCGAGATAGTTGTTCTTATCCGACTTTTCGCCGGAGGTCGAGCGAACCTGGTTTGCCGTTTTCCGCCCGCCGAAGATGAGCACGCGGGCGCAAGGAACGGTTGGCACTCCATCGACGGTGATGGGCGATGGCGCCGACAGCTGGGTGAGAAGCAGCATCTCCTTCCAATTGTTGCAGAACGTCCGATTGTTGGCGTTGCCAAGGTTGTTGCAATTGATGTTGTCGGCTCCCTTGGTTCCACTTCCCGAGACCGCAATGGTCTCGGGATGCCCAGGCTCGACTTGTAGGCGGAAATCGCCGTCGTCCAGGAGACTGCCGATCTGGGCAGCGAAATCACCGCGCCGGATGATCGGTCGGTAGATGTCGTCGGCGGTGACGAACAGGAATCGATCGTTGTAATAGGCGTTTTTTGCAAGCACGAACCGCTTGTTGTCGGTGTTGGGCGCAACACGGTTATTCGTGCTGCCGCCGAAGTAGTTGACTTCGCCGGAAACGGCATCCGACCCGTTGTAGGAATCGAGGTAATTGCGAGCATCGTAGTTTCCGCCACAATGGATCAAGGCGGCGGAATCCGCAATGGCGCGGCTTTGCGAGTCCAGCACTGCCCCCGGCGCGACAATCAGCGCGGCCACGTTGTAGGCGATGGGATTGCCGCCGACGTCAATCACGTCGATCTGGCCGGGCGTGTCCCAGTTGAAGACGGATGTTTTCGGGCTGTTCTTGAAACGACCGGAAACCACATACCAGAAACACTCTCCCTGCCCATCTCGCAAGGGAGGATATCCAAGCGTTTTCCATGGGAGCTTTCCAATTACCGAAATATCCGTGGCCCCGAGGGTTCCTTCGGAATTGCCCTCGGGGGTTGTTGTCCAGCCGGCATCCGGAACGGGCAGATATCCCGCGTTGAGGATGGACGCCTCCGAAACCGAATACCCGATGAGCGCCTCGCGCGCCTGCGCCATCGCCTCCTGCGTCCTTCGCTCGCGTCCGGCATTCGCTGCTTCCGGGGAGATGCCGGCAACGAGATAGGACAGCCCGGCCATCACCACGAGGACGAGGAGGATCAGCAAGGCGGCGCCGCGCTGGCGCGCCGGACGCCGGGGATGTCGCCGCTCTGCCATCGCCGACGGTTATTTCCTGGCGGGCGCGGACGGACGGCGGACGCTGATCTGCCCGTCCGCAAGTCCGCTGGCGGTTTCCCGCGTGGCGCGGTTGATCGATTCCCCGACCTTGAGTTGCGCCGGGGTTTCCTCGCCGACGGAGAGGATGGCGCCCCCTGGTTCCCTTGCGGACAAATCCGCCGTGACGCCGCTTGGCGCGTCGTCGTCGTGCTGTGCGCGGCTGTTGATCCATACCGTGCGCTTGCCGGTCGAGCGCACGACGACGCCGTCGAGGGTCATGGTGGCGCCCTCGAGCGTCTGCGCTTCCTGGATGTTGAGCTGGCGCTGGCGCTCCAGGGCGGCGCGGCGCTCGGGGGTGAAGAACAGGCGGCCGAGGGGCTCGGCCGCGGCGTTCTCCGCGAATGCCGCGAGTATCGGCAGAGCGCCGAATAGAAGGCCGATGCGGAGGATGGGCATGCGGCCGGCCGTCATTTCTTCTCCCGCAGGGTGATCCAGTCGAGGGCGCATTCGGCGGCAAGCTGGGCCTGGGGAGTGCGCTCGCCGGTACCGCCGCGGCCGGTACGATCCACGGCGCAGTTGCGCACGATCAGGAGAGCCTGGATGCTTTTTTGCAGGTCGGCGAGGAAACCGAGGAGATCGTCCTCGTGCAGAAGCTGCATTTGCAGCCTCATGGTGCTGGCCATGAATTCATAACCGCCGGCGTCCGTGCCGCTCGGCAGCAGCTTGGCATCCACAGGCTGCTGCGGCGACAGTTCGTACTGGACGTCGATGAGGCGACGCGCGGCCTGGATGCGGGCGATCCGTTCCACCCAGTCAAGGCGCCGTTCCTGGCCGATGATGCCGCGGGCGAGGAGTTCCTGGTAGCGGGATATCTTGGCGCGGATCTCCCGCTCCTCGTCGCGGGCGCGGACCAGCCGCGACTTGATATTGTCGTGCCGCGCCACGGCCTGGCGGTGTTCCTGCCGCGCCTGCTTGAGATGATTCGTCGCGGCGAAAACGATGCCGGCGCTCGTCAGCAGAAGCGCCGCCAGGAATACGATGCCCCAGCGCAGGCGATGCAGATCCTGAGAAGTGATCTTCATAGTTTCCAGACTATCCGCAGTGAGAACTTCGGCGCTTCCGCCGCCCGGCCGGCCGCCTCGCTGCCGCTCTTGAGCGACTTGCCCGACTCGACCTCGAAGGGGCGGCTCAGGATGCGCACCTCATGGATGCCGGACCCGGTCCGCAGCCGCTCGGCGAAGGCGTCGATCGCGCTCATCTGGGCGCGATGGTCGTTGACCAGGCCGATCGGCAATTGTCCGAAGAGATCGACGATGACGAAGGGGCCGGCATTGGCGCCGGCCGCCGGCTTATTGTTCGGAAGCGCGTCCGACGCTTCGGCGGGGCTGTTGGCGATGCGCCATTCCAGTCGCACCAGATCGATCTTCGGCGCATCCTGCAGGGCGTGGCTCAGGTGGGCGGTCGCAGGTTCCAGCCCGACGCCGCGTTTGAGCAATTCTTCGTAGCGGCTCGTCAGCGCACGCAGGTTTTCGGTGGACAAGGGAATTCTCGGCAGGGTTTGCAGGATGGCGTCATATCGCTGCCGCTCGCCGGCGGCCTGGATGTTCTCCTCGGCGGACGCCTGCCTGAGCGCGTCGGCCTCGTAGACTTGCTTGCCGGCGAACAGCAGACAGGCGGCCAGGGTGACGAGACCGGCGCTTTGCAGGGCAAAGCGCAACTGCCAGAGATGATAGAAGCGGCGCGCGGACGAAGGCGCAAACTGCTGGCGCGGGGTCTGTCTGACCAGCAGATGCAGGAACAGTTCCTCGCCGCACGAATCCTTCGGCAGGGTCTTGAGGCCGTTGTGCATGGCTTCTGCGACGAGGTCGACGATCTCGAAATGCAGATCGCCGGTATCGTGGCAACGGCTGTGGAATGCCTCCAGATGGACAGGGTGCGCCAGCACCAGTGCCGGGAGCGCAGTGCTGCGGTTGATCAGGCGCTGGGCAGAGAGATAGTGGTGGATCTTCGCCGCTTCGACGGCGCTGGCAATGGCGGTTTCCTCGACGGTGCCGGTGGCCAGCGGCGTCAGCCGGGAAAAGCGCAGCTGGCCGTCCTCGAAGAATGACTGGCGCAGGCCGCCGCTGGTCGCCGAGATAAGGAGGAACTGGCGATATTCGCTGCCCATGCGCGCAGCCAGCTGGGCGGCCAGCACGGCGACCGCCTGGGGCATCGAGAAGACGCCGGCCAGCTGCGCTTCGGCCTGACGCAGGATTTCCAGCCAGGGTTCGAATTGCTGCGCCCGGATGAGCGCCGCGAAGAGCAGTTTCTCGTCGCGGCGCCCCTCCTTTGCGCGCCCCAGGGAGATGGCCACCGAGAAGGGCGTGCCATAGAAATACTGGCCGAGCTTGCGCTTGATGAGGTCGCCGCGGTCGCGTCCCGTCACATAGGGAACGTCCTCGATCTGGAAACCTTCCTCGGCGACGTCGGTCAGCAGGAACCAGATGCTGGCGCGATGCCGCCGCAGATACTCGCCGAAGGCGCCGAGCCCGGCCGCATCGGCGGCAAACTCGCCTTCCTTCTCGAGGTGGCCGAGGCTCCAGTGCCAGGCGGTCAGGCGTGAGGCATCGAGAAAGAGAAGGCGTCGGGCGGGCATCAGATTTTCAGCCTGGTGATGACGTCGTAGATCGGACCGAGCACCGAAAGCATGACCCAGCCCAGGATGAGGCCGACCACCACCGTCATGGCTGGCTCGATCATGGTCTGCACGCGCTCGATCGATTCGCGCACGTCGCGGTTGTAGAAGTAGCTGACGTTGATCAGGGCCGTATCCAGCGCCCCGGTGTTCTCGCCGACGCGCAGCATGCGCACCACCAGCGGCGGGAAGAGGCCGACGTTCTGGAAGGCGAGTGTGACGTTCTGCCCTTCCGCGATCATTTCGCCGACCCGTTCGAGGCCTTCCCTGATGACCGCGTTGCCGACGATGCCCTCGGTGGTGCGGATCGATTCGAGGATGGAGATGCCGGAGGCGTACATCATGGCGAAGACGCCGGCGAACCGCGACAGGATGATCTTGCGCTGGATTTCGCCGACCCAGGGCAGGCGCAGCTTGAATTCGTCGAAACGGTAGCGCGCCTTCGGGTTGCCGCGGACGGCGGCGGCGACGGCGGCGGCGATCAGGACGGGAACGCCGAGCACCGCGTACCAGTAATTGACGAAGAAGTCGGAAGTGGCGATCAGGAGCTTGGTCTGCAAGGGCAGTTCCTGGCCCATGTTCTTGATGAACCCGGCCATTTTCGGCACCAGGTACATCATCATGAACAGCGTCACGCCCAGCACCACGGCGCCGAGGAAGCTCGGATACATGACGATCTTCTTGGTATGGGCGGCCAGCTCGTCCTGCCACTTGAGGGATTCGACCAGGTTCTTCAGCACGTCCGGCAGGTTGCCGGTGCCCTCGCCGGCATGCACCAGGCTGACGAAGACGGCATCGAAGACCTGCGGGTGTTCCAGCATCGCCTGGGAAAGCGTCCTGCCGCCTTCGATGCTCTCGATCATGCCGGCGATCACTTCGCGGAAGCGCAGGTTCTCCAGGCTGTCGCGCAGGTCGGTCAATCCCTCCAGGATCGGCACGCCGGCGCGCGTCATCTGTTCCAGGTGAAAGCAGAAATTGATCAGCTCGCGGCGGGTAATCCTGACGCCGCCGAATATGCCGCCTTGCTTGATCGGGCCGCCATTGATGAAATCGAGCTCCATGCGCTTCAAGCGCATTTCCAGGTCGACCGGGTTGATGGCGTCCATTCGGCCCAGAACGAGGCGGCCGGTGGCGTTCATGGCTTTATAGGCGTAGAGGGTCATGGGACCGCTACATCCGTTCCGTGAGATCCACCACGCGGGCGACTTCTTCCAGCGAGGTGAGGCCGTCGAGCACGCGCCGCAGGCCGTCCTCGGCCAGCGGACGGTAGCCCTTGGTCAGCGCCATATTGTGGATTTCGCGGGCGGTGCCGCGATGCGCGATCAGTTCGTCGATGTCGGCGTCCAGCCGCAGCAGTTCCATGATGGCGATGCGTCCATGGTAGCCCTGGAAGTCGCATTGCTCGCAACCGGCGGCGCGATAGAGGGTGGGCGCCGGGCGCGAGCCCTCCACGCCGAGCAGCCGGCGCTCGTGGGCCTCGGCCGGATAGGGCTTGCGGCAATGGAGGCAGAGCCTGCGCACCAGGCGCTGGGCAATGACGCCGATGATGTTGCCGGCCATGATGTCGGGCAGGATGCCGATGTCGAGCAGGCGCGGAATGGCGCCGATCGAGGAGTTTGTGTGCAGCGTCGAATAGACCTGGTGGCCGGTCATGGCGGCGCGGAAAGCCATCTCGGCGGTGTCGGCGTCCCGTATCTCGCCGACCAGGATCACGTCCGGATCCTGGCGCATCATCGAGCGGATGCCGTTGGCGAAGTCGAGCTTGGCCGCCTCGGCCACCGACGTCTGGCGGATCATGGTCATCGGGTACTCGACCGGATCTTCGAGGGTCATGATGTTGATGCCCTCCGCATTGATGTGGTTGAGCACCGAGTAGAGCGTCGTCGTCTTGCCGCTGCCGGTGGGGCCGGTCACCAGGATGATGCCTTCCGGACGGGCAAGCATCAGCTTGAGAAGGTCGAGCTTGGATTCGTCGAGGCCGATCTGGTCGAGGGACACGATGCCCTTCTGGCGATCGAGGATGCGCAGGACGATGTTCTCGCCGTGGATGGTCGGCTGGGCGCTGGCGCGGAAGTCGACCATGCGGCCGCTGATGTTGAGCGAGATGCGGCCGTCCTGGGGCGCCCGGGTCTCGGCGATGTTCATGCCGCTCATGACCTTGATGCGCACCGCCATCGCCGCCCAGTAGGACTTGTGCAGGGCGCGGATCTGGCGCAGCAGGCCGTCGATGCGGTAGCGGATGCGCAGGAAGTTGGCTTCCGGCTCGAAGTGGATATCCGAGGCCTCGCGCTTGACGGCGTCGGTCAGCAGGGCATCCACCAGCCGCACCACCGGCTGGCTGTATTCGTCCAGCGATGCGGACAGACTGCGGTAGTCGATCTCGCCGGTCTCGATCTCGTGCAGGATGCCGTCGATCGACAGTTCGTGCCCATAGTACTGGTCGATGGCGCGGGCGATTTCCGATTCTCCGGCCAGCAGGGTCTCGATCAGCAGGTCGTGCGGCACCAGGGCGCGCAGCTTGTCGAGGGCGACGATGTTGTTGGTATCCGAAATGGCGACGGTGAGCCGGTACGGATCGGCCGAATAATCCATCGGCAGCAGGTTGTGGCGCTTGGCTATCTCGCGCGGCACCAGGCGTAGCGCCGCCGGGTCGACGATGGCGCGTTCCAGGTCGACCGACTTCTGGCCGAGCGACTCGCCCAGGGCATCTCGGAGGGTCGCTTCCGAAACGAAGCCGAGCGAGACGAGTAACCGGCCGACCGGCTGGTTGGACTTCATCTGTTCCAGCAGCGCGATGCGCAACTGATCCTCGCTGATCACGCTCTGCGAGATCAGGATCTGGCCGATGGGACGGCGATGAGGAGTCGGTGAATTCATCCTCGGGTCATTGTCCGGCATCCCGGGGGAGCCGGCAAGCTCCGGCGGCGCCCGGCCCGGACAGGATCAAGGTTGCAGTTCGCGCAGGCGGGTTTCCGCCTGCGCCTTGTCAAAACCGGCCGGCCGGCCGGCTGTCGCCGCCAGTGCCTGACGGTAATACTGTGCGGCCAGCTTGCCCTGGCGCAACTGGTCCAGGCTGATGGCGAGGTTGAACAGGTAGTCCGGGTGGTCGGGGTCGTGGCTCACGGCCCTGAAATAGGACTGCTGCGCTTCGCTCCATCGGTCCTGGCGGGCGTACAGGTTGCCCAGGGCGAAATGCAGGGACGGTTGACCGGGCTGGTCCGCCAGCATGTTTTTCAGGTGACTTTCCGTCGCCGGAGGAGCGCTTTCCCCCTTCAGGCCGATCAGTCCGGCCAGCGCAATCGCGTCCTTGGGATCGGCTTCGATGGCGCGCAGATAATAAGCCTCCGCGGCGTCGGGGCGCCCTTCGCGCAAGGCGATGGCGGCCATGCCGTGCAACGCGTCGGCGTTCCGCGGGTCCTCTTTCAGCACACGCTCATAGTCGCTCCGAGCGGTGATGAGATTGCCGGCGGACAGCGCGTTAAAACCGCGCACGAGCGCCGCCGACGTCGAGTTGGGCTTGATGAGCTTCGAGGCGGCGATGTGGATCGAGCCCTCCGGCAAGGCAGGCGGCGAAGCCGAGCGCGCGGGCATCGGTGCCGGCGGGACGGCGGCCTTGACCGGAGCCATGATCTCGCCCCCATCTTCGTCCCTGCTGCGACCCGGTTTGCCGGATTCGGCCGTCTGGATCGGCGGGGGGGCGACAGGTGCCAGGGACGCCGGAACGGGCGCCGCCCCCCGCGGAACAGCTGCAATCGGCGCCGGCCGCTGGAGTTGCAGCCAGAAATAGACGCCGATGCCCGCGACCGCGACGAAGGTGGCCGATCCGACAGCGATGGCGAATGACTTGTTGTTGCCGGCCGGCGCCTGCTTGGCGGCGAAGACGTTCTGCGCCGTGCTCTGGCCGGCCCCAGAGCCGCCGGAAACGGGTTTGGACGTCACCACCGGCGGAATTTCCGGTTTCGGCGCCGTCTTGCCCTTGGGCCGGGTATCTGCCTCGGCGGCATGGGCGATGAATTCGTCGTCAAGGATTTCCAGTCGGGAGGGCGGCTCCGGAAGGGATGCCGCCCCCGAACTGGGCGCCTGTCCCCGCTGCTTGGCCTGCTCCGCCTTCTTCAAGGCGTCCATGAGCAGGCTCACTTCGCCGCCCCTCCGTCGAGCTTGAGGTCCTGCTGGGGCGGCCCGGCGTTGCCTTTCTCGAAGAAATCGGCGGCCGGCAGCTTGTCGCGGAAGGAGGCGTAGTCGCCGCCGACGCTGGCATCCTTGACCACGAGCGGCCGCAGGAAGACCACGAGCTCCGTCTTGGTCCGCTTGTCGTCCCGGCTCTGGAAGAGGTTGCCCAGGATCGGGATGCTGGAAAGGCCCGGCACGGCGCTGTCGCTGTTTTCAAGGCTGTCTTCCATCAGGCCGCCCATGACCGCGACGTTGCCGCTCTCGACGCGGATCATGGACTCCATTTCGCGGGTGCGGATGACCGGGATAGTGCTCTTGATATTGAGGCCATTTTTCTTGAGTTCCGGGTTGGGGTCCTCAATCTCGGCATATTTGCGCGAAATGCTCGGACGGATGTTGAGCAGCACCGTATCGTTCTCGCTGATCTGCGGCGTGACGTTCATGACGAGGCCCACCGGCACCGAGTGGAGGTTCGTCGTGTAGGTCGTGGTGGTGGTCGCCTGGTTGGTGGTCGTGTCGGCCTTGACGGTGAAGTAGACGAGGTTGTCCACCACCTTGAGCACGGCGGTCTGATTGTTGATGACCGAAAGCTTCGGACTCGACAGCACCTTGACGGTGCCGAAGGTCTCGAGCAGCTTGATGGTGGCCGTGAATACCCCGCCGCCGGTGACCTGCTTGGCGACGAGGGTCATCAGGCCGGCCGTTGTGTCGGTGATGGAACTGCTGTTCTGTTTCACGTTGAAAAGGCCGGTGGAATTCGCGTTGTTCCGCAGGCGCTCCCAATTGATTCCCTGCTGGTACTGGTCGCTGAGCGTCACCTCGGCCACGGTGGTTTCGATCAGCACCTGCCGGCGGGCCGAGGCCATGACCTGATCGAGAAACTCCTGCACCTTTTCATGCTGGCGCGAGGTGGCGCGCACGGTGACGATGCCGGACTCCGGATTGACGATGACCGAGGCGGCCTCGCGGAAAGTGGTGCGGCGAACGACCGTCGTGCCGGCCTGCTGCGAGGAGGCGGCCGGCTGGCCCGGGGCGGCGGCGCCCTTCGCGGTGGGCTGCCCGGCCGCGCCGGTGGCGCTTTGCTGTTCCGCGCGTTCGACGACGGTTTCGCTGGAGCCTTCGGGCAGGATCTTGTCGGTTTCGCGCAGCAGATCCTTGACGTTCTTTTCCAGGGTTTCCCAGAAGCGGTTCTGGGCCTTGTTCTTGATCTCGGTCAGGGAGTTGTTGCCCCCGCCGCCGGCAGCGCCGCTCACGGTTCCCGTGCCGGTGGCGGCGATCTGGGTGGTGACGGCCACCGTGCCGCTGGTGTCCCGCGACATGTTGACGTAATCGACCCTGTAGTTGCGCAGGTAGGGCGTGTCCGGCATGACGGCGAGGTTCGGGCCGTCCATCTCCCAACGCATATCTACCTGCCTGGCGATGCGGGTGAGCAGCTGCTGGAGCGTCTGATCGATGGCGTTGAGCGTGACCGTGCCGTTGATGCCGGGATGGATGTCGACGTTGACTCTGGCATCGCGGGCCAGGGCGAACAGCAAATCCTGGACGCGGACGTTATTGACGACGACGCTGTAGGTTTCAACCTTGGGCGCCGCCTTGGGCCTGGCCAGCGCTACCGTGCTTTGCACCGGCTTCGGGATGCCGCCGGCCGCTGGCTTTGGAATCTGGTCCGCCTGGATATGGCCGGCCGACGGCGGTGCGATGGGCGTATTGCTGCACGCGGCAAGCGCCAGCGCGAACAGGGGGGTGACGAGACGTATTGGAGTCATGGCGGACGTATGCGCCTCCCGACAATTTTGATCGATTTTATGGTAACACGTTAAATATTAAATACAACCCCATGATTTATCGGCATTCCGGTCATTACCTTAAGCGAATTACCTGGCGCGGATACGGCTTGTAGCCCCGCAACTCCTTTGGCAGGCGGTCAATGGCGGCGGCGGCATCCTCCCGGCTCGCGAATTCCCCGTAGATGACGCCGATTCTGTACTCCTCGTCAACCTTTGCCGCATAGGCCCGGATATGCCCGGCCTCGGCCGGATTCGCCATGGACAACCGGATAGCCCTGGCGATGAAATTCTCGGCATATCCGGCACGGTCGGCGCTGGTGGCCAGCAGTTGGATGAACCAGTGGTCATCCGGGGCGTTGGCGAGCCATTTCCGGGTTTCCTCGATGCGCAGACGGGTCAGCCGGCCAAGCCCGCCGTCCATTTCGGAGACATGGGGGGGCGTCGCGGGGGCGGGGGATTCCGGCAAGGCCGGCGGTGGGGGCGCTACCGCCTGGGGAAGCCGGGGCGCCGCAACCGGGGGCGGCGCGGGCGGGGCCGGCTCCGGGTTGCTTCGCCAGACCAGGAGAGAGGCGGCGGCGATGCCGACCGCTGCAACGCCGCCGCCGATGGTCATCCAGCCGGGAGACGGCCCCCGTGCCGCGGCGCCAAACTGGGAATCCCGGATGGCGGCGCGTGCCTGCCGGGGCGTGACCTGGTGCGCGCTCTCGGCGAAGGCGGCGAGCAATGCCTTGTCGGCAAGGATGTTGATGCGCCGCGTCAGCCCCCGGGAGGCGGCGGCGATCTGCCTGATGGCGGAAGGATTGAATATTTCCGGCCCCCGGTAGCCGGCGGCGCGCATGCGGAAGTCGAGGTACTGGGCGATGTCGTTGCGCACCAGCGGTTCGAGGACGAAGTTGTGGGTGATGCGCTCCTTGAGCTGGCGCATGTCGGAGCGCGCCAGGACATCGTTGAGTTCCGGCTGGCCGAACAGCACCAGCTGAAGGAGCTTGTGCCGGTTGGATTCGAGATTGGAGAGCAGCCGGATTTCCTCCAGCGTCCCGGACGGCATGGCGTGGGCCTCGTCGATCAGCACCACGACCTGACGCCCGCCGGCGTACAGTTCGATGAGGCGCTCCTGGAGGCTGCGCAGCACGGCGCTGGTGCGGGCATTGTCGGGAATTTCGAGGTCGAGCTCATCGGCGATGGCGAACAGGATGTCGTCGCGCGACAGGGAGGGGTTGGCCAGATAGACGATGGTGATATGCGCGGGCAGTCGTTCCATCAGCACGCGGCAGAGCATGGTCTTGCCGCTGCCGACTTCGCCGCTGACCTTGACGATGCCCTCGTCGTGCGTGATGGCGTAGAGTAGGGCGTCGAGCGTGGCGCCCCGGTTGGCGCCTGCGAAAAAGAAGTCGGTGTGCGGCGTGATGCGGAAGGGTGCCTCGGAAAGGCCGAAATGTTCCAGGTACATGCGCCGGTCTCCTAGTCGGACGTTCCGCCCTTGTCGCGGGCAAGCGCTTCCATGCGATTGTAGAGCGTTGTGCGGTTGACGCCGAGCAGCCTTGCCGCCTGGCTGACGTTTCCGTGCGTCAGTTGCTGGGCGGCCCTGATATAGGCGGACTCCCAGCGTCGCAGGGTGTCGTCCAGGCTGAAGCTGGCGCTGTCGCGCAGGTCGAGCCTTGCCAGTTCGGCGAGGCCATCCTCATCCCTTGGCAGGCGGAACCCGTTTGCCGCGACCGACGCGGCCAGATCCAGCTCGGCTTCCAGGTCGGCCGACGACACGGTGACGCCGGCATGCTTGGTAGCCAGGCGAATGACGATGTTGCGCAATTCCCGGACGTTGCCGGGAAAATGGTAGTCGCGCCAACGGGCTTCGGCCTCGGAGGACAGCATGAAGGGCGCCTGCCCGGTCTGGCGGACAACCATCCGGCGGAAGTGGTCGAGCAGCAGGAGGCGGTCGTCGCCCATTTCCCGCAGGGGCGGCACGCTGACGGCGAACACCGAAAGCCGGTGGTACAGGTCCGCCCGGAAACGGCCTTCCCGCACCTCCCTTTTCAGATCCCGGTTGGTGGCGGCGATCACGCGGGCTCGCGAGAGGCGTCCCTGGGTTTCGCCGACGCGCTGGTATTCGCCGTTTTCGAGCACGCGCAGCAGCTTGGGCTGGAGATCGAGAGGCAGTTCGCCGATCTCGTCGAGGAACAGCGTGCCGTCCGCGGCGTCCTCGAAATAGCCGGCCCGTGCGCCGGCCGCGCCCGTGAAGGCGCCCCGGGCATGGCCGAAGAGCGTCGGCTCGACGAGCGTCGGCGCGATGGCGGCGCAGTTGAGGGCCAGGTAGGGACGATCGTGCCGCTCTGAAAGCCGATGCAGGGTGCCGGCGACGATTTCCTTGCCGCTACCCGATTCGCCCTCGATCAGGACGGGGAACGGGGAATTGGCGTACTGGCGCAACTGCGTGCGCAGCCGCTGCATCGGCAGGCTGTCGCCGATCAGATCCGGCCGGGCGGCCGCCGCGGCTTTCTCGGCGGGCGCCCTACAGGAAAGCAGGCGCCGAAGCATTTGCCGCAGGCGTTCCGGATCGGCTGGCTTGGCGATGAAATCGGCGGCTCCCAGGGCGCGTGCGTGGCGCGCATTGGCCTCGTCGTTTTGTCCGGACAGGATGACGATCTGGATCGCCGGCGCCAGGACCAGCAGCTCGGAAACGAGCGCGAAACCCTCGTCCGGCTGATGTGGCGTGGGCGGCAGCCCGAGGTCCACCAGGGCGATCGCCGGCGGGGATGCCGCCTGCCGCACGTGATCGATGGCCTCCGGGCGGCTGGCGGCAATCGCCACGTCGAAATCATGCCTCAGGAAATAGGACAGGGGTTCGGCGATCAGGGGATCGTCGTCGACAATCAGCAGCGAAGGTTTGCCGGCGGCGTCTGGCACGATAGGAAATATGAATGGAATAATTCGTCGGCATCATAGCGTAAAGCGCTTGCGCCTATGACCGGTGGTGAGGCGGAAACTATCCGGATATCATCGGATTGGATGCCAGCAATCCATCGGGTCTGCTAGAATCCCAACGGTTCTTTCAGTCCAGGCACAACCGTTCCGCTCCCATGTCAGCTCCCGTGTCCGTCCATCCGCTCGTCAAGCTCACCGACGTCAATTTCGCCTATGACCGGCGGCCGATTCTCACTGGCATCAACATGGAGATTCCGCGCGGCAAGGTGGTGGCGATCATGGGCATCAGCGGCGGCGGCAAGACCACCACCCTGCGCCTTATCGGCGGCCAGATCAAGCCGACTTCCGGCAAAGTCCTGGTGGATGGACGGTCGGTCCCGGACATGGACGCCGACAGCCTGTACGCCATGCGCCGGCGCATGGGCATGCTGTTCCAGTTCGGCGCCCTGTTCACCGATATGACGGTCTTCGACAACGTGGCCTTCCAGATGCGCGAGCACACAGACCTGCCGGAAGACCTGATCCACGACATGGTGATGATGAAGCTGAACGCCGTGGGCCTGCGCGGCGCGCACAACCTGATGCCCTCCGAGCTCTCCGGCGGCATGGCCCGGCGGGTGGCGCTGGCGCGCGCCATCGCCCTCGATCCCATGCTCATTATGTACGATGAACCGTTTGCCGGCCTCGACCCGATTTCCCTGTCCATCGTCGGCGACCTGATCCGCAGCCTGAACGACGCGCTGGGCGCCAGTTCCATCGTCGTCACCCATGATGTCCAGGAGTCCCTGAAAATCGTCGATTATGTCTACTTCGTGTCCGAGGGCAAGATCATCGCCGAAGGCACCGCCGAGGAAATCCGCGCCTCGCAGGCGCCATTCGTGCACCAGTTCGTCCGGGGCGAGATCGACGGACCGATGGCCTTCCACTATCCCACCCGCGCCTGGGATGAGGAAATCTTCGCGAAAACGGAGGTGAGGGGTCATGCTTGATCATCTGGCCGGCGGCCTGCGCGGCCTCGGCAAGCGGGTAAACGACCGCATCTGGCGCCTCGGCTTCGCCAGCCGCTTCCTCCTGATGACGCTGCTGTATTCCGGCACGGCGCTCAGGCGCTTCAACCTCACGATCCGGGAAATCTATTTCACCGGCGTCCTGTCGCTCATCATCATCCTGGTATCCGGACTCTTCGTCGGCATGGTGCTGGGTCTGCAAGGCTACGACACGCTCCAGCGCTACGGCTCCTCCGAGGCGCTGGGCATCCTGGTCGCCCTGTCGCTGGTGCGCGAGCTGGGGCCGGTGGTGGCGGCGCTCCTGTTCGCCAGCCGCGCCGGCTCGGCCATCACCGCCGAGATCGGCTTGATGAAGGCCACCGAGCAGCTTTCGGCCATGGAGATGATGGCGGTCAACCCGATTGCCCGCGTGGTCGCGCCGCGCTTCTGGGCCGGCGTGATCTCGATGCCGATCCTGGCAGCGCTTTTTTCCGCGCTGGGCATCTTCGGCGGTTACCTGGTCGGCGTTCAGCTGATCGGGGTCGACGAAGGGTCGTTCTGGTCGCAGATGCAGGCGTCGGTGGACTTCCGCGAGGACATCATGAACGGCGTTATCAAGAGCTTCGTCTTCGGCATCATCATCAGCTGGATCGCCGTCTTCGAAGGCTACGACTGCGACCCGACCGCCGAAGGCGTTTCCGGCGCCACCACGCGCACCGTCGTCACATCCTCGCTGGCGATTCTCGCCGCCGACTTCATTCTCACCGCATTCATGTTCCGGGGGGCTTAATGAACCGTCTTACACTTGATTTATGGGTAGGGATTTTCGTCGCCATTGGTTTGGCCTCCCTGTTGTTTTTGGCCCTCAAAGTGGGCAATCTCTCCGGCTCGAATATGGGAGAGACATATCGGCTGGAGGCCAGGTTTGATAACATTGGGGGCCTGAAGGTACGGGCGCCGGTGAAAAGCGCCGGGGTGGTGGTGGGACGGGTGGCCGACGTGCGTTTCGATCCGGAAAGCTATCTGGCGATCGTCGGCATGCAGGTGGACGGCCGATTCAGGTTTCCGCGCGACACTTTCGCCACCATCAACACTTCCGGCCTCCTGGGCGAGCAGTACATCGGTTTCGAAGTGGGCGGCGATACGAAAATGCTGAAAGCGGGCGATACGATCAAGAAGACCCAGTCGGCGGTGGTGCTGGAGAAACTGATCAGCCAGTTCATGTTCAACAAGGCTGCCGAAGAAGACAAGAAGGAAGGAAAATGACCCGAAACCGGATCATCGTCACCCTGGCCGCCGCGATGCTTCTCGGCGGCTGCGCCACCTCCGGCAACCAGAAGGATCCGATCGAGGGCTTCAACCGAGCCATGTTCGCCTTCAACGAAGGGCTGGACACGGCCATCATCAAGCCGGTGTCGAAGGGCTACGATGCGGCCCTGCCGTCGCCGGTGAAGACCGGCGTCACCAATTTCTTCGGCAACATCGCCGACGTTTTCATCGCCGTGAACAACCTACTCCAGGGCAAGCCGGCCGAGGCCGCCTCGGATGCGGGCCGCTTCCTCATCAACAGCACCGTAGGCATCCTCGGCCTGATCGATGTGGCGACCGAGGCGGGCCTCGAAAAGCACGAGGAGGATTTCGGGCAGACCTTCGGCCGCTGGGGCGCCGATCCCGGCGCCTATGTGGTGGTGCCGTTCTTCGGTCCGCGCAACGTGCGCGATACCGCCGGCCTCGTGCTCGACGTGATGGCCGACCCTGTCGCCGACGTCGGTCACATCCCGACCCGCAATACATTGTTGGCCCTGCGTATCGTCAGCGACCGGGCCACCTTGCTGCCCGCCGACAAGGTGATCGAAGAGGCGGCGCTCGACAAGTATTCCTATGTTCGCGACGGCTATCTGCAGCGCCGCCGCAGCTTGATCCATGACGGCAACCCGCCGCGGGAACCCAGGGAATAAATTCTCCAACCCCACCATTTATTGCAAGGACATTCGATGAAGTGGCTGCTCGGCCTGCTGACAGGCCTGCTCATTACC
Organism: Candidatus Nitricoxidivorans perseverans; assembly: GCA_030246985.1. Classification (GTDB taxonomy): domain Bacteria; phylum Pseudomonadota; class Gammaproteobacteria; order Burkholderiales; family Rhodocyclaceae; genus Nitricoxidivorans; species Nitricoxidivorans perseverans. The sequence goes on along the minus strand of CP107246.1, from coordinate 1,321,422 downwards.
GGCGCAGCTGGCGCCGAAGAACTGGCGCCGGACGTGCTCGTCCGGAACGTGACCAACGAGGTGCTCGACATCGTCCGCAAGGACAAGGACATCCAATCGGGCAATACGAGGAAGGCGATCGAACTGGTCGAGGCGAAGGTGCTGCCTCATTTCAACTTCACGCGAATGACGGCGCTGTCCATGGGCAAGGACTGGCGGCAGGCCAGTGCGGCACAGCGCCAGTCGCTGACCGACGAATTCCGCGTCCTGCTCGTGCGCACCTACTCCAAGGCGCTGACGGAGTACCGCAACCAGACCATAGACTTCAAGCCGGTCAAGATACAGCCGGCCGACACCGACGTCCGCGTGCGCACCGAGATCCGCCAGCCCGGCGGCAAGCCGGTCCAGCTTGATTACTTCCTGGAAAAGAATTCGGGCTGGAAGGTGTATGACATCGAAGTTGCGGGCATCAGCCTGGTGACCAACTACCGCGACTCCTTTGCCCAGGAAATCCGCGCCGGCGGCATCGACGGCCTGATCGGAACGCTCCAGGCCAAGAACAAGACCGCCGACACGCCGGTTGCCGGGAAGCAATGATCCAGGCAAGCGGTGATCGCCTTCAGGTGATCGGCCCCATGACCATCGCCCTGGCGACGCAACTCAAGTCGGCTGGCGAATCGGCGATCGGTGCCGGCGCCTCCGTCGTCGATCTATCGCAGGTGACGGAGGTGGACTCCGCTTCGCTGGCCATATTATTCGACTGGCTGCGCATGGCCCGCGAGCGGGGATCCGACCTTTCCATCGACTATCCTCCCGAAAGCGTGCGGTCGCTGGCGCAGCTCTACGGCGTCGCCGATCTTCTGCCGCTTGCCTGACTTTCCCTCAATCCGTATCTCCGGCGTCACCAAGCGCTTCGGCGCGATCCGGGCGCTGGATGGCGTCGACCTGGAGATCGGCCGGGGCGAGTTCTTCGGACTGCTCGGCCCCAACGGCGCCGGCAAGACGACTCTGATTTCCGCCCTGGCCGGCCTCGTGCGCCCCGATGCCGGCTGTCTGGAGGTCATGGGCCACGACGTGCAGGCCGACTACCGCGCGGCGCGCCGGCACCTGGGCGTCGTGCCCCAGGAACTCGTGTTCGATCCCTTCTTCACCGTGCGGGAGACGCTGGAGATCCAGTCCGGCTATTTCGGCATCCGCGACAATGGCGCATGGATCGACGAAATCCTGGAGAACCTCGACCTCGCGGGAAAGGCGGACGCCAACATGCGCATGCTATCGGGCGGCATGAAGAGGCGCGTGCTGGTGGCGCAGGCCCTGGTGCATCGCCCGCCGGTCATCGTCCTAGACGAGCCAACCGCCGGCGTGGATGTGGAGCTGCGCCAGGCTCTCTGGCGCTTCATCCGGCGCCTGAACGCGGACGGCCACACCATCGTGCTGACGACGCATTACCTCGAGGAGGCCGAAAGTCTGTGCGGGCGCATCGCGATGATGAAGTCTGGCCGGGTCGTCGCGCTCGACAGCACCGCCAACCTGATTGCGCGTTTCGGCGGCGAGTCGTTGAGCCTGGAGGAGGCCTTCATGCGGGTGATGAAGACATGACCGGCTTCATGACGCTGCTGCGCAAGGAGTTGCTGCGCTTCTGGAAGATCATCCTCCAGACGCTGGCCGCGCCCGTCCTTACCGCCTGGCTCTACCTCCTGGTCTTCTCGCATGTGCTGGAGGGAAGGGTGCAGGTCTATGGCACGGTTTCCTACACGGCCTTCCTGATCCCGGGCCTGGTGATGATGTCGCTGCTGCAGAACGCATTCGCGAACACCTCGTCGTCGCTCATACAGTCGAAAGTCACCGGCAACCTCGTCTTCATCCTGCTCACGCCGATTTCCCACGGAGAGTTCCTGGCCGCCTACGCGCTGGCCGCCGTGCTGCGCGGCCTGCTGGTCGGCGCGGGCGTCCTGTTGGTCGGTCTGTGGTTCGCGCAGCCCGGCCTTGCTCAGCCTGCCTGGATACTGGTCTTCGCCGTCCTGGGCGGCGGCATCTTCGCCGCCTTCGGCATCGTCGCCGGCATATGGGCCGACAAGTTCGACCAGATGGCGGGCTTCCAGAACTTCGTGATCATGCCGCTGACCTTTCTGTCCGGCGTCTTCTACTCGATCAACTCTCTGCCCCCCTTCTGGCGGGCGGTATCGCACTACAATCCCGTCTTCTACATGATCGACGGCTTCCGACACGGCTTCTTCGGCATTTCCGACGTGTCGCCCTGGCTGAGCCTGGCCGTGGTAAGCGCATGCTTCCTCGTTCTGACTGCGCTGACGCTGATGTTGCTGAGAAGCGGCTACAAACTGAGAAACTGAATGGACAAGTTGTTGATCGAGGGAGGAATCCCTCTCCGCGGGGAAGTGGCCATTTCCGGCGCAAAGAACGCCGCACTGCCGCTGCTGTGCGCCGCCCTGCTCACGCGCGAGCCGGTGACCTTCACCAACGTGCCGGCGCTCAACGACATCGGCACCATGCTGAAGCTGCTTTCGCAGATGGGCGTGAAGGTGGCGCGCGAAGGGGACGCGGTGACGCTCGACGCATCCGGCCTCGACAACCCGATCGCGCCCTACGAGCTCGTCAAGACCATGCGCGCCTCGGTCCTGGTGCTGGGGCCGCTCGTCGCCCGCGCGGGCGAGGCGAAGGTGTCACTGCCCGGCGGCTGCGCCATCGGCGCCCGACCCGTCGACCAGCACGTCAAGGGCCTGACGGCCATGGGGGCGGCCATCTCGGTGGAGCATGGCTACGTCCATGCGAAGTCCACCCGATTGAAGGGCGCGCGGCTGTTCACAGACATGGTCACCGTGACCGGCACCGAGAATCTCATGATGGCCGCCTGCCTGGCCGATGGCGAGACCGTGATCGAGAATGCCGCCCGCGAGCCGGAAGTGGTCGACCTTGCCAACTGCCTGGTCGCAATGGGCGCCCGGATCTCGGGCGCCGGCACCGACGTCATCCGCATCCGCGGCGTCGAGCGCCTGCAAGGCGCCACCCACCGCATCATGCCCGACCGCATCGAGACCGGCACCTACCTCTGCGCGGCGGCGGCGGCCGGCGGGCAGATCCGGCTGACGCGGACCTCGTCGGCTTACCTCGACGCGGTGATCGACAAGCTGATGGACGCCGGCTGCGAAATTGGGTTCGAACGCGATGCCATCATGCTGAAAGCGCCCGCCCGGCCGTCGGCGGTGAGCATCCGCACCTCGCCCTATCCGGCCTTCCCCACCGACATGCAGGCGCAATTCATGGCGCTCAACGCCACGGCCTCCGGCACGGCGGTGATCCGCGAGACGATTTTCGAGAACCGCTTCATGCACGCCGTCGAGCTCATCCGCCTCGGCGCCGACGTCAGGATCGACGGCAACACGGCCTTCGTCAGGGGCGTGGAGAGGCTCGACGGCGCCACCGTCATGGCCACCGACCTGCGCGCCTCGGCCAGCCTCGTCATCGCCGGGCTGGTCGCGCAGGGCGAAACGCTGATCGAGCGCATCTACCACCTCGACCGCGGCTACGAAAACCTGGAGAAGAAACTGGCCGCGCTGGGCGCCCGCGTTCGCCGGGTAAAATGACCGCATGAACGGCATAACCCCATCCATCACCGTGGCCCTCTCCAAGGGCCGCATCTTCGAGGAGACCCTGCCCCTGCTCGCGGCGGCGGGCATCGTGCCGGCCGAGAATCCGGAATCCTCGCGCCGGCTCATCATCGACACCAACCGTCCCGACGTGCGCGTGGTCATCGTGCGCGCTTCCGACGTGCCGACCTACGTGCAGTATGGCGCGGCCGACCTCGGCATCGCCGGCAAGGACGTGCTGATCGAGCATGGCGGCGCGGGCCTCTACCAGCCGCTTGACCTGAAGATCGCGAAGTGCCGCATGTGCGTCGCGGCGCCCGTCGGCTTCGACTACGCCGCCGCCGTGCGCCGGGGCGCGCGCCTGCGCGTGGCGACGAAATACATCCAGACCGCCCGCGAGCATTTCGCCGCCAAGGGCGTTCACGTCGACCTCATCAAGCTCTACGGCTCCATGGAGCTGGCGCCGCTGGCGGGGCTTTCCGACGCCATCGTCGATCTCGTCTCCAGCGGCTCCACGCTGCGTGCCAACAATCTCGTCGAGGTTGAGGACATCATGCCCATTTCTTCGCGGCTGATCGTCAACCAGGCGTCGCTGAAAATGAAGCGCGACCTGCTTCAGCCGGTCATCGATGCCTTTGCGGGAGCCGTGCGATGAACATCCGCCGGCTGTCGACCCGAGATCCGGAATTCCTGCCCACGCTCGACGCGCTGCTGGCCTTCGACCACTCCACCGACGAGACCATCGAGCGCACCGTTGCCGAGATCCTCGCCGGCGTGCGCACGCTGGGCGACGCCGCAGTGCTCTATTACACGCGTCGCTTCGACAAGCTCGACGCGCGGAGCATGGCGGAACTCGAACTTTCGCAGGAGGTTCTCAAGGCCGCCTTCGACAGCCTGTCGGCCGGCCAGAAGTCCGCGCTGCAGGATGCCGCTGTTCGCATCCGCGCCTACCATGCGCGCCAGAAGGCCGAATCCTGGGAATACACGGAAAGTGACGGCACGCGCCTGGGCCAGAAGGTGACGCCGCTCGACCGTGTGGGCCTCTACGTGCCCGGCGGCAAGGCGGCCTATCCGTCCTCGGTGCTGATGAACGCACTGCCCGCCAAGGTGGCGGGGGTGCGCGAGCTCATCATGGTCGTGCCGACGCCCGGCGGCGAGCGCAACAACCTGATGCTGGCGGCCGCCCACCTGGCTGGCGTCGACCGCGTGTTCACCATCGGCGGCGCGCAGGCCGTCGCGGCGCTCGCCTATGGCACGCAGACCATCCCGCAGGTCGACAAGATCGTGGGGCCGGGGAATGCGTATGTCGCGGCCGCCAAGCGCCGCGTCTTCGGCACCGTCGGCATCGACATGGTCGCCGGTCCCTCCGAAGTGCTGGTGATCTCGGACGGTTCCGGCGATCCGGACTGGGTGGCCATGGACCTGTTCGCCCAGGCCGAGCACGACGAGCTGGCGCAGTCCCTCCTGCTCTGCCCGGACGCCGCCTTCATCGAGCGCGTGGCGGCCAGCATCGAAAAACTCCTGCCGGCCATGCCCCGCCGTGAAACCATCGCCGCCTCGCTCACCCATCGCGGCGCATTGATCCGGGTGACCGATCTCGCCGAGGCCTGTCTCATCGCCAACCGCGTCGCGCCGGAGCACCTTGAACTCGCGGTCGCCACGCCGCGCGCGCTGGTGGAGAAAATCCGCCATGCCGGCGCCATCTTCATCGGCCATTACGCCTCCGAGTCGCTCGGCGACTACTGCGCCGGCCCCAACCATGTGCTGCCCACCTCGCGCAGCGCCCGCTTCTCCAGCCCGCTGGGCGTCTACGACTTCCAGAAGCGCACGAGCCTGATTGAGGTGTCGCAGGCCGGCGCGCGGACGCTCGGCCCCATCGCCTCGACTCTGGCGCACGGGGAGGGACTCACCGCCCACGCACGGGCCGCGGAGCTGCGCTTCGAGTAATTCGGCGTGATATTCTCTCCCCATGCGCACCGCTGACATTCAACGCGACACCTTGGAAACCCGTATCCGCGTCCGGCTCGACCTGGACGGTTCCGGGCGGTCGAAGCTCGCCACCGGCGTCGGCTTCCTCGACCACATGCTCGATCAGATCGCCCGTCACGGCATGGTCGACCTGGAGGTCGAGGCGGAGGGCGACCTGCACATCGACGCGCACCACACCGTCGAGGATGTCGGCATCGCCGTCGGCCAGGCGCTGGCGAAGGCCTGGGGCGACAAGAAGGGCCTCACCCGCTACGGCCACGCCTATGTGCCGCTCGACGAAGCGCTGTCGAGGGTGGTGCTCGACCTCTCCGGCCGGCCTGGGCTGGCGTTCGACGTCGATTTCAGCCGCTCGACCATCGGCGACTTCGACGTGGACCTCGTGCGCGAATTCTTCCAGGGCCTCGTGAATCACGCCGCCCTCACGGTGCACATTGACTGCCTGCGCGGCGACAACGCCCACCACCAGGCCGAGACGGTGTTCAAGGCCTTCGGCCGGGCGCTGCGCATGGCGGTCGAGGCCGACCCGCGCGCTGCCGGCGCCGTTCCATCGACCAAGGGCACGCTCTGACCCCTGCGCCATGACCACCGTTGCAGTCGTCGATTACGGCATGGGGAACCTGCGCTCGGTCGCCAAGGCGATCGAGCATGTCGCGCCCGATGCCCGCGTGCTCGTCACGGCGGATCCGGCGCGGCTGGCCGAAGCCTCCCGCGTCGTCGTGCCCGGCCAGGGCGCGATGCCCGACTGCATGCGGGAACTCGATGCCCGCGGCCTGCGGGACGCCGTGATCCGCGCGGCGGCGGAAAAACCTTTCCTGGGCATCTGCATCGGCCTGCAGATGCTCTTCGATCACAGCGAGGAAGGCGATGTGCCGGGGCTCTCCATCCTTCCCGGCCGCGTCTGCCGCTTTCCTGAAACGGCGATGTTCGCATCCGACGGCAGCCGCCTGAAGGTGCCCCACATGGGCTGGAACGGGGTCAGCCAGGCCGCGCCGCATCCCCTGTGGAACGGCATCGCCGACGGCAGCCGCTTCTACTTCGTGCACAGTTATTACGTCGAGCCGACCGAGCCCTCGGCCATTGCCGGCTCGACGGTGTATGGCATCCCCTTTACCAGCGCGGTGGCCCGCGCCAACCTCTTCGCCATCCAGTTCCATCCGGAAAAAAGCGCCCAGGCTGGACTGACACTTCTTTCAAACTTCATGCGCTGGAACCCATGACATGCTGATCATTCCCGCGATCGACCTGAAGGACGGGCATTGCGTGCGCCTCAAGCAGGGCGCCATGGACGATGCCACGGTGTTCTCCGAAGACCCCGCCGCCATGGCGCGCCACTGGATCGCCCAGGGCGCGCGCCGGCTGCATCTCGTCGACCTCAACGGCGCCTTCGCCGGCAAGCCCAAGAACGAATCGGCCATCAAGGCCATCATGGGCGAGGTCGGCGACGAGATCCCCGTGCAGCTCGGCGGCGGCATCCGCGACCTCGACACCATCGCGCGATGCCTGGACGACGGCATCCGCTACGTCATCATCGGCACGGCGGCCGTGAAGAATCCCGGCTTCCTGCACGACGCCTGCACCGCCTTCCCCGGCCACATCATCGTCGGGCTCGACGCCAAGGACGGCAAGGTGGCCGTCGACGGCTGGTCGAAGATGACCGGCCACGACGTCGTCGACCTGGCGCGCAAGTTCCAGGACTACGGCGTCGAGGCGGTCATCTACACCGACATCGGCCGCGACGGCATGCTCTCCGGCGTCAATGTGGAGGCCACGGTGAAGCTGGCGCAGTCCCTCACCATTCCGGTCATCGCCAGCGGCGGCATCGCCTGCATCAAGGACGTCAAGGCGCTTTGCGCGGTGCAGGGCGAGGGCATCATGGGCGCCATCACGGGCCGGGCCATCTACGAAGGCAAGCTGGATTTCGCCAAGGCCCAGGCCGAGGCCGACAAGCTTTCCGGCCGCTGATCCCTTCATGCTCGCCAAGCGCATCATCCCCTGCCTCGACGTCAGCGCCGGCCGCGTGGTCAAGGGCGTGAATTTCGTCAGCCTGCGCGATGCCGGCGATCCCGTCGAGATCGCCCGGCGCTACGACGAGCAGGGGGCGGACGAAATCACCTTTCTCGACATCACCGCCAGCTCGGACGACCGGGACATCATCCTGCACATCGTCGAAGCCTGCGCGGAACAGGTGTTCATTCCCCTGACGGTCGGCGGCGGCGTGCGCAGGGTCGAGGACGTGCGCCGGCTGCTCAACGCCGGCGCCGACAAAGTCAGCATGAACACGGCGGCGGTGAACAACCCGCAACTGGTGGCCGAGGCCTCCGGCAAGGTCGGATCGCAATGCATCGTCGTCGCCATCGACGCCAAGCAGACCTCGCCGGGCAAGTGGGAAGTCTTCACCCACGGCGGTCGCAAGAACGTCGGCCTGGACGCCATCGAATGGGCCAGGCAGGTGGCCGGCCTGGGCGCCGGCGAGATACTGCTGACCAGCATGGACCGCGACGGCACGAAGAACGGTTTCGACCTGGCGCTCACCCGCGCCGTGTCCGAGGCCGTCAACATTCCGGTGATCGCCAGCGGCGGCGTCGGCAACCTCCAGCACCTGGCCGACGGCGTCACCCTGGGCCGCGCCGACGCCGTTCTGGCGGCCAGCATCTTCCATTACGGCGAATACACGGTGCGCCAGGCCAAGGAATACATGCGCGACCGCGGCATCGAGGTACGGCTATGACCTGCAAGTGGCTGAACGACATCAAGTGGGACGAACAGGGCCTCGTGCCGGTGATCGCGCAGGACGCGGCGAGCGGCGACGTGCTGATGTTCGCCTGGATGAACCGGGAGGCGCTGGAAAAGACCGCCGCCCTCGGCCAGGCGGTCTACTGGTCGAGATCGCGCCGGAAGCTCTGGCACAAGGGCGAGGAGTCTGGGCATTTTCAGAAGGTGCTGGAGATTCGCACCGATTGCGACAACGACGTGGTTCTGCTCAGGATCGAGCAGGTCGGCGGCATTGCCTGCCATACCGGCCGCAAGAGCTGCTTCTTCCAGCGCCTGGACGAGAAGAGCTGCTGGGAGCCGGTCGAGCCGGTGCTGAAGGACCCGAAAGAGATCTACAAATGAGCGACGTGCTTGCCCGCCTCCAGCAGACCCTCGTCGAGCGCAAGGGCGCGGCGCCGGAATCGTCCTATGTGGCGGGCCTGTACGCGAAGGGCGCCGACGCGATCTGCAAGAAGGTGGCCGAGGAAGCCGCCGAGACCCTCATGGCCGCCAAGGATGGCGACCGAGCGCATATCGTGCGGGAAGTGGCCGACCTGTGGTTCCACAGCATGGTGCTGTTGGCCCATTTCGATGCCGGCGCGGAGGATGTGATGGCCGAACTCGAGCGGCGCGAGGGCGTTTCCGGCATCAAGGAGAAGGCGGGGAGGACGGGATGAGCGACTGCATCTTCTGCCGCATCGCCCGCGGCGAGATCCCTTCGAGAAAGATCTACGAGGACGACGATCTCTTCGCCTTCCACGACATCCGCCCGCAGGCGCCGGTGCATTTCATGGTCATCCCGAAGCGGCACATCGCCTCGCTGAACGAGACGGACGCCGGCCATCAGGCCATCCTGGGCAAGCTGTTCGCAACAGTTGGTGAAATCGCCCGCTCGCAGGGCTTGGCGGACGGCTTCCGCACCATCGTCAACACGGGGCGGATCGGCCGGCAAGAGGTATATCATCTGCACGTTCATGTGCTGGGGGGCCCGGAGCCGCTTGGCCCGATGGTCCCGATAAATTAGGAGGAAACGGATATGGGAAGCTTCAGCATCTGGCACTGGCTGATCGTGCTGGTCATCGTCATGTTGGTGTTCGGCACCAAGAAACTGCGCAACATCGGCCAGGATCTGGGCGGTGCGGTCAAGGGCTTCAAGGAAGGCATCAAGGAAGGCACGGCCGAGTCCAAGCCCGCCGATTCGCCGCCCGCCGAAAAGGTGGGCCACACCATCGAAGGCGAAGTCAAAGAGAAAACCACCGTCTGAGTCTTCGTGTTCGACATTGGCTTCTCGGAACTGATGGTCATCGCCCTGGTGGCGCTGATCGTCATCGGGCCTGAGCGGTTGCCCCGCGTCGCCCGCACCGCCGGCCACCTGTTCGGCCGCCTGCAGCGCTATGTCGGCGACGTCAAGGCCGACATCAGCCGCGAAATCCAGATCGAGGACATGAGGAAACTCCAGCAGCAGATGGCCGACCAGGTGCGCGCCATGGAGCAGTCGGTCAATGCGCAACTGGGCTCCGTGGAAACCTCGCTCAACGAGTCGATTGCCCAGGGGCTCGCCGACAAGCCCGCCGGGGCTCTGCCCGCGCCGGAGAATTCCGGGGACAAGGTCTGATGTCCCCTTCTCAGGAAACCTTCATCTCCCACCTGATCGAGCTGCGCAACCGCGTCATCCGGGCGCTGGTGGCGATGCTGGTCGTCTTCGTTTTCCTGATGCCCTGGGCCGGCTCGGTCTACGACCTTCTGGCGCAGCCGATGATCGCCACTCTGCCGCCCGGCACCAAGATGATCGCCACGGGCGTCATCACGCCCTTCATGGTGCCGGTCAAGGTGACGCTGCTGGCGGCCTTCCTGATCGCGTTGCCGGTGGTGCTCTACCAGGCCTGGGCTTTCGTCGCGCCGGGGCTTTACGCCCACGAGAAAAAGTTCGCCATACCGCTGGTGATCGGCTCCACGCTGCTCTTCCTCGCGGGGATCGCCTTCTGCTACTTCTTCGTGTTCAACACGGTCTTCAAGTTCATCGCCGAATTCGCGCCCCAGAGCATCACGCCGGCGCCGGACATCGAACAGTACCTCGCCTTCGTGATGACCATGTTCCTGGCCTTCGGCGTGACCTTCGAGGTGCCCGTGATCGTCGTCCTGCTGGCCAGGTTCGGCCTGGTCAGCCTCGAAAAGCTCAAGGAAGCCCGGCCCTACGTGATCGTCGGCGCCTTCGTCATCGCCGCCGTGGTCACGCCGCCCGACGTGGTTTCGCAGATACTCCTGGCCGTCCCGATGTGCCTGCTGTTCGAGCTGGGTCTTCTGCTGGCGCGCTTCGTCTCCAAGCCCGCGGCGGCTGGCGAGAGCGACTACCGGCCCTTGACCGACGCCGAGGCGGAGGCCGAACTGGACAAGGCGGAAGCGGACTCGGCGGCGAACAGAGGGAGCTAGTCCCGCGGAGGTCTTGGCCGCCTGCCGATGATGGCCTCGATGTCGATCTCGCGCCCGCCGCGGCGCAGCTTGAATGGGGCGGCCCGCCCCGGCTCCAGCGCGGCGATCAGGTCGAGCATGGTCTGGGCATCGCGGACTTTCTTGCCCGCCACCGCCAGCAGCACGTCGCCGGGCCGGATGCCCGCCTTGTCGGCCGGGCTTCCGCGCATGACGCCGGCGATCAGGGCGCCGTCGGCCGCCGGCAGGCGGAAGGACGCCGCCAACTCCGGCGTGATCTCCTGCACCTCGACGCCGATCCAGCCGCGGGTGACGGAACCGGTGCGGATGATCTGCTCCAGCACGTCGCGGGCCAGGGAAACCGGAATGGCGAAGCCGATGCCCATGGAGCCGCCGCTTTGCGAATAGATCGCCGTGTTGATGCCGACCAGGAGGCCGCTGCCGTCCACCAGGGCACCGCCCGAGTTTCCGGGATTGATGGCGGCATCCGTCTGGATGAATTTTTCGAAGGTATTGATGCCCAGATGGGTGCGTTCGAGGGCCGAGACGATGCCGGACGTGACGGTCTGGCCGACGCCGAAGGGATTGCCGATGGCCAGCACGATATCGCCGACCCGGATCGATTCGGCCGGCGCGAAGGTGATCGCCGGCAGCTTGCTGTCGGCGGGGATGCGCAGCACCGCCAGATCGGATTCCGGATCGGTACCGACCACCCGGGCCTTGAACTTGCGGCCATCGTTGCTGGCCACCTCGATCTCGTCGGCAGCCTCGACGACGTGGTTGTTGGTCAGAATGTAGCCGTCGTTGGTGACGACGACGCCGCTGCCGAGGCCCGAACGGCGCTGGGTCTCCTCGCCGAAGCGATCGCCAAAGAAGTGCCGGAACAGGGGGTCGTTGAGGAACGGATGGCGCGGCGACCGCGTTTCCTGTCGGGTGAAGACATGCACCACCGAGGGAACCGCCCTTTTCGCCGCATCGCGGAAGGATGCGGCGCGGCGGCCGTCATCGGCGGCCGGCACCGCCTCCCGCACCGTGACGGTGCCCGGCGCGTCGCCGCGCCCCAGCCACTCCGGCTTGAGGGTCTGGACGGCGAACAGCACGGCGACGCTGACCGTGACGGCCTGTGCGAAGATGAGCCACAATCGGCGCATGAATGACGGCTGAGCAAAAGGAGAAGAACGATGATGCGGGATGCGCTGGGAACCCATCTCGATGAGCTGCTGGAGGCCGCGCGCTTCCGCGATTATTGCCCAAACGGCCTGCAAGTGGAAGGACGGACGGAGGTCCGGCGGATCGTCTGCGGGGTTTCCGCCAGCCAGGCGCTGCTCGACGAGGCAGTGCGCCGGCGGGCCGATGCCGTCCTGGCGCACCACGGCTGGTTCTGGCGCGGCGAAGACGGCCGCGTCACCGGCCACCGTCGCACACGCATGGCCACCCTGCTCGCCCACGACATAAGCTTGTTCGCCTATCACCTGCCCATGGATGCCCACGCGGAACTCGGCAACAACGCACAGCTGGCGAAACGCCTGGGCTGGGCCGTGACCGGACGCTTTGCCGAGCAGGATGTCGGCTTCATCGGCATCCCGCGGGCGCCGATTTTTGCGGAAGCCCTCTCCGGCGAGATTGAAGGAGCGCTGGGCCGCACGCTGCTCCTGGTCGGCGACGGCCGCCGCGAGATACGGCGCGTCGCGTGGTGCACCGGCGCCGCGCAGGGCTACTTCGAACAGGCCATCGCCGCCGGCGCCGACTGCTACGTTTCAGGCGAGATTTCGGAGCAGACCGTGCATCTCGCCCGCGAGACCGGCATCCCCTACATCGCGGCGGGCCACCATGCCACCGAGCGCTACGGCGTCATGGCCCTGGCCGAACACCTGCGCGAACGATTCAGACTCGAATGCGAATTCGTGGAGCTGGACAACCCGGTATAGCCCGCCGCCGCGCGGCGGGATCACGCCTGGAAGCTCTCGGAACCGCCGAACCCGGTTTCCCTCAGGATGTCGATCAGCAGCAGGATTTCCTCCGCCACGGGCTGCGGGAAGCCCGCGCGGGTGCCGCCCCGGTTGTCTTCCAGGAGTCGCTCCAGGTATTCCGTGCATGCCGGCCTGTGCCAGAGTTCCCGTACCCGCTCCGAGATGTGGATGTAGTCCTCGATGCTCCCTTGCGCGAACGCTTCCGGGCTTTTCTGCCAGTCGATCGCCCGGATGTTGAAGTTCTGCTTCAGCTCGCGCATCGAGTGCTCGAATTCATTCTTCATGCCTGAACGGCGATAGACGTCCAGGAGCATCAGCCAGTGGTAAAGAGCGCGGCGCGGATGCTTGTGGATGTGGTCGATCAGCGTTTGCGCGGCCCCCTGGTTCAGCCCCATGGACAGCATGATTTCCGCCAGCTCGAGGGCCTGGTCGGCGCCGGCGGCCGCGTCTCTATTCGTCGGAACGACATCCTTTTCTGCGGGGACGACATCCCTTTCTTCCGTCTCTGTACCGGTAACGGCTTCGATAGGCAATGGCTCGTCGAGCGACGGCGCAGGCGTTGTCGCGGCGGCCGGTTCGCGCCGGCGGCGAGCCCAAAGGAATGCCAGGAGCGCTGCCACTGCGCCGGACGCGATCAACCTCCACGACAGGTCGCCGTCATTCCCGGCCGGCGGCCGCGCCGCTTCGGGAGGCAGGGCCGGTGGACTGGCCGGCATGGCTTCGATCAACACGCGCAATTGGCCGACGGTTCCTTCCATGCGCCGCACGCGGGCCAGGATGTCGTCCAGGATTTCGGTCTCGTCGACTTTGGATAGCGCGGCCCGCCATTCCAGGTGCAGCAGAGCCCGCTCTTCCCCGTCGACCTCGCGCGGCGCATCGAGGGAAGGGGCAAGCCGGAGCGATGCTTCAGGCAGGGAAGCGGCCGCGGGCAGCGCCGCCAGAACGGACAGGGCGATTGCCGATACCCACGCGGGCAGGCGGGGATGGGTACTGAAATTCCGGTAGACTCCTGGTCGCCACGCTCGCATGATCGCCATTCTACTGCCCGGAAGCGGGGCCGAAGCCGCCCAGGAATCATCCATTAAGCATGCATGAACCCGGTCTATTCCAGCGATCAGTCCGTTACCGGCCCTCCGCCATGGTTGCTCCGGGTCTGCTGGCGGTCGTCCTCGCGGCCCTGATCGCATCGGGCATCCAGCCCTATGATCGGGCCACCTGGTGGGCGGAGGTGATGCCCGTGTTGATCGCCGTTCCCTTGCTGGCCGCCACTTGGCGGACATTCCCCTTCACGACGCTGGCGTACGGACTGATGGCGTTCTTCGCGCTGATTCTGATCCTCGGCGGCGCCTACACTTATTCCCGCGTGCCGGTCGGCGAGTGGCTGCAGGAGGCCTTCGATCTCGCCCGCAATCCCTATGACCGCATCGGCCACTTCTTCCAGGGCGTCACGCCGGCCATCGTCGCCCGTGAAATCCTGCTGCGCACCTCGCCGCTGCGCCCCGGCAAGTGGCTGTTCTTCCTTGTGCTTTGCGTCTGCCTGGCCGTCAGCGCCGCCTACGAGCTGATCGAGTGGGGCGCGACGGTCTTCTGGGGGGACGGCTCCGTGGAATTCCTCGGTACCCAGGGCGATCCCTGGGATGCCCAGTGGGATATGTTCCTTGCCCTGATCGGCGCGGCGGTGGCGCAAGTGTCGATGAGCCGGCTTCACGACCGTCAAATGGGAAAAATTGGTCGAATCCCCGGCCTGCCGGAGCAACCTTGATCGATGTCAGTAGGAAAGGTCGGAAGATTGAAGTATGATCGCCCGGCCCCGGGTGGGATGCGATTGCTCCGGGGCGTAGCGATACCACGACGGGAGCCCCCTCATGCCTCTAAAAATAGGAATTCCCCGCGAAACAGCCGCGGGTGAGAAACGCGTTGCCACCGTACCCGATGTCGTCGAAAAGCTCATCAAGCTGGGCTTCTCGGTCGCCGTGGAATCCGGCGCCGGCGACGCGGCGAACTTCGCGGACGATACCTACCGCGCCGCGGGCGCCGAGATCGCCGCCACCGCTACGGAACTGTGGGCCCAATCCGACATCGTCTTCAAGGTGCGTGGGCCGAGCAAGGAAGAAGTCGGCTTGATGCGCGAAGGCGGCACGCTGGTCAGCTTCATCTGGCCGGCGCAGAACCCCGAACTCATGCAGCAACTGGCGGCCAGAAAGGCCACGGTGCTCGCCATCGACTCGCTGCCGCGCATGCTGAGCCGCGCCCAGAAGATGGACGCGTTGACCTCCATGGCCGGCATCGCCGGCTACCGCGCCGTCATCGAGGCCGCCAACGCCTTCGGCCGCTTCTTCAACGGCCAGATCACCGCCGCGGGCAAGGTGCCGCCGGCCAAGGTCTTCATCGCCGGCGCCGGCGTGGCCGGCCTGGCCGCGATCGGCACGGCAGCCGGCCTGGGCGCCATCGTGCGCGCCAACGACACGCGCGCCGAGGTGGCCGACCAGGTCGTGTCGCTGGGCGGCGAATTCGTCAAGGTCGATTACGAGGAGGAAGGCTCCGGCGGCGGCGGCTACGCCAAGGTGATGTCCGAAGGTTTCCAGCAGGCCCAGCGCGAGATGTACGCCAAGCAGGCCAAGGAAGTGGACATCGTCATCACCACCGCGCTGATCCCCGGCAAGCCCGCGCCCCGCCTTATCACCGCCGACATGGTGAAGAGCATGAAGCCGGGCAGCGTCATCGTCGACATGGCGGCCGAGCAGGGCGGCAACTGCGAGCTGACCGAGCCCGGCCAGGTGGTGGTGAAGCACGGCGTGACCATCGTCGGCTATACCGACCTGGTCAGCCGCCTGGCGAAGCAAGCCTCGACGCTCTATTCGAACAACCTGCTGCGCCTGACCGAGGAACTGTGCAAGACCAAGGACGGCATCGTCAACGTCAACATGGAAGACGACGCCATCCGCGGCCTGACGGTCATCAAGGAGGGCGCCATCACCTGGCCGGCGCCGCCCATCAAACTGCCGGCCCCGCCGGCGCCCAAGGCGGCGATGCCACCCCCGCCGCCGGCCCATGGCCACGGTGGAGGCGCGCCGGCCTCCCCTGCGCGCACGGCGATCATGTTCGGGTTCGCCGCCGCGCTGTTCTGGCTGATCGGCGCCGGCGCGCCCTCGGCCTTCCTCGCCCACTTCACGGTGTTCGTGCTGGCCTGCTTCGTCGGCTACATGGTGGTCTGGAACGTGACGCCGGCATTGCACACGCCGCTGATGAGCGTCACCAACGCGATTTCCAGCATCATCGCCATCGGCGCGCTGGTGCAGATCGCGCCGCCGCTCGCGGGTGACGTCGCCCGGCCGGAGAGCTGGATTCTCGGCTTGGCCGTGGTCGGCATCGCGCTTACCACCATCAACATGTTCGGCGGCTTTGCCGTGACCCGCCGCATGCTGGCGATGTTCCGCAAATAAGAGGAAGCGACAAATGTCCGAAAGTCTAACCACCGTCGCCTACCTCGGCGCGACCATTCTCTTCATCCTCAGCCTCGGCGGCCTGTCCCATCCGGAATCTTCCCGCAGGGGCAACCTCTACGGCATGATCGGCATGGCCATCGCCGTGCTGGCGACCGTCTTCGGGCCGCGCGTCACCATGGCCGGCATTCCCTGGATCGTCGGCGCCATGGTCGTGGGCGGCAGCATCGGCCTCTACGCGGCGCGCACCGTGCAGATGACCCAGATGCCGGAACTCGTCGCGCTGATGCACAGCCTGGTCGGCCTCGCCGCCTGCCTGGTCGGCTTCGCGAGCTATATCGACACCTCCATCGCCTTCACCGGCGCCGAAAAGGCCATCCATGAGGCGGAGATCTACATCGGCATCCTCATCGGCGCCGTGACGTTCTCCGGCTCGGTGATCGCCTTCGGCAAGCTCTCCGGCAAGATCGGGGGCAAGCCGATGCTGCTGCCCGGACGCCACTGGATGAACCTCGCCGGCCTGCTGGTCGTGATCTGGTTCGGCCGCGAGTTTCTGCACGCCGAATCGATGGCCGCCGGCATGACGCCGCTCATCGTGATGACGGTGATCGCGCTGCTCTTCGGCATCCACATGGTCATGGCCATCGGCGGCGCCGACATGCCGGTGGTGGTGTCGATGCTCAACAGCTACTCGGGCTGGGCGGCGGCGGCCACCGGCTTCATGCTGTCGAACGACCTGCTCATCGTCACCGGCGCCCTGGTGGGCTCCTCCGGCGCCATCCTGTCCTACATCATGTGCCGTGCGATGAACCGCAACTTCATCAGCGTGATCGCCGGTGGCTTCGGCACCGGCGGCGGCGCGCCCGCGGCCAAGGGTGACGGCCAGCCGGCCGGCGAGGTCACGGCGATCAGCGCGCATGAAACGGCGGAGCTGCTCAGGGAAGCCAGGAACGTCATCATCGTGCCCGGCTACGGCATGGCAGTGGCGCAGGCCCAGCACACGGTGTTCGAGATCACCCAGCACCTGCGCGAGAAGGGCGTCAACGTGCGCTTCGGCATCCATCCGGTCGCCGGCCGTATGCCCGGCCATATGAACGTCCTGTTGGCCGAGGCCAAGGTGCCCTACGACATCGTGATGGAGATGGACGAGATCAACGAGGACTTCCCGGACACCGACGTGTCCATGGTCATCGGCGCCAACGACATCGTGAACCCGGCGGCGCAGGAGGACCCGGCCAGCCCCATCGCCGGCATGCCGGTGCTGGAAGTGTGGAAGGCGAAGACCTCAATCGTCATGAAACGCAGCATGGCCTCCGGCTATGCGGGCGTCGACAATCCGCTCTTCTACAAGGAGAACAACCGGATGCTGTTCGGCGACGCGAAGAAGATGCTCGACGAGGTGCTGGTCGCGCTGAAATCCTGACGCGGGAGGCGCGCCGCGAAAAAACGCCCGCTTCGGCGGGCGTTTTACTTATTTACTTATGGTTTCTTGCCGAGTCCGCCGAGTAGGGCGGCGACGGGTCGCAGCGGACGGCGCGGCGGCGGCTCCGGCTTGGCTTCGGCGTCGTCGGGCACCTTGGGTTCGTAAGGTTTGCTGGCATCGAAACCGTCGGCCGCCGGCAGGCGCGCGGCCGGCGTGGGCAGACGTACCGGCGCTTTCGGGCCGTGGCGCTCGCGCTCGCGGTGGGCATGGCCGTGGCCGCGCCCGCGCATCTCGCGCTCCTCGACCGGGGCGCTTGATCCCGGCTCGAAGCCGTTCACGACGACCTGCTCGATCTTGAACTTGATGAGCTTCTCGATGTCGGCGAGGCGTCCCTTTTCCTCGGGCGCGACCAGCGAGGTGGCGTCCCCCTTCTTGCCCGCGCGGCCGGTGCGGCCGATGCGGTGGATGTAGTCCTCGGCGACGTGCGGAAGCTCGTAGTTGACGACATGCGGCAGGTCGTCGATGTCCAGCCCGCGCGCCGCCACGTCGGTGGCCACCATGACGCGGGCGCGGCCGGCCTTGAAGTCCTCCAGCGCCTCGGTGCGCTGCTGCTGGCTCTTGTCGCCGTGGATGGCGGTGGCGTTGACGCCCTGCTTCTCCAGCCAGAGGGCGAGCCGGCTGGCGCCGAACTTGGTGCCGACGAAGACCAGAACCTGTGGCATCTGCGCGTCGTTCAGCATGCGCAGCAGCAGGTAGCGCTTGCGGTCGCTGGCCACCGGATGGACTCGGTGGGTGATGGTTTCCGAGACGGTGTTGCGCCGCGCCACCTCGATGAGCTGCGGCGCCTTGAGCATGACGTCGGCAAGCTTCTTGATCTCGTCCGAGAAGGTGGCCGAGAACAGCAGGCTCTGGCGCTCCTTCGGCAGTAGGGCGAGGATGCGCTTGATGTCCGGGATGAATCCCATGTCGAGCATGCGGTCGGCTTCGTCCAGGACCAGGACTTCCACGGCATTGAAATTCACCGTCTTTTGCTGCACGTGGTCGAGGAGCCTCCCCGGGGTGGCGACGACGATCTCGCGGCCCTCCTTCAGCTCGGCGACCTGCGCCCTCATGTCCACGCCGCCGTAGATGCACACGGAGCGCAGCGGCAGGTGCTTACTGTAGGTGACGACGCTCTCCTCGACCTGCATGGCCAGCTCGCGCGTCGGCGTCAGGATCAGCGCGCGCACCGGGTGGCGCGCCGGCGAGGGCGAAGCGTTGGCGTGGCGCGCCAGGCGTTGCAGCAGGGGCAGCGTGAAGCCGGCTGTCTTGCCGGTGCCGGTCTGGGCGCCGCCCATGAGGTCGAGCCCCTGGAGGACGATGGGAATGGCCTGGGCCTGGATGGGCGTCGGCTCGGTGTAGCCGGCGTCATGCACGGCGCGAAGCAGTTCGGGCAACAGCCCGAGTTCGTCGAACTTCATTGGATCTCCTGAATCGGCCTGCCCCTTTGCGGGGTACCGGTTCAGGCAGAGCGTGTCTGGGTGATTTTCGGCCGGGACGGCCAGGACGCCATCAACCGGCGGGATGGCGAGACGGGGGGATTATACCCGCCAGGAACGGTTTTGCCGCTGCCGCGCCGTGCTTCGTGCCGGCCTTTTTCCCTTCAGCGGCATCGTCCTTCGGTTCGGGCTCCTCGCCTTCCGGGCGGACGATCTCGAGCTTGTTTTCGCGCATGTAGGCGTCGAAATCGCGCCAACCGGCAAA
This sequence comes from Candidatus Nitricoxidivorans perseverans, assembly GCA_030246985.1. Taxonomy (GTDB): domain Bacteria; phylum Pseudomonadota; class Gammaproteobacteria; order Burkholderiales; family Rhodocyclaceae; genus Nitricoxidivorans; species Nitricoxidivorans perseverans. The sequence goes on along the minus strand of CP107246.1, from coordinate 1,302,092 downwards.
GATGGCCGCCTTGGACGCCTTGGGGTTCATGAGATAGCAATCCTCCAGCGCGCGGCCGGCATGGCGGCAGGCGCCGCCGATGGCCTTACCGTCCGCTTCCCTGACGGCGGCGGCGGCGGCCTCCTTGGCGGCCGTGTCGAGGCCAAGCTGTTCGCAACCGGCCAGGAGCAGGACGAGAATGGGCAGGAAATGGCGCAGGTGCATGGAATTTCGTTGTTGCGCGGGGCGCACGATACCGGCTCTACGGCAGCGATGAAGAATACTTGAGCTCCGGCGGGAATGAAAGACTGACTTGCCGGGTCAGCTGGCCGGCTTGCGCCTGTCCGTCCGCCCGCGCCGCTCCAGGCCCGTGAAGTCGGGAGCTTCCCGGCGGCGGCGGTCGTCATGGCGGCCCAGCTGTCCAATGCGGTCCGGCAATGCGTGCTCCGATGATTCGATCTCGTGGCGCAGCGTGTTCGCCAGCGCCTCCAGGTTCTGGGGGGGCAGGCGGTGGACGATGTCGAGCAAGCGCTCGTCGTCGGCGGACAGTTTGCGTCTGGCGGTGCCGAACATCAGCCAGATCGCGAGCAGGTTGGCCGCAACCATGATGGCTTCCAGATAGAGCATCGGCAGGCAGAGGTCGCGGCGCATCTTATCGCCGAAGGCGAAGTAGAAGCCATCGAATCCCCCTGCCGGCAACGTCTGCACCATCGACGGATAAGGCTCGAAAGGCGGGAACAGGGCGATCAGAGCGCCGTTGGCGATGCCGAAAAGGACAATGCCGCGCGCCGCGCCGGCCTCGGTTGGGGCGCGACCGGCGCCCGGCCAGCGGTTGAGCGCCAGCCAGGCCGCCAGGGCATTGGTCATCACGAAGATGATCTCAATGGCGAGCAGCTCGGTATGAATGGGGAGCGCGGCCGGCGCCAGGAAAAAGAAACGGAAACCATCGAAGCTCCTGAGCATGCCCCGCGCCATCGGATTGTCGAGAAAGGGCGGAAACAGCAGCATCACGAAGATGTTTGTCGCCGCGACGACGGCGATCGCTTTCTGATAGCGGTTCATCATGGTGCGCCCGATCTGTCCGGTGAGTGACGACAACGCAAATGTTATCCCAGATGAATGCATGCCACGAAAATGTCGACATCCAATAGACTGACGGCCTGCGGCAAGTGCGGAGGATACAAGTGAAACGATACCTTGTTGTATCGGTCATCGCCATTCTGAGTCTGATGGCATCGGCGGCTCCGGCCCAGGAAATCGTCCTGCGCCACGCCCTGGACGGCGCGCCCCTGGATGCGCTGTCCACCCTGGTGTTGCGCTTCAACGATGGGCAGAAGGGCAGGGCGAAGGTCGTCCTGCAGGACGTGTCCGCAGTCGAGGACCGGCGCCAGTTGCCTCACCTGGCCCTGCTGGAACCCGAGGACGGCATGCGCTTCTTCGATACCCGCCCGCGCTTCAAGCCCCTGCATGCCGTGATGAGGGAAAGCGGCGAGAGGTTTGACGAGACGCGCTTCTTTCCACAGATGGCCGATGCGGTGGACGACCTGACCGGCCGCATCCAGGGGCTGCCCATGGCACTGGCCGTGCCGGTTCTCTTCTACAACAAGGATGCCTTCCTCAAGGCCGGCCTCGATCCGGAGGTGCCGCCGAAGACCTGGTGGGAGGTGCAGCGGATCGCCGGCAGGCTGCTCGACGCCGGCTTCGACTGCCCGCTGACGACCTCGCGCTTCGCCTGGGTGCATCTGGAGAACATTTCGTCCCAGCATGGCGAGCCGATGCTGGCAAGAAGCGGAAAAACGGATATGGTCGCCCTCAACGGCATGGTGCACGTCAAGCATGTCGCCCTGCTGGCGAGCTGGCACAAGAGCCTCTACTTCCACTACTTCGGGCCGGGGCGCGAGGGGGATGCGAGATTCCTGGCCGGCAAGTGCGCCATGCTGACCGGAGAATCCTCGCTGCATGCGGATTTGCCCCGCATGCCCCGATTTCCGGTGGGCGTGGCCGCACTGCCTTACTACGACGATGTGTACGGCGCCCGCCCGGCCGACGTGCTGCCGGATGGCGCCGCCCTGTGGGCGTTGCCCGGCAAGAAGAAGGCGGAATACCGGGTGGCGGCCCGGTTCGTCGGCTTCCTGCTGAGGTCGGAGGCGCAGAGGGAATGGGTGCGGGCCACCGGTTTCCTGCCCATGACGAAAGCGGCGCTCGATGCGCTGAAAGAGGCTGCTGGCGTGGCAGTGACGCCGATGGTCCTGGCCGCGGCGGAGAAGCGGCTTTCCGCGCCCCGGCAGAAGATGGCCCGCACCAAGCTGGGCTTCGGCCGCAACAAGGTTCGGGAAATTCTCGGCGAGGAGATCGAATTCGTCTGGAACAACACCAAGCCGGCCAAAGAGGCGCTCGACACGGCGATGTCGCGCGCCAACGACATCCTCGTGGCGCCGGCCCCCGTGGCGGAATGGCAGTGACCGTGGGCGCCGCCCCTACCAGTGCACCACCTCCATCCGGCCGAGCGCCCGTCCCAGGAATCGCTCGCCGATGGTGGCGAAGCGCAAGGGCACGTCGGTGACCACGTAACGATAATCGGGTGGGGTCTCGCCAGGGTTGGCGAGGCTCAATTCGCCAAGCCGCCGGGCGGCCTGCTCGGCGGTGGTGACGGCAGAATCCACCAGCGCCACCTCCGGGCCGGCCACCTCCCGCAGCAGCGGCTTGAGCAGCGGATAGTGCGTGCAGCCCAGCACCAGGGTATCCACATGCTCGGCCAGCACCGTCTTCAGGTATTCCTGCGCCGTCAGCCGCGTGACCGGATGGTCGAGCCAGCCTTCCTCCACCAGCGGCACGAAGAGGGGGCAGGCCTGCGAATAGATCCTGACCCTCGCATCCAGGGCGTGCATACGCCGGGCATAGGCGTTGGAATTGATGGTCGTCGGCGTGGCGATCACGCCGATCGCCCGGCCGGCGGACGCATCGACCGCCGCGCGGGCGCCGGCCTCGATCACGTCGAGCACCGGCAGATCGCGGAGGGCGGCCTTCTCCTTCACCACATGGGAAGCGACCGCCGCCATGGTGTTGCAGGCGACGATGAGCATCTTCACGTCCTGCGCCAGCAGGAAATCCACGATCTGGGCGGTGAACTGTTCGATGGTGCCCACCGACTTGACGCCATAGGGCACCCGCGCCGTGTCGCCGAAATAGACGATGCGCTCGTGCGGCAGGCGTTCCATCAGCGCGCGGACGACCGTGAGGCCGCCGACGCCGGAATCGAAGACGCCGATGGGACGGGTGGCCGGATTTCGTGACATGGCGGGATTCTACCGGCAAGACCCCGATCGCGGATTCCCGTTCGCGCCGTGGAAACGCCGCTAACGATCATGGCCGACAGCCACCCGCGAAAGGATGAAACGCCACGCCATGATTGTTCCACGCTAATGTCCTATGATCCGGCATTCCCATGTTCGCCGGCCACCCCGCCCTGCCCATGCGCGTCCTTGCCGTCATCCCGCCGATGACGCAGCTCAATACGCCCTACCCGTCCACGGCCTTCCTGACCGGGTTCCTGCGTTCGCGCGGGATCGATGCGGTGCAGGAAGACCTGGCGCTGGCGCTGGTGCTTCGGCTGTTCTCGTCCGCCGGCCTCGTTGAAATCCGCGGATGCGTCGCCGCCCTGCCACGGGACAAGCGCACCGCGGCCGTCGATTCCTTCGACCGGCAGTTCGATCGCTACCTGTCCACCATCGAACCGGCCGTGGCCTTTCTTCAGGGACGCGACCCCAGCCTTGGCCATCGCATCGCCGGGCGGCGCTTCCTGCCCGAGGGGCCGCGTTTCGAATCGCTCGACGTCTATGTTGATCCGGACGACGAGGACGGCGGCGATCCGCTGGCCTGGGCCTTCGGCGCGCTCGGCATCCAGGATCGCGCCCGGCATTTCGCCACCCTGTACCTCAACGACCTTGCCGACGTGCTGCGCGATGCCGTCGATCCGCGCTTCGAATTCGTGCGCTACGCCGAGTCACTGGCGCAGAGCCAGCCCAGCTTCGAGCCGCTGGCGGCAGCCCTGGCGGCGCCGCCCAACCTGGTGGACGCCGTCCTGCGCGATCTGACTCTCAAAGCCCTGATCCGGCACAAGCCACGGCTCGTCCTGTTGTCGGTGCCGTTTCCGGGTTCCGTGTATGCGGCGTTCCGAATCGCGCAGGCGATCAGGGCGCACGACCCGTCCATCGCCATCGCCCTCGGCGGCGGCTTCGTCAATACCGAATTGCGCGAGCTTTGCGAGCCGAGGGTATTCGACTATGTCGACTACGTCACGCTGGATGCCGGCGAACGTCCTCTCCTGGCGCTGATCGAACATCACCGGGGCACCCGCCCGAGGGAGCGTCTGGTGCGAACTTTCGTGCGCGCCGCCGATGCGGTGCGCTACATCGACGCCGCAGAGCCCGATATCGCCTTCGCCGATGTGGGCACGCCCACCTGGGAGGGGCTGCCGCTCGACCGCTACCTGTCGGTCCTCGACATGCTCAATCCCATGCACCGTCTGTGGTCCGACGGCCGATGGAACAAGCTCGCCGTGGCGCAGGGCTGCTACTGGAGAAAGTGCAGCTTCTGCGACGTCTCGCTCGATTACATCTCCCGCTACGAGGCGCTGGCGGCCGGCACGCTGGTCGACCGCATCGAGGCCGTCATCGCGGAGACGGGGACGACAGGGTTCCATTTCGTCGACGAGGCCGCCGCGCCCAGGGCGCTGAAATCGCTCGCCGATGAATTACGGAAGCGCCACCGGGATATCTCGTGGTGGGGCAATATCCGCTTCGAGAAATCATTCACCCCGGAACTGTGCGGGGAGCTTGCGCAAAGCGGATGCATCGCCGTTTCCGGCGGGCTGGAAGTCGCCTCCGACCGGCTGCTCAAGCTCATGCAGAAAGGCGTCTCGGTCGAGCAGGTCGCCCGTGTGACGCGCGCCTTCACCGACGCCGGCATCCTGGTCCATGCCTACCTGATGTACGGCTTCCCGACCCAGACGGTGCAGGACACCGTCGACGCGCTGGAATACGTTCGGCAACTGTTCGGGGCGGGCTGCATTCAATCCGGCTTCTTCCATCGCTTCGTGTGCACGGTTCACTCGCCGGTCGGCCGGCATCCGGAGCGCTACGGCATCACGCTCAAGCCGTTGCCCGCCACGACTTTCGCCCGGAACGACGTCGGCTTCATCGACCCGACCGGCGTCGACCACGACGCGCTGGGCGTCGCGCTGAACAAGGCGCTCTACAACTTCATGCATGGCATCGGCCTCGACGACGACGTGCGCTGCTGGTTCGACGGAAGCCGCGTGCGCATCCCGCGCAGCCGCGTGCCGCGCCACTTCATTGCACAGGCGCTGCGCTGAACCCCGCGATAGCGGTGGCCGGGGATCGCGGATTGGGATCGGCTATCATGAAGCGGCCATACAGGCCACTCCATGACCCGCACCGAACGCATCTACCGCAATAACGGGAGACCACCGATTTGTCGTCATCGATTCTGACATCCACCGGCAAGTGGTTTGACGTCCTGAAACCCGATCCGGCACTGCTCGACATCCGCGATATCGCCGCCGCGCTCTCGAAGCTTTGCCGCTTCGGAGGGCATTGCACGAGTTTCTATTCGGTGGCGGAACACAGCATGACCGCCTCCGCCTCATGAAACAGCGCATTCACCCATGTTGCCGCGAAAGGGTTTGAACCATGACAATCCAATCCGCCTTCTTCGAGAGCCACGCCATCCGGCGCGTTTATGACGAGGACACCGAAACCTGGTGGTTTTCGGTGGTCGACATCGTTCAGGTGCTGACCCAGCAGCCGGATTATCAGGGGGCCAGGAAGTACTGGAAGGTCTTGAAAGGCCGTCTGACCAAGGAGGGTAGTCAACTGGTATCAAGTTGTTACCAGTTGAAATTGGTCGCCGCCGATGGCAAACAGCGCCTGACCGACATGGCCACCGCCGAAACCCTGCTGCGCCTCGTTCAGTCCGTCCCCAGCCCGAAGGCCGAGCCGATCAAGCTATGGTTGGCGAAGGTCGGCTACGAGCGTATGCGGGAGATGGCCGATCCCGGTCGTTCGCTGGACCGCGCCCGCGAGACCTGGCGCAAGCACGGGCGCAGCGAGAAGTGGATACAGCAGCGCATGACCGGGCAGGAGACGCGCAACAAGCTGACCGACTACTGGGCCAGCCACGACATCCGGCAGGGTGATGAATTCGCCATCCTCACCAACATCATCCATGAGGAATGGTCGGGCGTGAGCGTGAAGGCGCACAAGCGGATGAAGGGCTTGCAGGATCACAACCTGCGCGACCACATGAGCGAGGCGGAACTGATTTTCACGGCACTGGCGGAACTCTCCACGCGGCAGATCGCCGAAACGGGCGAGGCCACCGGCATCACCGAAAACGCCGAGGCCGCAACCAAGGGCGGTGGCATTGCCAAACAAGCGCGCAAAGCACTGGAAGCCAAGACCGGCAGGCCGGTGGTGACGGGGGAAAGTTTTCTGCCGCCTGTCGGCGCACCGCCTCGCAAGCTGAAGAAAACACGATGAGCGGGGCGGGAAGCCGCACCAAACTGGAAAAGCTGGGGCGCTGCTAGAATTCGCCTATCCCGAACACCACCGGCGCTCCCATGAAATCCGCTAGTTCCGCAGATATCCGCCAGAAATTCCTCGACTTCTTCGCCTCCAAGGGGCACCAGATCGTCGCCTCCAGCTCGCTGGTGCCGCACGACGACCCGACGCTGCTCTTTACCAACGCGGGCATGAACCAGTTCAAGGACGTGTTCCTCGGCTTCGACAAGCGCCCCTACACGCGCGCCACCACCTCGCAGAAGTGCGTGCGGGCCGGCGGCAAGCACAACGACCTCGAGAACGTGGGCTACACGGCGCGCCACCACACCTTCTTCGAGATGCTGGGCAACTTCAGCTTCGGCGACTACTTCAAGCGCGACGCCATCGGATACGCCTGGGAGCTGCTCACCGGGGTATATAAACTGCCGAAGGACCGGCTCTGGGTCACGGTCTACGCCGAGGACGACGAGGCCTACGATCTCTGGACGAAGGAGATCGGCGTGCCGGCCGAACGCGTGATCCGCATCGGCGACAACAAGGGCGCGCGTTACGCCTCGGACAACTTCTGGATGATGGGCGACACGGGCCCCTGCGGCCCCTGCACCGAGATCTTCTACGACCACGGCCCGGAGATTCCCGGCGGCCCGCCCGGATCAATCGACGAGGACGGGGACCGCTACATCGAGATCTGGAACAACGTGTTCATGCAGTTCAACCGGGACGACGCGGGCGTGATGCATCCGCTGCCCAAGCCCTCGGTCGACACCGGCATGGGGCTGGAGCGCATCAGCGCCGTGCTGCAAGGCGTGCATGCCAACTACGAGATCGACCTCTTCCAGCGCCTGATCGCCGCCGCCGCAAGGGAAACGAGCGGCGCCGACATGGACTCGCCCTCGCTCAAGGTGCTGGCCGACCACATCCGGGCATGCGCGTTCCTGCTCGCCGATGGCGTGATCCCCGGCAACGAGGGACGCGGCTATGTGCTCCGCCGCATCATCCGCCGCGCCATCCGCCACGGCTGGAAGCTCGGCGCCCGCGCCGCCTTCTTCCACCGGATGGTGCCGGACCTCGTCGCCGAGATGGGCGCCGCCTATCCCGAACTGTCGGCCAATGAAAAGCGCGTCATGGACGTGCTGAAGCAGGAGGAGGACCGCTTCTTCGCCACCATCGAGCACGGCATGGCCATCCTCGAAGGCGAACTGGCGGCGATGGAGAAATCCGGCGGCAAGGTCTTCGATGGCGACACCGCTTTCAAGCTGCACGACACCTTCGGCTTCCCGCTCGACCTCACCGCCGACATCTGCCGCGAGCGCGGCGTGACGGTGGACGCCGCCGCCTTCGACGCCGCCATGGCGCGGCAGAAGGAACAGGCGCGCGCAGCCGGCAAGTTCAGGATGGCGGCGGCGCTTGAATACGACGGCCCCGCCAGCGAATTCCACGGCTACGAGAAGCTGGAAACCACCGCGAAGATTCTTGCGCTGTACAAGGACGGCACGCCGGTCAAGGAATTGAACGAAGGCGAACTCGGCGTGGTCGTGCTCGACGAAACGCCCTTCTATGCCGAGTCCGGCGGCCAGGTCGGCGATCGCGGCGAGATCAAGGGCGCGGGCCTGTTCGCCGTCGAGGACACGATGAAGATCCAGGCGGCGGTGTTCGGCCACCACGGCATCGTCCGCACCGGCAGGCTGGCCGTCGGCCAGGCCGTCGCGGCGCGCGTCGATGTCGCCGCCCGCGCCGCCACCGCGCGCAACCACTCGGTCACCCACCTGATGCACAAGGCCTTGTGCTCCGTGCTCGGCCAGCATGTGCAGCAGAAGGGCTCGCAGGTCGATGCCGACAAGACGCGCTTCGACTTCGCCCACACGGCCCCCATGAGCGCCGAGGAAATCCGCGAGGTCGAGGAGATCGTGAACAACGAAATCCTCGCCAATGCCGCCACCGACACGCGCCTGATGCCGATCGCCGAGGCGCAGAAGTCCGGCGCGATGATGCTGTTCGGCGAGAAGTACGGCGACGAGGTGCGCGTGGTCGGCATCGGTTCATCGAAAGAGCTGTGCGGCGGCACCCATGTCTGCCGCACCGGCGACATCGGCCTGTTCAAGATCGTTTCAGAAACCGGCGTCGCGGCCGGCGTACGCCGCGTCGAGGCCATCACCGGCGCCAACTCGCTGCGCTACGTGCAGGAGCAGGAGCGCCGCGTGCAGGGCGTCTCGTCGCTCCTGAAGACGCAGCCCGCCGAGCTGGCGGAGCGCGTCGCCGGCATCCTCGACAACATGCGCGCGCTGGAGAAGGAACTGGCGCGGCTCAAGGCCAAGCTGGCTTCCGGGCAGGGCGACGACCTCGCCGGCCAGGCCGTCGAGATCAATGGGATCAAGGTGCTGGCAGCCACCATGGAGGGCGCCGACGTCGCCCAGCTTCGCGAGACCATGGACAAGCTCAAGGACAAGCTCAAGGAGGCCGCCATCGTGCTGGCCAGCGTCAGCGACGGCAAGGTGAGCCTGATCGCCGGCGTGTCACAGGGACTGACTTCCCGCATCAAGGCGGGCGATCTGGTGAACATGGTCGCCCAGCAGGTCGGCGGCAAGGGCGGCGGCCGGCCCGACATGGCGCAGGCCGGCGGCACGCAGCCGGAAAACCTCCCCGCGGCGCTGGCGTCGGTGCGGGACTGGGTCGGACAACGTCTCTAGACGCTACTCGTTCATTCGCCCGATGTTATTGGCCCAGGCGAGCGCCTGGGCCAGGCAGGCGTTGATCACGGTGTGGTCGGCGCCGGCCAGCTGTCCGGTCAGGTCGTGGCAGGCCGCGCCGTCGCCGGCCTCGAGCGCTTCCGTCAGGCGCAGCATGGTGCCGAGTTCGCCGCCGCGTGATTCCAGTGCCTCGCGCACGTCGCCGGTGAGGTTGATGCCCTTGAGGATTTCTCCGATGCCGACGCCCATAAGCGTCGGCATCAGCGACATGATGCCGGTCATGAAGGCGTGGTCCCCGATCTCCCGCTGTCCGGGATGCAGGCCACCGGCCAGCAGTTCCATCAGGCGGCCGCGGGTGGCGGCGAGCTGCAACAGGGGGCTGGCCACATCGCCGCCGGATGGGTTGGTGTAGAGCAGCAGTTGCAGCCAGCGTTGTAGCTGACGGCGACCCAGTATGGTGACGGCGTGGCGCAGCGAGGTGACACGGGTGCGCACGCCCGTGGCGACCGAATTGGTGAGCCGCAACAGGTTCATGGCCAAGCCGGGCTCGTGCTTGAAGACGCCCTCCAGCTGGGTGGTCTCGGCATCCTCCAGCACCAGTCCCAGCAGGCGCATCAGGGACAGTCGGGAATGGCCGAGCTTCCGGCCGGCGATGATGACCGGCTTGGCGAAGTAGTAGCCCTGGAACAGCGTGTAGCCGAGGTCGTGGCAGAAGCCCGCCTGCTCGCGCGAGTCCACCTTCTCGGCCAGCAGCATGAGCGGCCAGCGCCTGAGCGCCACGGTAGTGCGGGCCAGGGACGCTGTGTCGAGGGGCATGATGTCGACCTTGACGATTTCCACCAGATCCAGCAGCGGCCGCCATTTCTCCTCGTAATTGACGAAGTCGTCCAGCGCCAGGGTGAAGCCGCGCGCCTTGAGCTCCCGGCAGCGCCCGACGATGGGTGGCGTCACCTCGACGGTTTCCAGCACCTCCAGCACGATCTTGTCGGTCGGCAGTATCTCGATGATGTCCGAGAGCAGCAGTTCCTCGTCGCAGTTGATGAAGCCCTTGTAGGGGCCGAGCGCCTGATCGATGCCGAGATCGCCGAAGGCATGGCTGATGACGCTGGCCGAGGCCGCCAGGTTGTCCTGAACATCCGCCGAGTTCTTCTGCGAGCCGCTCCGGAACAGCAGTTCGTAGGCGAACATCTTCTGGTCGCGGTCGAGGATCGGCTGGCGGCCGATGAAGACTTCTTCAGTGGCCACTGTCGAATTTCACTTGCAGGCCCGGCCAGACGGACTCCAACGCGGCCTTGAATTCGGCCTGGATGCGGGCCAGCGCGGCCTGCGTGTCGGCCTCGAAGCGCAACACGACGACCGGCGTGGTGTTCGATGCGCGCGCCAGCCCAAAACCGTCCGGGTATTCTGCGCGCACGCCGTCGATGGTGACGAGCTGCGCGGCACCCGGAAATTTCCCCTGTTTCTGCAATTTCTCGATGAGAGCGTGCGGCTCGCCTTCCTTCATCTTCAGGTTGAGTTCCGGCGTGCAGATCGCGTTGGGCAGGTTCTTCAGCGGCCAGTTGGCGTCCTTCCAGCGCGACACGATCTCGAGCAGGCGCGCGCCCGCGTACAGGCCGTCGTCGAAGCCGTACCAGCGCTCCTTGAAGAACATATGCCCGCTCATCTCGCCGGCCAGGGGCGCGCCGGTTTCCCTGAGCTTGCCCTTGATGAAGGCGTGTCCGGTGTTCCACATCAGCGGCCGGCCGCCCTGGAGTTTCACCGATTCGGCCACCCAGCGCGAGCACTTGACGTCGAAGATGATCTGCGCGCCGGGATTGCGCATCAGCACGTCGGCGGCGAACAGCATCAGCTGCCGGTCCGGGTAGATGATCTCGCCGTCCTTGGTGACGACGCCGAGCCGGTCGCCGTCGCCGTCGAAGGCCAAGCCCAGTTCGGCGTCCGTTTCCCTCAGCGCGCGGATCACGTCACGGAGGTTCTCGGGCTTTGAGGGGTCGGGATGGTGGTTGGGGAAGTTGCCGTCGACCGCGCAGAACAATTCGACGACGTCGCAGCCCATGCGGCGGAAGAGTTCCGGCGCGAAAGCGCCGGCTACTCCGTTGCCGCAATCGACCACGATCTTCATCGGCCGCGAGAGCCTGACATCGCCGGTGATGGCCGAGAGATACGCCTCACGCACGTCGGCCTCGCGTGTCACGCCATGCCCGTCGACGAAGCGGCGCGCCTCGATCGTCTTGCGCAGCGCCTGGATCAGCGATCCGTAGAGCGTCTCGCCGCCGAGCACCATCTTGAAACCGTTATAGTCGGGCGGATTGTGGCTGCCCGTCACCGAGACGCAGCTGCCACCGCCGAGATGCTGGGCCGCGAAATAGGTGACGGGCGTCGGTACGCAGCCGATGTCGATGACGTCGATGCCCGTCGAGGCGATGCCTTCACCCAGCGCGGCGGCAAGCGCCGGACCGGACAGCCGGCCGTCGCGGCCGACGACAATGCTCACCAGGCCGCGCTCGTTGGCCTCCGTGCCGAGCGCCCGGCCGACGAGGCGGGCGGTTTCCGGCGTCAGGTTGCGGCCGACGATGCCGCGTATGTCATAAGCCTTGAAAATTTCCGGTGCGACGGTGGGCATGGCACAAGCTCCGGCAGGATTGGGAGCGCCAATGTTACCTCACGGTTGTCATAGCGTCGTGGCGCCATCCGTGCAAGGCATTTCACCGAATACATCGGCGAGGTTCGCCGCGCCGATCGCGCCGGCCCGCAGGATGCGTGGCCTGGTGCCGGATAAGTCGAGGACCGTGGATTCGATGCCGATGGCGCAGAGGCCTCCGTCGAGGATCAACCGGACGGTGGCGCCCAGCGCCTCGTGGACGGCTTGCGCCGTGGTTGGGCTGGCATCCCCGGAGCGGTTTGCGGAAGTGGCGGCGATGGCGCCGCCGAACGTGTTCAGGAGGGCCAGTGCGAGCGGATGGTTCGGGACGCGCAGGCCGATCGTATCCAGGCCGGCGGTGAGGGCGTCGCTCACGCCCGGCGCGCGCTTGAGGACGATCGTCAGTGGCCCCGGCCAGTACGTCCGCGCGAGCTTCCAGAACGCCTCCGGAATGTCGCGCGCCCAATGGGCGGCCTGACCGCTGTCCTGCAGGAGGACGGCCAGCGGACGATCCTGCGGCCGGCCCTTGGCGGCGAATATCTTCGCAACGGCGGCGGAGTTCGAAGCGTCGGCGCCCAAGCCGTAAACCGTCTCGGTCGGGAACGCGACCAATTCGCCCTGGCGGAGCAGGGCGACCGCCCGTTCGATGTCAGACATCCGGCAGGGTCTTGGACAGAACCTTCTCGGTCTGCCGCCGGCGGAAGTCGGACAGCTTCTCCGCCAGCGCGGCGTCGGAAAGCGCCAGCATCGCGACGGCGAACAGCGCAGCGTTGGTGGCGCCGGCTTCGCCGATCGCGAAAGTGGCCACCGGGATGCCGCCGGGCATCTGCACCATCGCGAGCAGGGAATCGAAGCCGCCCAGGTGCTTCGAGGGCATGGGCACGGCCAGCACCGGCAGTTCGGTCTTGGCGGCCAGCACGCCGGCGAGGTGCGCAGCGCCGCCGGCCGCGCCGATCAGCACCTTCATGCCGCGGCTTTGCGCCGTCGCCGCATAGTCGAGCGCTGCATCCGGCGTGCGGTGCGCGGACAGCACCTTCGCCTCGAAGGCGACGCCGAACTGCTTCAGCGTCTCGGTGCAGGCCTTCATGACCGGCCAGTCCGAGTCCGAGCCCATGACGATGCCGATCAGGGGAGTGTTCATTTCAGCGTCCTCTCCGCGGATTCCAGGGTGTTGGCGAGCAGCATGGTGATGGTCATCGGGCCGACGCCGCCGGGCACGGGCGTGATGAGGCCGGCTACCTCCTTTGCGGATTCGAAATCGACGTCGCCGCAGAGCTTACCTTCCGGCGTGCGGTTGATGCCGACGTCGATGACCGTTGCGCCCGGCTTGATCATGTCGCCGGTGATCATCTTCGCGCGGCCGACGGCGGCGACGAGGATGTCGGCGCGGCGCGTGTGGAAGGCCAGGTCCTTCGACTGGGAATGGCAGACGGTGACGGTGCAGCTCTGCGCCAGCAAAAGCATCGCCATCGGCTTGCCGACGATGTTGCTGCGACCGACGATCACCGCCTCGGCGCCCTTGAGCGGCACGTTCTCGCTCTCCAGCATCTTCATGACGCCGTAGGGCGTGCAGGGCAGGAAGCGCGGGGTGCCCTGCATCAGCGCGCCGACGTTCTCAGCGTGGAAGCCGTCGACGTCCTTCTCCGGCAAGATGGCCTCCAGCACCGCCTCGGCGTCGAACTGCCTCGGCAGCGGCAGCTGGACGAGGATGCCATGCACGTCCGGATCGGCGTTCAACTCGGCGATCCTGGCAAGCACTTCCACCGGCTCGACGTTAGCCGGATAGACCTCCTTGATCGAGCGGAAGCCGGCCTTCTCGCAGGCGGCCACCTTGTTGCGCACATAGACGGCGGAAGCGGGGTCCTCGCCGGCGAGGATCACGGCGAGGCAGGGCGTGACGCCATGCGTGGCCTTGAGGGCGGCGGCATGTTCGGCGAGATGTTCCCTCACCTTCGCCGAAAGGGCGTTGCCGTCGAGAATGCGTGCGGTCATGCGGAAGTCCTTGTCAGAAAAGGCGCAATTATCCGGATTCGGCGGGTGGGCGTCCACACGGGAGCCCGGTCGGATTTCCAATCCCGGACGCATGGCGATGCGGAAGCGAGCCCTTGCGCCAGACGCGAACCGTCAGGGTATAGTATGGCGTCAAAGTCACTCCGGAGGCGAATCATGCGAACCTGTCCGCAAGGAAAATATCTCCTGACCTTGTTCGTAGCCGCCATCCTTACCGGCGGCCCCGCCTTTGCCGACAAGCCTGGATGGGCGGGCGGCGGAAAGCCTGGAAACAACGCCCAGGAAACGCGCAAGGGGGATTCGCGCGCCGGTGGCGGACGCAAGGACGATCGTCGTGATGACCGCCGAGGAGACTCCCGGCATGACGATCGTGACGACACGCGGGTCGGCGCGTACTTCAACGACCATCATCGCGCCGCCATGCGCGAGTATTACGACGAACGTTTCCGCTCCGGGCACTGTCCGCCGGGACTGGCCAAGAAGCGCAACGGCTGCCTGCCGCCAGGCCAAGCTAAAAAATGGCACAAGGGACAGCCGCTGCCGCGCGACGTGATTTTCTACGATTTGCCGTCCAGCGTTGTTGTGCGTCTGGGGCCCCCGCCCACCGGCCACAGATATGTACGCGTGGCCACCGACATTCTGCTGATCGCCATCGGCACCGGCATGGTGGTCGATGCCATCGATGATCTGAGCGGCATGTAAACCGGGGGCATAATCGGGCGCCCTGATATGTTGGCCGCTCCTCTCATGGCGGCTGTGCCGAGGAACTTGCCATGTCCGAGTCTATGCCGCCGGATGACGATCCCCAGGAAACCGGGGAATGGCTCGAAGCGCTGGAAGCCGTCATCGAACGGGAAGGCCCGGCGCGCGCGCACTTCCTGATCGAGCGCCTGATCGACCTGGGCCGCCGGACGGGCATCAATCTTCCCTATTCGGCCAACACGGACTACGTCAACACCATCCCCGCCGATCGCCAGCCGCGCGCGCCCGGCGATTACGCCATCGAGAATCGCATCCGCGCCTACGTGCGCTGGAACGCCATGGCCATGGTGCTGCGCGCCAACCGGGGCGACTCGAACCTCGGCGGCCACATCGCCAGCTTCGCCTCCGCCGCGACGCTGTTCGACGTCGGCTTCAACCATTTCTGGCATGCGCCTTCCGAAAAGCATGGCGGCGACCTGGTGTACCTCCAGGGCCACTCATCGCCCGGCGTCTATGCCCGCGCCTTCCTGCTCGGCCGCCTGACCGAGGCGCAGATGAACTGTTTCCGCCAGGAAGTGTGCGGCAAGGGGCTGCCCTCCTATCCGCATCCGTGGCTGATGCCGGACTTTTGGCAATTCCCGACGGTGTCGATGGGCCTGGGGCCGATCCAGGCCATCTATCAGGCGCGCTTCATGAAGTACCTGCACGACCGGGAACTGGCCGACACGGGGGGGCGCAGGGTCTGGGCCTTCATGGGCGACGGCGAGATGGACGAGCCCGAGTCCATGGGCGCCATCGGCATGGCCGGGCGCGAGAAGCTCGACAACCTGGTTTTCGTCATTAACTGCAACCTTCAGCGGCTCGACGGTCCGGTGCGCGGCAACGGCAAGATCATCCAGGAGCTCGAATCCGACTTCCGCGGCGCCGGCTGGAACGTGATCAAGGTCATCTGGGGCGGCTACTGGGATCCGCTGCTGGCGCAGGACAGGCAGGGCCACCTGCGCCGCCGCATGATGGAGTGCGTCGACGGCGACTACCAGACCTTCAAGTCGAAGGACGGCGCCTATGTACGCGAGCATTTCTTCAATACGCCGGAACTCGGCGCGATGGTCGCAAACTGGACCGACGACGACCTCTGGCGCCTGAACCGCGGCGGCCACGACCCGCACAAGGTCTACGCCGCCTACGCGGCCGCGACGGCGCATGCCGGCCAGCCGACGGTGATCCTGACCAAGACGGTCAAGGGCTACGGCATGGGCGAATCGGGCGAGGCGCAGAACATCACCCACCAGCAGAAGAAGATGGGCACCACGTCGATCCGGGCCTTCCGCGACCGATTCAAGCTGCCCGTCGCCGACGAGGAACTGGAGTCTCTGCCCTACCTGAAGTTCGCGGAGGATTCGGCGGAACTCGCCTACCTGCGCGAGCGGCGCGAGGCGCTGGGCGGCGACCTGCCGGCGCGCCGCCGCATCGTCGAGCCGCTGCCGGTGCCGCCGCTTTCCGATTTCGACGCGTTGCTCAAGGCCGGCGGCGAGGGGCGCGCGTTTTCGACGACCATGGCCTTCGTGCGCATCCTCAACGTGCTGCTCAAGGACAAGGCGCTGGGCCGGCGCATCGTGCCCATCGTCGCCGACGAGTCGCGCACTTTCGGCATGGAGGGCCTGTTCCGACAGATCGGCATCTGGAACCAGGAAGGCCAGAAATACGTGCCGCAGGACGCTGGCGAGCTGATGTTCTACAAGGAATCGAAGGACGGGCAGATCCTCCAAGAAGGCATCAACGAGGCCGGCGCCATGGCCGACTGGATCGCCGCGGCGACGAGCTACTCGACCCACGGCGTGCAGATGGTGCCCTTCTACGTCTTCTACTCGATGTTCGGCTTCCAGCGCACGATGGACCTCTGCTGGGCGGCCGGCGACGCGCGCGCCCGCGGCTTCCTGATCGGCGGCACGGCCGGCCGCACGACGCTGAACGGCGAGGGCTTGCAGCACGAGGACGGCCATTCGCACTTGCTCTCGGCGCTCATCCCGAACTGCGTCTCCTGGGATCCGACATTCGCCTTCGAAGTCGCCGTCATCGTGCAGGACGGCCTGCGCCGCATGGTCGCGGAGCAGCAGGACGTGTTCTATTACCTGACGGCGATGAACGAGAACTGGGAGCATCCGGCGATGCCCGATGGCGCACGCGACGACATTCTCCGGGGCATGTATCTCTTCCGCAAGGGGCCGGCCTCGAACGCGCCGCGCGTCCAATTGCTCGGATCGGGCGCGATCTTCCGCGAGGCCGCCGCAGCCGGGGATCTGTTGCGCGACGACTGGGGCATCGACGCCGACCTCTGGTCGTGTCCGAGCTTCACGGAACTGGCGCGCGACGGCCGGGACTGCGCGCGCTGGAACCTGCGGCACCCCCGCGAGCCGGCGCGGGTGCCGCACGTCACGGCGCTGATCAAAGACACGCGCGGCCCGGTGATCGCCGCCACCGACTACGTGCGGGCCTTCGCCGAACAGGTCCGGCCTTTCGTGCCGCGCCGCTACGCGGTGCTCGGCACCGACGGCTTCGGGCGTTCGGACACCCGCGAGAGGCTGCGCCACTTCTTCGAGGTCGATCGGCGCTGGATCGCGCTGGCCGCACTGGGGGCGCTGGCCGACGAAGGCCAGATCGAGACGGCGAAAGTGGAGGAGGCCATCGAAAAATACGGTCTCGATCCGGACAAACCCAACCCGGCGAAGGTGTGACCATGGCTGAACCGCTGGAAGTGAAGGTGCCCGACATCGGCGATTCAAAGGATGTGCCGATCATCGATATCCGGGTGAAGCCGGGCGACGCCGTCAAGGCCGAGGACGCCCTCGTCACGCTGGAATCCGACAAGGCCGTCATGGATGTGCCCGCGCCCGCCGCCGGCACGGTGGAGGAAATCCGGGTAAAGCTCGGCGACAAGGTTTCCAGGGACAGCGTGATCCTGACGATGGTCGCCGCGCCCTCCCTCCCGGAAGCGCCGCAAACCGCCGCGCCCGCGCCGGCCGCCGTTGTCGCCGAAATGTCCGGCGGGCACAAGCCGCACGCCAGCCCCTCGGTGCGGCGCTTTGCGCGAGAGCTGGGCGTCGATGTCACCGGGGTCGGCGGCAGCGGCCCCCATGGCCGCATCCTGGCATCCGACGTTCAGGCCTTCGTGAAGGACGCGATGCGCGGCGGAGACGCGCCGGGCATCCCATCCCCGTCGCCAATCGACTTCTCGAAATTCGGCCCGATCGAGACGAGGCCCCTGTCCCGCATCCAGAGGATTTCCGGCGCCCACCTCGCCCGCAACTGGGCGACGATTCCCCATGTCACGCAGTTCGACGAGGCGGACGTCACCGATCTGGAAGCCTTCCGCGTCGAGATCAATCGGGAGAACGAAACGTCGGGCGTGAAACTGACCCTGCTCGCCTTCCTCGTCCGGGCGGCGGTCGCGGCGCTGAAGGCGCATCCCGAATTCAATGCATCGCTCGACGGCGAGAATATCGTGTTCAAGCGGTATACCCACATCGGCTTCGCCGCCGACACGCCGGACGGCCTGGTGGTGCCCGTGATCCGCGACGCCGACCGCAAGGGCCTGCTTGACATCGCGCGGGAGACGGCGGAGCTGGCCGGCAAGGCGCGTGAGGGCCGGCTCGCGCCCGCCGAGATGCAGGGCGGCTGCTTCACCATCTCCAGCCTCGGCGGCATCGGCGGCACGGCGTTCACGCCCATCGTCAACGCGCCGGAAGTCGCCATCCTCGGCGTCTCGAAAGCCGAGACGAAACCGAAGTGGAACGGCCAGGAATTCGCGCCGCGCCTGATGCTGCCGCTCTCGCTGTCCTACGACCACCGCGTCATCGATGGCGCGGCCGCGGCGCGCTTCACCGGCTTCCTCTGCCGGCTGCTGGCCGATTTCCGCCGGGTGCTGCTGTGAGCGAATCACGAGGGATAGCCACTATACTGGCGCCACCATGACACAGGACGAACTCAAGCGGTCGGTCGCCCAGGCGGCGGCGGACTACATGGCGGCCCATTTGCCGGCGGGTGCCATCCTCGGCGTCGGCACCGGCTCGACCGCCAACTTCTTCATCGACGCGCTGCCGCCGATGAAAGACCGAATCGACGGCGCCGTCGCCAGTTCCGTGGCCACGGCGAGGCGCCTCGAAGGGCACGGCATCCGGGTGCTGGACCTCAACGACGTCGCTGAAATGTCCATCTACGTGGATGGCGCCGACGAGATCGACGGACAACTCGCGATGATCAAGGGCGGCGGTGGCGCGTTGACGCGCGAGAAGATCGTCGCCGCCGTGGCGCGGACTTTCGTCTGCATCTGCGACGCGAGCAAACGGGTCGAGACCCTGGGCCGATTCCCGTTGCCGGTGGAGGTAATCCCCATGGCGCGCACCCACGTGGCGCGCCGGCTCGCGGCGCTGGGCGGCGAACCCCGCCTGCGCGAGGGCTTCGTCACCGATAACGGCAACGTGATCCTCGACGTGCATGGCCTGGCCATCGCCGATCCGGTGGCGCTGGAGTCCGAAATCGACCACATCGCCGGTGTCGTCACCAATGGCCTTTTCGCCCGCCGTGGCGCCGACGTTCTGCTGCTGGCCACGCCGGAAGGCGTGAAGACAATCATTCGCTGATCTGCAACAATTCCGTCATCCGGCGCGGCTAGACTCGCCGGTCGCATCTTCCAGGGGAACATGGGCCATGCCAGAACACATTGCCAAGCAATTCGACGTCGATCTGGAGAACATCCGAACGCGGGTCCTGCAGATGGGCGGCATGGTCGAGCAGCAGATCGTCCGGGCCATGGAGGCCCTGGACAGCGGCGACCTGCTCCTGGCCGACCAGGTGATTGACAACGACCAGACGGTCAATCGGCACGAGGTCGAGCTCGACGAGGCCTGCACGCACATCATCGCCCGCCGCCAGCCGACCGCCTCCGACCTGCGCATGATCATGATGGTGATCAAGACCATCACCGACCTGGAGCGCATCGGCGACGAGGCCAAGAAAATCGCCAAGATGGGCAAGAACTTGCATTCGCGGGAAACGCCCTTCGTGCCGCGGGTGCCGCTGCGCCACGTCGCCGACATCGCGGTGGCGATGCTGCGCCAGGCCCTCGACGCCTTCGCCCGCATCGACCTGGCGGCGGCGGCCCAGGTGGTGCGTCAGGACAAGGCGGTGGATTCGGAGTTCAAGTCCATCATGCGCCAGCTGATCACCTTCATGATGGAAGATCCGCGCACCATTTCATGCGCGCTCGACCTGCTGTTCATCGCCAAGTCCATCGAGCGCATCGGCGACCACGCCAAGAACCTGTCGGAGTACGTCGTCTACATGGCCAGGGGGCGCGACGTGCGCCACATCGGGCTGGAGGCGATCGAGCAGGAAGCGGCGGCCGGCTGACGTCTCATCGCGGCGGCACGTAGCCAGACAGCGGGGCGGCGCCTTCGCCGAAGAAGTGCTTCTCGACCTGTTCGGTCAGGTACTTTCTGTGCCTGGCGTCCGCCAGATTCAGGCGATTCTCATTGATGATCATCGTCTGCATCCGGATCCATTGCTGCCAGGCTTCCCTCGAAACATTCTCGAACAGCCGCTTGCCGAGCGCGCCGGGCATCGGCGGGAAATCCAGCCCCTCCGCTTCGCGGCCGAGCTTGACGCAATTCACCATGCGTGCCATGTGCTATTTCCTTCAAATAGAGGTGAGGCCGAATTCTACAGCGACTTGGCCAGTACCTTGGAACGCCGCTGGAAGTTGTAAAGCTCTCGCTTGGCGACCGGCAGCGCATCGATGTCCGCTTCGGCGAAGCCGCGCTCGATGAACCAGTGGGCCGTGCGCGTGGTCAGCACGAACAGGTGCCTGAGCTTCATCTTGCGGGCGCGCGCCTCGATATGGCGGCGCAGTTGGTCGCCGTAGCCGGCGCGCCGGTATTCCGGCATGACGGCCAGGCAGGCCAATTCCGCCGCCTTGTCGTCTGAAAACGGATAGAGGGCGGCGCAGCCGACGATGACGCCATCGTGGTCGAGGACGGAAAAACGCGTGATCTCCATCTCCAGTCGCTCCCGGCCGCGCTTGACCAGGGTGCCGTCGGCCTCCAGCGGGGCGATCAGGGACAGGATGGCGCCCACGTCGTCCGACGTCGCCTGCCGCAGGTGGGCCAGGGGCGCGCTGGTCAGCACCGTGCCGACGCCCTCGCGGGTGAAGAATTCCATCAGCATGGCACCGTCGCGCCTGCGGTCGAGGAAATGCACCCGGCCGACGCCGGCGCGGCAAGCGCGCAGGGCGCCTGGAAGGACGCGCGCCACTTCGGGGGTCTGCCCGACGCGCCTGGCGAGCAGCTGCGCCGCTTTGTCGGCGGCCAGGGCGTCGATCAGTTCGCCCTTCTTGTTCACGATGCCGGGCGCATCGCAGAGGTAGACCAGCTTGTCGGCCCGGATGGCGACCGCGACCGCCTCGGCCACCTCCTCCCAAGCCAGATTGAAGATTTCGCCGGTCGGCGAGGCGCCCACCGGGGTGATCAGCACCACGTTCTCCTGGGCCAGGTCCGCCCGGATTTCCTCGGCCACCACCTTGCGTACGGCGCCGGTGTACTGGAAGTCGACGCCGTCGACCACGCCGACCGGACGGGCCGTGATGAAATTGCCGCCGGTGATGCGAAGGAAGGCGCCGGCCATCGGCGTGTTCGGCAGACCTTGCGAGAGCAGCGCCTCGATCTCGATGCGCGTCACGCCCATCGCCCGCTTCACGCATTCGAGCGTTTCCGCATCCGTGACGCGCAGGCCGTTGTGGAAGCGGGGCGTCAGGCCGCGGCTGGCCATCTCGGCGTCGATCTGCGGCCGAGCACCATGCACCAGCACCAGATGGATGCCCATGCTGTCGAGCAGGGCGATGTCGTGGATCAGTGCCTGTGCGCTGTCTTCCTTCAGCTCCTCGCCGCCGAAGGCGATGACGAAGGTCTTGCCGCGAAAGGCGTGGATGTAGGGCGCGGCCTGGCGGACCCAGGCCACCAGTTTCCTGTCGGCGTCTTGTTCCTGCGTCGTTTCCGTCATATCGGTCCGGTCACTCTTTCTTCTTCACGGGTTTGTCGGGCCTGGCGCCGATCGCGGCTTCGATGCGCTCGCAAACCGTCCGCAGGATCTTGACGCGCGCGTAGTTCTTGTCGTTGGCCTCGACCAGCGTCCAGGGCGCGTTCCCGGTACTGGTGCGGTCGACCATGTCGCAGATCGCCTTGTGGTAGTCATCCCACTTCTCGCGGTTGCGCCAGTCTTCCTCGGTGATCTTGAAGCGCTTGAACTCGATCTTCTCGCGTTCCTTGAAGCGCCGCAGCTGCTCCTCCTTGCCGATCTGGAGCCAGAACTTGACGATTATGGCGCCGGCCTCGGAGAGCTCGTGCTCGAAATCGTTGATCTCGGTGTAGGCCCGCAGCCAATCGGCTTCGGCGCAGAAGCCCTCGACGCGCTCGACCAGCACGCGGCCGTACCAGGAACGGTCGAAGATGGTGACCCGGCCGACCCGCGGAACATGCCGCCAGAAGCGCCACATATAAGGCTGGGCGCGTTCTTCCTCGGTCGGCGCGGCGATCGGCACGATCTGGTAGTCGCGCGCGTCCATGGCGGCGGTAATGCGCCGCACGGCGCCGCCCTTGCCGGCGGCGTCCGAACCCTCGAAGACGCAGATCACGGAGTGCGGCTTGAAGCGCGGGTCGCGCACCAGCTCGGAGAGCCTGCCCTGCCATTTGGCGAGCTGGCTTTCATAGTCCTTCTTCGGAATCGTGTGCGTGAGGTCGAGCTCGGAGAGCACGTCGCGGCCGTCGATGTTCACCGGCACCGGCGGCGCCACCGGCGTCGCCTGCTTGCCGGTGGCCGCCAGGCGGCTCCGAATGGCGTCGAGGAGCACCTTGCCCGTGGTCAGCGAACGATAGCGGTCGTCCTCGCCCTCGATGATGATCCATGGCGCCCACGGCGTGTTGGTCATGCGCAGCACATGGCCGACCACCTCCTGCAGCTTGTCGTAGGTCTTGAGGCGATCCCAGTTCCACTTGGTGACGCGCCAGGCGGTATGCGGATCCTTTTCAAGCGCCTTGAGGCGCCGCTTCTGGCCGTCCTTGGTCAGGTGGAACCAGAACTTGAGCACGAGGGCGCCCTCGTTGACCAGCATCGCCTCGAAGCGGTTGATCTGATCGATGCGCTGGTCCATGGCCGCCTGGGTCATGTTGCCTTCGATGTGGTCGTGGATCGGGCTCGAATACCAGGAGCCCGCGAAGATGCCGATGCGCCCCTTGGGGGGCAGCGCCCGCCAGTAGCGCCACATGAAGGGCCGCTGGCGCTCCTCGTCGGTCGGCGCCGAGAACGCCAGGGTGGAGAGGAAGCGGGGATCCATCCACTCGTAGAGGATGTTGATGGTCTCGCCCTTGCCGGCGCCGTCCTGGCCGCTGACCAGAACGACCACCGGAATCTTGCCCTGTTCCTTGAGGTCGTATTGAGCGTCGAGCAGTGCCGCGCGCAACTCGGGCACCGCCTTGCGGTAGGTTTCCTTGTCGATCTTGTGGCCCAGTTCAGCCGATTCGAACATCGCCGCCCCCTAGAAATCGCCCCACAAAGCCATCATCGCCGCCACGGCCGCCAGGCCCGCCGTTTCCGTGCGCAACACCCGCGGCCCCAGCGTCACCGCCTGGAAGCCGACGCTGGCCGCCGCCAGCAGTTCATCCCCATCGAAACCACCCTCCGGCCCCGCCAGCAGGGTAACCGGCCCGGCCGGCGGCCGCAACTCCGCCACGCGCCGGCCGGCCTCCGGCGCCAGCAGCAGGCGCATGCCATTGTCTTCCGGAAGCGAGGCCAGGTATTGAGGCAGATCAACGATCGGCGCAACGGCCGGCACCCGGTTGCGGCCGCACTGCTCGCAGGCGGCGACGGCCACGCCGCACCAATGCCGGACGCGCCGTTCCATGCGCTCGCCCGAAAGGCGGATGACGCTGCGCTTCGCGGCCACGGGCCGGATCGCCGCGACGCCCAGCTCCGTGCATTTCTGCACGATCCAGTCCATCTTGTCGGCGGCCGGCACCGCCTGGACGAGCGTCACGTCCAGCGGCGGCTCGCGGTCGACCCCGTCGAAACTCCCCAGGGCGGCATGCACCTCGTCCTTGCGGATGTGTGCGATCGCCGCCGTCCATTCGCCGCCGCGGCCGTCGAACAGCACGAGCGGATCGCCCTCCCTGAGCCGCAGCACGCGCGCCACGTGATGGGCGGCCACGGCCGGCAGCGCCACGCTGGCGCCGGGCGCCAAGCCTTGCGGACAGTGGATGCGCGTTATCATCCGGGCATTATAGGTCCGCAACGGAGGCAGCATGGCCAGCACCCCGACCCCCACCTGCGACTTCGGCCGCAAGGCCCCCGATTTCGACCTGCCGGGCGTCGACGGCCGGCGCCACACCCTCGCCTCGGCGCACGGCCAATTGGGTACGCGGGGGCTGCTGGTCATGTTCATCTGCAACCACTGCCCCTACGTCAAGGCGGTGATCGACCGCATCGTGCGCGACACGAGGGAACTCGCGGCGCTCGGCGTGGGCAGCATCGCGATCATGAGCAACGATCCCGCCGAATACCCGGAAGACTCGTGGGACAACATGGTGCGGGTGGCGAAGCGGATGGACTTCCCGTTCCCCTACGTCCTCGACGAAACGCAGGAAGTCGCCCGCGCCTACGGCGCCGTCTGCACGCCCGACTTCTTCGGCTTCAACGCCGCCCTGGAATTGCAGTACCGCGGCCGGCTCGACGCATCGCGCAAGGAGTCAGTCCCCGCGGCACGGCGCGACCTGTTCGAAGCCATGAAGGAAATCGCACGCACGGGACAGGGGCCGCGCGAGCAGGTTCCCTCCATCGGCTGCTCGATCAAGTGGCGGGAGGACTGATCAGCCCCGGCCCCTCCGTGCGCACGAATTCGAGGAAGGCCGAAAAATCGTGGCCCCTATTTCCCCCTGAACCCTTTCGCCAGCGATGACGGGATGTTCGGGCTGGCGGGATTGATCAGGACTTCCCGGCTGAGCGGCCGGACGATCAGGTCCATATCCTCCATCGGGATCGCGCCCAGCAGGACTTCGTCGCCCATCACCATCGCGCCGACATAGCAGGACCGGTTGCCGAAGCGCAACTCGACGGGGCCGACATATGGATAAAGCCGTTTCGAGCTATCGGCGAGGGTGACTTCGCGCTTCTCCTTCTCCACCAGTTCCAGCTGAATGGCCACATGCTCCGGAATACACAGATGCATGGCGCCGGTATCCGCCAAGGCTTCGGCCTCTATCGGTTCGAGTTGGCGCAACAGCGGATTGGTGATCGTCAGTTTCGCGTGCGTAATGCCCATGGCCCGGCCTCCTTTTGACTAGTCTACCCCCGGTTTGACGGGTGCGCCATGCCGGTCAGCCCGGCGATTTCGCGGGCTTCCTCGCCCCCGGCACGATGCCGGCGATCAGGCGCGGTCCCTCGGTGCGCACGAACTCGAGGAAGGCGGCCGTCATCGGCAGCAGGGTCTTTTCGGCGCGATGCACGATGTACCAGTGGCGGATCACGGGCGTGCCGGCCACGGGCAGCCTGACGATGCGGCCGGCGGAGAGTTCGAGGCCGATGGAATGCTCCGAGATGAAGGACAGCCCCAGGCCCGCCATCACGGCCTGCTTGACGGTTTCGTTGTCGGACATCTCCATCGTGTTGCCGGGCATGACGCCATTTTCGGCGAAGAACCGCTCCATCGCGCCGCGCGTGCCCGATCCCGATTCGCGGATCAGGAACACCTCCCCCGCCAGGTCGGCCGGCTCGATGCGGCGGCGGGCGGCCAGCGGATGTCCGGGATGCGCGACGATCACCTGGGGGTGCTCGGCGAATTCGGACGACACCGTCCCGAAATCCGTCGGCGGCGCGCCCATGATGGCGAGGTCGATCTCGTTGTCGGCCAGCTGACGGACGATGGTCTCGCGGTTGTGAACGCCCAGCCGCAGGTCGGCCTCGGGATGGGTTTCCCTGAAGGTCGCCAGCAGGCGCGGGGCGAAGTATTTCGCCGTCGAGACGACGCCGACGAGCAGCCGCCCGCCGCGCACGCCGCGGATCGCCGCCAGCGCCTCGTCGGCCTCGCGCAGCTGCTGGGCGATGCGCCGCGCATGGCGCAGCAGTTCCTCGCCGGCGGCGGTGAGGTAGATCTTCTTGCCCATCTGCTCGAACAGCGGCAGGCCGGCCTGGTCCGCCAGGGACTGCACCTGCATGGACACGGCCGGCTGGGTCAGGTGCAGGTCCTCGGCGGCGCGGGAGAAGGACAGGCGGCTGGCGACAGCCTCGAAGACCTTCAGCTGGCGCAGGGTGACGTTTTTCATGGTGAACGGAATCTTATCATTCCAATAAGAATTCCTGACTTCATCTTATGGTCTTCCGTCTCTATGCTGCCGGCCATGCAACTCAAAGCCCTCATCTTCGACGTGGATGGCACGCTGGCCGAAACCGAGCGCGACGGCCACCGGCCCGCATTCAATGCGGCTTTCTGGGAAGCCGGGCTGCGCTGGCGCTGGGACGAACAGCTCTATGGCGAACTGCTCGCCGTCGCCGGCGGAAAGGAGCGCATGCGCCATTACGCGCAGCACTGCGATCCCGCGTTCTTCGCCCGCCGTGACAGGGAAGAGGCGATCCAGGCCATGCACTCCGCCAAGACGCGCCACTACCTGGACATCCTCGAAGCCGGCGACATCCCGCTGCGCCCCGGCATCGCCGACCTGGTCGCGGAAGCCCGCGCCGCCGGATTGCGGCTGGCCATCGCCACCACCACCACGCTGGATAACGTCCTCGCGCTGCTGCGCACCCGGCTGGGCCCGGAATCGATCGACTGGTTCGACGCCATCGGCACCGGCGACATCGTGCCCGCCAAGAAGCCGGCGCCGGACATCTACCTCTGGGTCCTGGATCGCCTGGAACTGCCCGCCGCGGACTGCCTGGCCCTCGAGGATTCCGCCCTCGGGCTGCGCTCCGCACTGGCCGCCGGCATCCCCGTCGTCGCGACGGAAAGCATGTACACCCGCGGGCAGGATTTCACCGGCGCCCGGGCCGTGCTGCCCGACCTGTCCGATACCCGGCTCTCCGATATTCGACTTATGCATCGCATCAGAAGTTCTTAATATTATTTATGGTTCCAGGTGGCTAAGATGGGGCCAGTTGAAGTCGGCAACTGCCGGAACCAGCAACCGCAGACATACGAAGCAAAGGAGCAGACCATGGACCAATCAGCCCGTTACGCCGACCTCGGCCTCAAGGAAGAAGACCTGATCAAGAGCGGCAAGTACATCCTGTGCGCCTACAGGATGAAGCCGAAGGCCGGCACCGGCTACCTGGAGGCCGCCGCGCACTTCGCCGCAGAGTCCTCGACCGGCACCAACGTCGAGGTCTCCACCACCGACGAATTCACCAAGGGCGTCGACGCGCTGGTCTATCGCATCGACGAGGCGACCGAGGACATGCGGATCGCCTATCCGCTGGAGCTGTTCGACCGCAACGTCATCGACGGCCGCATGATGCTGGTCTCGTTCCTGACGCTGACCATCGGCAACAACCAGGGCATGGGCGACATCGAGCACGCCAAGATGATCGACTTCTTCGTGCCGCCCGAAGTCATCCGCCAGTTCGACTGCCCGGCCACCAACATCGAGGAGCTGTGGCGCATCCTCGGCCGCCCGGTCAAGGACGGCGGCTACATCGCCGGCACGATCATCAAGCCCAAGCTCGGCCTGCGTCCCGAACCGTTCGCCGAGGCGGCCTACCAGTTCTGGCTCGGCGGCGACTTCATCAAGAACGACGAGCCGCAGGGCAACCAGGTGTTCGCCCCGCTGAAGAAGACCATCCCGCTGGTCTACGACGCCATGAAGCGCGCCATGGACGAAACCGGCCAGGCCAAGCTGTTCTCCATGAACATCACCGCCGACGACCATTACGAGATGTGCGCCCGCGCCGACTTCGCGCTGGAGACCTTCGGCACCGACGCCAACAAGCTGGCCTTCCTGGTCGACGGCTACGTCGGCGGCCCCGGCATGGTCACCACCGCCCGCCGCCAGTACCCGAACCAGTTCCTGCACTACCACCGCGCCGGCCACGGCGCCGTCACCTCCCCGTCGTCGAAGCGCGGCTACACCGCTTTCGTGCTGGCCAAGATGTCGCGCCTGCAAGGCGCTTCCGGCATCCACGTCGGCACCATGGGCTACGGCAAGATGGAAGGCGAGGGCGACGACAGGATCATCGCCTACATGATCGAGCGCGACGAGTGCCAGGGCCCGGTCTACTTCCAGAAGTGGGACGGCGTGAAGGCGACCACCCCCATCATCTCCGGTGGCATGAACGCGCTGCGCCTGCCCGGCTTCTTCGAGAACCTCGGCCACGGCAACGTCATCAACACCGCCGGCGGCGGTTCCTACGGCCACATCGACAGCCCGGCCGCCGGCGCCAAGTCGCTACGGCAGGCCTACGAATGCTGGAAGGCCGGCGCCGACCCGATCGAGTGGGCCAGGGAGCACAAGGAATTCGCCCGCGCCTTCGAATCCTTCCCGAAGGATGCCGACAAGCTGTTCCCCGGCTGGCGCGAAAAGCTCAAGTAAAGTAAACGGCAATCCAGTTTGCCCGGCCAAAATCAATACAACGGAGAGGCGCCATGTCCATCAAGCATCCGATCATCGCGGTCACCGGCTCCTCCGGCGCCGGCACCACCACCGTCAAGCAATCCTTCGAGCATATCTTTCTCCGCGAGAAGATCGCGGCGGCGGTGATCGAAGGCGACAGCATGCACAAGTACGACCGTGCCGGGATGAAGAGGATCATCGTCGAGATGGAGGACGCCGGCGCGCGCCCCCCCACGCACTTCGGCCCAAACGCCAACCTGCTGTCCGAGCTGTCCGGAATGTTCAGGGTCTACGGCGAGACCGGCTATTGCAAGCGCCGCTTCTACCTGCACAGCGAGGAGGAAGCCGCGCCCTACGGCCAGACGCCCGGCACGTTCACTCCCTGGGAGGAGATTCCGGAGCACACCGACCTGCTGTTCTACGAGGGCCTGCACGGCGCCCACGTGGGGGACGACGCCGACGTGGCTCAGCACGTCGACCTGGCCATCGGCGTCGTGCCGGTGGTCAACCTCGAATGGATCCAGAAGATCCACCGCGACACCGAGGGCCGCGGCTATTCCGCCGAGGCGGTGACCCAGACCATCCTGCGCCGCATGCACGACTACGTGCATTTCATCTGCCCGCAGTTTTCGCGCACCCACATCAACTTCCAGCGCGTGCCCATCGTCGACACCTCCAACCCCTTCATCGCGCGGGACATTCCGACGCTTGACGAATCGCTGGTCGTGATCCGCTTCCGCGACTACCACGGGGTCGACTTCCCCTATCTCCTCAACATGATCCGCGACTCGTTCATGTCCCGGCCGAACAGCATCGTCGTGCCGGGCGGCAAGATGGGCCTGGCCATGGAACTGGTACTCTCGCCCATCATCCTGGAGATGATGGTGAAGGCCAAAGCGGTCGGATAGCCTATAATTTCATCCTTATCCCTGGTGCAAACCCCATGTCTACTTTCAGCGATTTCGAGCCGCCCGTGTTCAACAACCTGACTAGCGCGATCCGCGCCCTGGCCATGGACGCCGTGCAGAAGGCCAATTCCGGCCATCCCGGCGCGCCCATGGGCATGGCCGAGATCGCCGAGGTGCTGTGGAACCACCACCTGCGCCACAACCCCGCCAATCCCAAGTGGGCCAACCGCGACCGGTTCGTGCTCTCCAACGGCCACGGCTCGATGCTGATCTACGCCTTGTTGCACCTGACCGGCTACGACCTGTCCATCGACGACCTCAAGCAGTTCCGCCAGTTGCACAGCAAGACGCCGGGGCACCCCGAATACGGCTATGCGCCGGGCATCGAGACCACCACCGGCCCGCTCGGACAGGGCATCACCAACGCGGTGGGCATGGCCATGGCCGAGAAGCTGCTGGCCGCCGAGTTCAACAAGCCCGGCTTTGATCTCGTCGACCACCGCACCTGGGTCTTCCTGGGCGACGGCTGCCTGATGGAAGGCATCTCGCACGAGGCCTGCTCTCTGGCCGGCACCTGGGGCCTCTCCAAGCTGACCGCCTTCTGGGACGACAACGGCATCTCCATCGACGGCCACGTCGAGGGCTGGTTCACCGAGGACATCCCGAAGCGCTTCGAGGCCTATGGCTGGCACGTGGTGCCGAACGTCAACGGACATGACCCGGAGGCTTTGCATGCGGCAATTGAAGCCGCCAAGGCCGTCACCGACAAGCCGTCCATCATTTGCTGCCGGACCGTGATCGGCGCCGGCGCCCCGACCAAGGCCGGCAGCCACGACGTGCACGGCGCGCCGCTGGGCGACGCCGAGATCGCCGCCGCCCGTCCGCACATCGGCTGGCACTTCGGCCCCTTCGAGATCCCGCAGGAAGTCTATGAAGCCTGGGATGCGAAGAAGAAGGGCGCCGCCTGGGAGGACGACTGGAACCGCAAGTTCGAGCACTACGCCAAGGCCTTCCCTGCCGAGGCCGCCGAGTTCAGGCGCCGCATGGCCAATGAGCTGCCCGCCGACTGGGCCGGGTATGCCAAGCAGGCGATCGAGGCGGCGAACGGCAAGGCCGAGACCGTGGCCACCCGCAAGGCCTCGCAGATCGCCATCAACGCCCTGGCCCCGGCCCTGCCCGAATTCCTCGGCGGCTCCGCCGACCTGACCGGCTCCAACCTGACCAACTGGTCGGGCTGCAAGCACGTCTCCGGCAAGTCCGTCGGCAACTACATCTCCTACGGCGTGCGCGAGTTCGGCATGGCGGCCATCATGAACGGCATGGCGCTGCACGGCGGCCTGCTGCCCTTCGGCGGCACCTTCCTGATGTTCTCCGAATACGCCCGCAATGCCCTGCGCATGTCGGCGCTGATGAAGCAGCGCGTCATCTACGTGTTCACGCACGACTCGATCGGCCTGGGCGAGGACGGCCCGACGCACCAGCCGGTCGAGCAGATCGCCAGCCTGCGCCTGCTGCCCAACATGGACGTCTGGCGCCCCTGCGACACCGTCGAGACCATGGTGGCCTGGATTGCCGCCGTCGAGAAGCGCAACGGCCCGACCTCGCTCGCCCTGTCGCGCCAGAACCTGCCCTTCGTGCCGCGCGATGCGGCGACCATCGAGGCTATCCGGCGCGGCGGCTACGTCCTGTCGGAAGCGAAGGGACAGGCCAGAGCGGTGCTGATCGCCACCGGCTCCGAGGTCGACCTGGCGCTCAAGGCGCAGGCCGCGCTGGCGCAGGAGGACATCCCCGTGCGCGTGGTCTCGATGCCCAGCACCAACGTCTTCGACCGTCAGGATCGGGCGTACAGGGACGGCGTGCTGCCCAAGGGCCTGCCGCGCGTCGCCATCGAAGCCGGCGTCACCGACGGCTGGTGGAAGTATGTCGGCGGCCAGGACAATGGCAAGGTCATCGGGCTGGACCGCTTCGGCGAATCCGCCCCCGCCGGCACGCTGTTCAAGGAATTCGGCTTCACGGTGGCGAACGTCGTGAAGGCCGTCGAGTCGTTCATCTAACAACGGAGAAATACGCAAATGGCTATCAAGGTTGGCATCAACGGATTCGGCCGCATCGGCCGCATGGTGTTCCGCGCGGCGACGCAAAACTTCAGCGATATCAAGATCGTCGGCATCAACGACCTGCTTGAACCCGACTACCTGGCCTACATGCTGAAGTACGACTCCGTGAATGGCCGATTCAAGGGTACCGTTTCCGTCGATGGCAACACACTGGTCGTCAATGGCAAGAAGATTCGCCTCACCGCCGTCAAGGATCCCGCCGAGCTCAAGTGGAACGAGGTCGGCGCCGACGTCGTCATCGAATCCACCGGGCTGTTCCTGACCAAGGAAACCGCCGCCAAGCACATCGCCGCGGGCGCGAAGAAAGTCATCATGTCGGCACCCTCCAAGGACGACACGCCGATGTTCGTCTTCGGCGTGAACGACGCCAAGTACGCCGGCCAGGACATCATCTCCAACGCCTCCTGCACCACCAACTGCCTGGCCCCCGTCGCCAAGGTGCTCAACGACACCTGGGGCATCAAGCGCGGCTTGATGACCACGGTGCATGCCGCCACGGCGACGCAGAAGACCGTCGACGGCCCCTCCAACAAGGACTGGCGCGGCGGCCGCGGCATCCTGGAAAACATCATCCCGTCCTCCACCGGCGCGGCCAAGGCCGTCGGCGTGGTGCTACCCGAACTGAAGGGCAAGCTGACCGGCATGGCCTTCCGCGTGCCGACCTCCGACGTTTCCGTGATCGACCTGACCATCGAACTCAACAAGGAAGCCTCCTACAAGGACATCTGCGCCGCGATGAAGGCCGCCTCCGAAGGCGCCATGAAGGGCGTGCTCGGCTACACCGAGGACAAGGTCGTGGCCACCGACTTCCGCGGCGAGCCCTGCACCTCCGTGTTCGACGCCGAAGCCGGCATCGCGCTGGACGGCACCTTCGTCAAGGTGGTGTCCTGGTACGACAACGAGTGGGGCTACTCCAACAAGGTGCTGGAGATGGTCCGCGTCATGTCCAAGTAAGCGCGGAACCCGCCATGACCTTCAAGCGCCTCACCGATTTCGACCTCAAGGCCAAGCGCGTCTTCATCCGCGCCGACCTCAACGTGCCGGTCAAGGACGGCAAGGTGACGTCCGACGCCCGCATCACGGCCTCGATGCCGACCATCGAGCATTGCCTCAAGGCGGGCGCCAGGGTCATGGTGACCTCCCACCTCGGCCGTCCCGAGGAGGGCGTGTTTTCCCCCGAGAACTCGCTCCAGCCGGTGGCCGACGTGATGGGCGCCAAACTCGGCAAGCCCGTGCGCGTGATCCGCGACTGGGTGGACGGCGGCTTCCAGGTGGAGGCCGGCGAAGTCGTGCTGCTGGAGAACTGCCGCATCAACAAGGGCGAGAAGAAGAACGTCGAGGAAACCGCGCGCAAATACGCCGCGCTGTGCGACCTCTTCGTCATGGACGCCTTCGGCACCGCCCACCGCGCCGAGGCCTCCACCTACGGCGTCGCCCGGTTCGCCCCGGCCGCCTGCGCCGGCCTGCTGGTGGCGGCGGAACTGGAAGCCCTGGCCAAGGCCCTGGCCAACCCCGCCCGGCCGATGGTGGCCATCGTCGGCGGCTCCAAGGTCTCCACCAAGCTCACCGTGCTCGAAGCCCTCGCCGGGAAGTGCGACCAGCTGGTCGTCGGCGGCGGCATCGCCAACACCTTCCTGAAGGCCGCCGGCAAGAACATCGGCAAGTCGCTGTGCGAAGACGACCTGGTGCCCACCGCCCAGGCCCTGATGAAGAAGATGGCGGCGCGTGGCGCGACCATCCCGATCGCCGTCGACGTGGTCTGCGGCAAGAAGTTCGACGCCGCCGAACCCGCCGTGCTCAAGGACGCCGGGGCCGTGGTCGATGACGACATGATCTTCGACATCGGCCCGAAATCCGCCCAGGAACTCGTCGACATCATCATGAAGGCCGGCACCGTCGTCTGGAATGGCCCGGTCGGCGTGTTCGAGTTCGACCAGTTCGGCGCCGGCACGAAAAAGATTGCCGACGCCATCGCCGCGACATCGGCCTTCACGCTGGCCGGCGGCGGCGACACCATCGCCGCCATCCAGAAGTACGGCATCTACGACAAGGTGTCCTACATCTCCACGGCCGGCGGCGCATTCCTCGAATACCTCGAGGGCAAGGCGCTGCCCGCGATCGAAATCCTGGAGCAGCGGGCAAAGGGTTGAGCCCGCCCACGATGCGGCGCACCACCAAGATCGTCGCCACCCTCGGACCGGCCTCCACCGATCCGACGGCGGTCAACAGGCTGGTCGCCGCCGGCATCGATGTCGTGCGGCTCAACTTCTCGCACGGCACCGTCGAGGATCACCGGCGGCGGGTGGATAACCTGCGCCTGGCCGCCAGCGCCCAGAGCCGCACCATCGGCATCATGGCCGACCTGCAGGGGCCCAAGATCCGCATCGGAAAATTCGCGGCAGGCAAGGTGCTGCTGAAGCCCGGCCAGGACTTCATCCTCGCGGCCCGCTGCGAATCCGGCGACGTCGGCCGCGTCGGCCTCGATTACCCGGAACTGGTGGAGGACGTCGCCGCAGGCGATGTCCTGCTGCTCGACGACGGCCGCATCGTCATGGACGTCGACCGCATCGAGGAAGGCGAGATCCACTGCCGCGTGCGGCATGGCGGCGAGCTGTCCAACAACAAGGGCATCAACAAGCAGGGCGGCGGCCTCTCGGCGCCGGCGCTGACGCCGAAGGACATGGAAGACATCCGGATCGCGGCGAGCATCAACGCCGACTATGTCGCCGTCTCCTTCCCCAAGTCGGGCGGCGACCTGCGCCTGGCCCGCGAACTCCTGCATGAGGCCGGATCGCGGGCGCTGGTCATCGCGAAGATCGAGCGCGTCGAGGCCATCCAGAACCTGGAGGACATCCTGCACGCCTGCGACGGCGTGATGGTCGCCCGCGGCGACCTGGCCGTCGAAGTCGGCGACGCGGCCGTGCCGGCCCTGCAAAAGAGGATCATCCGCGCCGCCCGTGAACACAACAAGTTCGTCATCACGGCGACGCAGATGATGGAATCCATGATCCACAGCCCGGTGCCCACCCGCGCCGAGGTCTCGGACGTCGCCAACGCCGTGCTCGACGGCACCGACGCCGTCATGCTCTCGGCCGAGACCGCCTCCGGCGAATATCCGGTGCAGACCGTCGAGGCCATGGCGCGCATCTGCGTCGAGGCCGAGAAGTCGGCCGAGGTCGCCCTTGAAAAGGATTTCCTCGACCGGGTGTTCACCCGCATCGACCAGTCCATCGCCATGGCCGCGCTGTTCGCCGCCCACCACCTCAAGGTGAAGGCCATCGCCACCCTGACCGAATCGGGCTCGACGGCGCTGTGGATGTCGCGCCTGCATTACGGCGTTCCCATCTACGCCATGACGCCGGAGATCCGCACCCGCTACAAGGTCAGCATATTCAAAGGCGTGTATCCTCTGCTCATCCGTCATGTCGGCCGCGACCGCGACGAACTGCTGGGCGAGGCCGAGGACGAACTTGTCCGTTCCGGCGTCGTCGCCCCGGGCGACCTCATCGTGATGACCTTCGGCGAGCCCATCGGCCAGCCGGGCGGCACCAACACGCTGAGGATCGTCAAGGTCGGCGAGCGCCGCGGCACCACCGATTAACCCATCACAACCAGGAGACTGCCATGCCCCTCGTTTCCATGCGCCAGTTGCTCGACCATGCCGCCGAAAACGGCTACGGCCTGCCGGCGTTCAACGTCAACAACCTCGAACAGATCCAGGCCATCATGGAGGCCGCCGAGGAAACCGACAGCCCCGTCATCATGCAAGGCTCGGCCGGCGCCCGCAAATACGCCGGCGAAGCGTACCTGCGCCACCTGATCGAGGCGGCCATCGAAAGTCATCCCGACCTGCCCATCGTCATGCACCAGGACCACGGCGCCAGCCCCTCCGTCTGCATCCAGTCGATGCGATCCGGCTTCTCCAGCGTCATGATGGACGGCTCTCTGATGGAGGACGCCAAGACGCCCTCCACCTTCGAATACAACGCCAGGGTCACCCGGCACGTCGTCGACATCGCCCACGCCATCGGCGTTTCCGTCGAGGGCGAGCTGGGCTGCCTGGGCTCGCTGGAGACCGGCAAGGGCGAGAAGGAGGACGGCCACGGCGCGGAGGGCACGCTCGACCACAGCCAGCTCCTCACCGATCCCAACGAGGCGGCCGAGTTCGTCCGGGCCACCGGCGTCGACGCCCTGGCCATCGCCATCGGCACCAGCCACGGCGCATACAAGTTCACCCGCCCGCCCACGGGCGCCGTGCTGCGCATCGACCGCATCAAGGAGATCAACGCCCGCATCCCCAACACCCACCTCGTGATGCACGGCTCCTCCAGCGTGCCGCAGGAGCTGCTGGCGATCATCAACCAGTTCGGCGGCACGATGGGCTCGACCTACGGCGTGCCCGTCGAGGAGATCGTCGAGGGCATCAAGCACGGCGTGCGCAAGGTGAACATCGACACCGACCTGCGCATGGCCTCCACCGGCGCCATCCGCAAGTATTTTGTCGAACACTCCAAGGAGTTCGACCCGCGCAAGTACCTGACCGAGGCGCGCAAGGGAATGAAAGCCATCTGCAAGACGCGCTACGAAGCCTTCGGCTGCGCCGGCATGGCCTCGAAGATCAAGGCGATTCCCCTGGAAAAGATGGCCGAGCGCTATAAGAAGGGCGAGCTGGCGCAGATCGTCAAGTAAGCGGCGATTTGCTGGAGGTTCGAGGCCGTCGGCATACCGCCGACGGCCTCTTTGCATTGGGGCGGTTGCAGCGTATAGTTATAACATTGTAAAACCACAAGGAAGACACCCCATGCGCACCTCCATTCGAAAAATCGGCAACTCCCAGGGCGTGCTGATTCCGAAGCCGTTGCTGATGGAAACCGGCCTGGAGACGGATGTCGATATGTCCGTGGAAAACGGCGCCATTGTCTTGCGTCCGGTCCGCGAACATCGCCCGCGCGCCGGCTGGGCCGAGGCTGCGCGCGAGATCGCGGGGCAAGGCGACGATGCCCCGATCTGGCCGGAATTCGCCAACGCCGAAGACGCCCTGCTGCAATGGTGAAGGTCAAGCGAGGCGACATCTGGCTGGCTGCGCTCGATCCGACCGTCGGCGCGGAAATCCAGAAGACGCGGCCTTGCGTGATCGTATCGCCGCCCGAGATTCACGACTGGCTGCGCACGGTGCTGGTGGCCCCGATGACCACCGGCAGCCAACCGGCGCCGTTTCGCGTGCCCGTGGCCTTCGGCGGCAAGAAAGGCCTGATCCTGCCTGAACAGATGCGCATCCTCGACAAGGCACGGCTCGTCAAGCGTCAGGGCAAGATCGACGCTGCGACGCTGGCCGCTCTGCTAGGTATACTGCGAGATATCTTCGAGGAGTAAACGTCCGCCATGGACATCCAATCCCACGCATTCGACCGCATTCGCCGCTTCTTCGGCGGCGGGCTCGACGCCGTCGAGTATGTCGGCCTGCTGGTGATCGCATTCGCGACCACCACGGCCATGTACCACGAGATCGTCGCCATGTTCGAGGCGAAGCGGGTGCATCTGGCCGACCTGCTGCTGATGTTCCTGTACCTGGAAGTGCTGGCCATGGTCGGCCAGTATTTCAAGTCCGGCCACCTGCCGGTGCGCTATCCGCTCTATATCGCCATGGTGGCCCTGGCCCGCTACCTGATCCTCGACCTCAAGGACATGACCGAGTGGCGCATGCTTGCGGTGGCCGTCGCCATTTTCCTTCTCACCATCGCCGTGCTGGCGGTCCGCTTCGGCCACACGCGCTTTCCCTACCGGGAGGACGCGGAACGCAACGGCAAACCCTACGTGCGCGAATGACCATGACCACTCCTCTCTACGAATCCTCCATCAGGAGCCTGCCGCTGCTCGGCCGCGGCAAGGTGCGCGACAACTACGCCGTCGGCGATGACCGGATGCTGATCGTCACCACCGACCGCCTCTCCGCCTTCGACGTGATCCTGCCCGATCCGATCCCCGGCAAGGGCGAGGTGCTCACGGCCGTGGCCAACTTCTGGTTCGGCAGGCTCGGCCACATCATCCCCAACCAGCTCACCGGGATCGACCCGGAAACCGTGGTGGCGCCCGACGAGCGCGATCAGGTACGCGGCCGCGCCATCGTCGTCAGGCGGCTGAAGCCGCTGCCCATCGAGGCGGTGGTGCGCGGTTACCTGATCGGTTCCGGCTGGAAGGACTACCAGGCCACGGGCAAGGTTTGCGGCATCCCGCTGCCCGCCGGGTTGCGGATGGCGCAGCAGCTGCCCCAGCCGCTGTTCACGCCCTCCACCAAGGCTGAGATCGGCACGCACGACGAGAACATCGACTACGCCACGGTCGAAAAGACCATCGGCCCGGCGCTGGCGGCCCAGGTGCGCGACGCCGCGCTGCGCCTCTACAAGGAGGCCGCCGACTACGCCCTCACGCGCGGCATCATCATCGCGGACACCAAGTTCGAGTTCGGCCTCGACGAGGCCGGCACGCTGTATCTCATCGACGAGGTGCTCACCCCCGATTCGTCGCGCTTCTGGCCGGCCGATACCTACCGGGTCGGCACGAGCCCCGCGAGCTTCGACAAGCAGTTCGTGCGCGACTACCTGGAGACGCTCGACTGGAACAAGCGGGCGCCCGGCCCCCGGCTGCCCGCCGGGATCGTCGAAAAGACCACGACCAAATACCGCGAAGCGCTCGCTCGCCTCACCACATGAACCCATTGCTCGATTTCACCGGGCTGCCGCGTTTTGACGCAATCCGCCCCGACCACGTTGCCCCCGCCATCCGCCAACTGCTGGAAGAGAGCAGGGCCCTGATCGCCGCGCTGGAAAAGCCGGAGACGCCCGCCACGTGGGACGACCTCATGGCGCCCATGACCGACGCCGGCGAACGCCTGTCCCGGGCCTGGGGCATCGTCGCGCACTTGCACTCCGTCATGGACGTGCCCGAGTGGCGCGAGGCCTACAATGCCCTGCTGCCCGAGGTGGCGCGCTACCAGGCCGAGCTGGGGCAGAACCTGGCCTTGTTCGCCAAGATCAAGGCACTGTGGGCCAGCGCCGAATATCCAATGCTGACTGAGGCCCGCAAACGTATCGTCGATAACGACATTCGCGACTTCCGCCTCTCGGGCGCCGATCTTCCCGAGGCGCAGAAGCCGCGCTTCCAGGAAATCCAGGAGGAACAGGCTGCCCTGCGCGCCAAGTTTTCCGAGAACCTGCTGGACGCCACCAACGCCCACAACGAATGGGTGACGGACGAAGCGGGTCTGGCCGGCCTGCCGGACGATGTGAAGGCCGCCGCGCGGGCCGCGGCGGAGAAGGAAGGCAAGCCGGGCTGGAAATTCACCCTCCGGGCGCCCGCCTACATCCCGGTCATGCAGTATGCCGACGACCGGAGCCTGCGCGAGCGCATGTACCGGGCCTATGTCACCCGGGCCTCGGAATTCGGCAAGCCCGAGTGGGATAACGGCCTTCTGATCGGCCGCATCCTGCAATTGCGCGCCGAGGAAGCGGCCCTGCTGGGCTACGGCAGTTTCGCCGAGGTCTCCCTAGTGCCCAAGATGGCCGAGTCGCCGGCCCAGGTCGCCGGCTTCCTGCGCGAACTGGCGGCCAAGGCGCGGCCCTTCGCCGAGAGGGACGTGGCCGAGCTCCATGAATTCGCCCGCGCCGAACTGGGCCTGTCCAAACTGGAAAGCTGGGACATGGCCTGGGCCTCGGAAAAACTCAAGCTGGCCCGCTACGCCTTCTCGGACGAGGAGGTGAAGCAGTATTTCCCAGAGCACAAGGTGATGGCCGGCCTGTTCCGGGTCATCGAATCCCTGTTCTCGGTGCGTATCGAGCCGGACAGCGCGGCCGTCTGGCATCCGGACGTGCGCTTCTGGCGCATCGTCAAGAAAGGGGATGGCGACGAGCTGGTGGGCCGTTTCTACATGGACATCTATGCCCGTGAAACCAAGCGGGGCGGCGCCTGGATGGCCGACGCCATCGGCCGCCACCGTACCGCCGCCGGCCTGCAAACGCCCGTGGCCTATCTGAACTGCAACTTCCCGGCGCCGGTGGGCGGCAAGCCCGCCACTTTCAGCCACGACGACGTGACCACCCTGTTCCACGAAACCGGCCACGGCCTGCACCATCTGTTGACCCAGGTGGACGAACTGTCGGTTTCGGGCATCCACGGAGTCGAATGGGATGCCGTGGAACTGCCCAGCCAGTTCATGGAGAACTTCTGCTGGGAGTGGGACGTGCTTCAGGGCATGACGGCGCATGCCGAGACAAACGAGCCACTGCCTCGCACCCTCTACGACAAGATGATCGCGGCGAAAAACTTCCAGGGCGGCATGCAGATGCTGCGCCAGATCGAGTTCAGCCTCTTCGACCTGTTGCTACATAGCGAATTCGACGGCACGCGCCAGACCTTCCTGCAGTTGCTCGACGAGGTGCGCAAGGAAGTGGCCGTGATCTTCCCGCCCGAGTGGAACCGTTTCCCGCAGAGCTTCTCCCACATCTTCGGTGGCGGCTACGCGGCCGGCTACTACAGCTACAAGTGGGCCGAGGTGCTCTCCGCCGACGCCTTCGAGGCATTCGAGGAGGCGGCGGAGCGTTCCGGCAGCGCGCTCGACGCGCAGGTCGGCGAGCGTTTCCGGCGCGAGATACTGGCCGTCGGCGGCGCGCGCCCCGCGATGGAGTCGTTCAGGGCGTTCCGCGGCCGCGCGCCGCAGGTCGATGCCCTGTTGCGCCACAACGGGATGATTTCCGCGTAATTCCGATCCGGAGGAAAATTCTCCGTGCCGCAGGTCCGTCTCGCTACTTGGAACGTCAATTCCCTCAAGGTGCGCCTGCCCCAGGTGCTGGACTGGCTCGCCGCCCATCAGCCCGACGCGCTCTGTCTTCAGGAAACGAAACTGGAGGACGGCGTCTTCCCCTTCGCCGAGATCGAGGCCGCCGGCTACCGGGCCGTCCATTGCGGCCAGAAGACCTACAACGGCGTCGCCATCCTGTCGCGCGCCGAAGCCGCCGATGTCGTGCGGGGCATTCCGGAATTCGACGATCCCCAGGCGCGGCTTATCGCCGCCACCGTCGGTGGAGTGCGCATCGTCTGCGCCTATTTCCCCAACGGGCAGGCCGTCGGCTCGGACAAGTACGAATACAAGCTGAAATGGCTCAAGGCGCTGACCGCCTGGCTGCGCGAGGAACTGGCCCGGCACCCGCGGCTGGCGCTGCTCGGCGATTTCAATATCGCGCCGGAAGACCGCGACGTGTACGATCCCGTCGCCTGGCGCGGCCAGATTCTCTGCTCCGAGCCGGAACGCGACGCCTTCCGCGCGCTGCTGGGCCTGGGCCTTTCGGATGCCTTCCGCCTCTTCGACCAGCCTTCGATGAGCTTCACCTGGTGGGACTATCGCATGATGGGCTTTCGCGGGAACATGGGGCTGCGCCTCGACCACATCCTGCTGTCCCCGGCCCTGGGTTGCGCCGCCTGTTCGGTCGACCGGGAGCCGCGCAAGCTGGAACGTCCCTCCGACCACGCGCCGGTGATCGCGGAACTGATAGTATGAGAGCCCCTTTAATTTCGAAGGAGGGTCATCATGAAAATGAACGTCGGCGGTATCGATCGCATCCTGCGCATTGTCGTTGGTCTGGCCCTGGTGGTCTGGACATTGATGGATGGCCCGGTCTGGGCCTGGATCGGCATCGTGCCCCTCGTCACGGGAGCTGTCGGCTTCTGCGCGATCTACCCTCTTCTGGGCATCAGCACCTGCCCGATGAAGAAGGAGTGAGAGCATTGGCGAGGCGCACGTAATCCTCGACCGCAAGTTCCTCGGCGCGCGCCGTCGGCGCGATGCCGAGGCCCTGTAGCTGCGCTTCGGAAAACCAGTCCCGCAGGGTGTTCCGCAGCATCTTGCGGCGCTGGCCGAAGGCCGCCGTGACGATGCGGCCGAATAATGTCTCGTCCCGGACGGTCCGCGTTTCCGCCGGCCTGGGCAGGAGGCGCACGATGGCCGATTCCACCTTCGGCGCCGGATCGAAGGCGTCGGGTGGTACGAGGAACAGCCGTTCCATCCCGAAGCGGTATTGCAGCATCACGGACAGCCGTCCATACTCGCCGCCGCCGGGCGGGGCCACCATGCGATCCACCACTTCCTTCTGCAGCATGAAGTGCATGTCGCACACGGAAGCCGCGAAGCCTGCGAGGTGGAACAAGAGCGGCGTCGAGATGTTGTAGGGCAGGTTGCCGACCACGCGCAGTCCCGGCCCCAGGCTGCCGAAATCGAATTCCAGCGCGTCGCCCTCGTGGATCGTCAATCGGTCAGGCGCAAACCGCTCG
This sequence comes from Candidatus Nitricoxidivorans perseverans, assembly GCA_030246985.1. GTDB lineage: Bacteria > Pseudomonadota > Gammaproteobacteria > Burkholderiales > Rhodocyclaceae > Nitricoxidivorans > Nitricoxidivorans perseverans. The sequence continues at coordinate 1,260,504 of CP107246.1, read as the reverse complement.
CGCAGCTGCGCGATCAGGTCCCGGTCGATCTCGACGACGTGCAGGTGGTCCAGTTTTTCGAGCAGCGGCTCCGTCAGCGCCCCCATCCCCGGGCCGATCTCCACCATGCGGTCATCGGGCCGTGGCGCGATGGCTTCGACGATGTCGCGGATGACGCCGGTCGCAATGAGAAAGTTCTGCCCAAACCTCTTGCGAGGCGTGTGTTTCATTGTCGCGCGACGATCTCGGCGGCCAGCTTCACGGCGGCGAAGAGGCTGGCCGGGCTGGCGCGTCCCGTGCCGGCGAGGTCGCACGCCGTGCCGTGATCGACCGAGATGCGGAGCACGGGCAGGCCCAGCGTGATGTTGATGCCGTCCTCGAAGGCGGCGTACTTGAGCACCGCCAGTCCCTGGTCGTGATACATCGCGAGCTGGGCGTGCGAGCCGGCCAGCACATGCTTCGTGAACAGCGTGTCGGCGGGCAGGGGGCCGACGAGATCCATGCCTTCGACGCGCAGATTTTCCAGCACCGGCGCGATGACGTCGATCTCCTCGCGGCCCATGTGGCCGCCCTCGCCGGCGTGCGGGTTGAGGCCGGCGACGAGGATGTGCGGCCGGCCGATGCCGAACTTCGAGACGAGATCGCCGTGCAGGATGCGGATCGTCGCCGTCAGTTCCTCTCGCGTGATCGCGGCGGGCACGTCCTTGAGAGGCAGGTGCGTGGTCGCCAGCGCCACGCGCAGCCCCTCGTTTTCTCCCGTGGCGGCCAGCATCATCACGACGCGTCGCGTGCCGGTCTTCTCCGCGAGGTATTCGGTGTGGCCGGTGAACGGGATGCCGGCGTCGTTGATGACGCCCTTGTGGACCGGCGCCGTGACCATCGCCGCGAATTCGCCCGACCGACAGCCGACCAGCGCGCGGTCGAGCAGCTCCAGCACATAGGGGGCGTTGGCGGCATCGAGCCGGCCGGCGACGCAGGGCGCACGGAGCGGGACATGCCGGATATCGAGGCCGTCGATGCCTGCGCCAATCCGCCGCGCCCGCGCCGCCAGCAGGTCGCGATCGCCCAGCACGGCCACGCGCACCGGCAGGTCGGCGCCGGCCAGTGCGAGGCAGATGTCCGGCCCGATGCCGGCGGGTTCGCCGGAGGTGACGGCGATAACCGTCATTTCTCCTCGAGGCGGTATTCGACGTAGGCGCGGTCGCGCAACTGGCGCAGCCAGTCCTGGTAGGCCTCGTCGGACTTGCGCTCGCGCAGCGCCTGGCGCGCGATCAGGCGCCGGCGTTCCTGGGATGCGTCCTCCGTGCGGCGTTCGAGCACCTGGATCAGATGCCAGCCGAACGGCGAACGCACCGGCTGGCCGACTTCATTGAGTTTCAGCGCGTCCATGGCCCGCTCGAAATCGGGCACCGTGTCGCCCTGGTAGAGCCAGCCCAGGTCGCCGCCCCTGGCGGCCGAAAGGTCGTTGGAGTGCAGGCGCGCCAGCTCGGCGAAATCCGCGCCGTTGTCGAGGCGCTCCTTCAGACCAGTCAGCTTGTGCCTCGCCTCGGCGTCCGAGACAAGCTCGTTGACCTTGACGAGGATGTGCCGGGCGTGGGTTTGCCTCAGCGCCTGCGTCGGCGTCGCGCCGCCGCGCCGCTCGACCAGCTTGATGATGTGGAAGCCGGCCGGGCTGCGCAGGATCTCGCTGATCTCGCCCGGCTTCATCTTCTGCACGGCTTCCGCGTAGAGGCCGGGCAACCGGTCGATGGGGCGCATGTCCATCATTCCGCCGGACAATCCGTCCGGAACATCGGAGAAGCTGGCCGCGACACGGCCGAAATCGTCACCGCCCCGGACCTGCTGCCAAGCCTGTTCGGCGCGCGCGCGGAAACGGGCGAGCTGGGCCGCGTCGGCCTGTTCGGGCACCCGCACGACGATGTGGGCCAGTTGCGCCGTCTCGCCGCCGTCCGCCTTGCCGGGGTTCGCCAGGTAGTTGTCGATCTCGCCCTCGGAAACGACGATGCGGCTCTCCACCTCGCGGTCGCGCAGGCGCGAGACGAGCATCTCCTCGCGGATTTCCTCGCGGAATTTGTCCCAGGCGATGCCGTCACGCGCCAGGGCCGCCCGGAAATCCTGAATGGAAAAGCGGTTGCCCTCGGCGATGCGGCGCAGTGCGGCGTCGAGTTCGCCGTCGGAAACCTGCATGCCCGTTTCCTTCGCGAACTGCAATTGCAGGCGGTCGATGATCATGCGTTCGAGCAGCTGCGGTTCGAGCACGTCGCGCGGCGGCAGCTGGACGTTCCGGCTGCGCAACTGGCGCTCGACCATGGCCATGCGGGCGCGCAACTCGAAAAGGGTGATGGCCTCGCTGTTGACGACGGCAATGATGCGGTCCGCCTCGATGGGCTGGGACCGCTGTGCGGCGACGGCCGGCGGCAACAGCGCCGCGACGGCGAGCAGCAGGGACGGAAGGGTTTTCATGAATCGCATGGCTGGATCAGTTGGCGCCGAAGATCGGGTCGGCCGTCGGTTGGTTGATGATCCCATAGCCTGGGATGTTGCGCTTGAGAAGGTCGAGCGGATTGGAACCGATGCGCGAGAAGCCGTTCAGCTCGAGCTGGAAGAAGAGGGCCGTCGTCGACTTGTTGGCCTGGGTGGCGATGCGCTGTACGACGAAGCGCGCCGCCCAGCAGCCGCCGTCGTATTCGAGGCCGCCGACCGTCTCGACGACGCGGCGCTCCTTCGTCGAATAATTATAGCGGCCGACGCCGTGCCAGCCGCCGAACAGCGGCCACTGGCCCGAGACGTCGATCTGGCCGAGCTGGTCGCGCGTGTAACGATAGCCGGCGTTGAGCACCCTGCCGGTTTCCGGCTGGTAGCGGCCGCCGAAGTTGAGCCGCTCGGTCCATGACTTGTTGGGGTTGTACTGCCAGCCGGCGTCGATGTAGGTCTTCGGCAGCACCCGGCCGGACAGCGAGGCCAGCAGGTCGGTCTTGCGGTCGCTGCGCGCCGTCTCGCCGGGCAGGATCACATGTTCGGTGGTGAAGTAGAAACGCTGGCCGACGGCGCCGCGCAGGAGCTCGATGCCGCTGGCGGGATCGAGCAGGCGGGACGTCACCATCAGCGTGGCCTGGTTGGCGTCGCCGATGCGGTCGCTGCCGCCGTAGCGGTTCTCGGCGAAGATCTGGGCGAAGTTGAAGTCCGTGCGGCCGGAATCGAAAACCGGGATCTGGCTCTGCTCGCGCACCGGCACGTAGAGGTAGTACAGCCGGGGCTCGAGGGTCTGGATGAGGGACTGCTGGCCGAACCATTCGGTGTCGCGTTCGAAGGCGACGCCGGAGTCGATGCTGAAGATCGGCACATTGCGCGTGATCTGCGCCGGCGTGCCGGCCGCCTGGCGCTCCAGGGCGTAGCGCGTCATGTGCAGGCCGATCTTGGGCGTGATGGAAAAGGCCGATGCCTGCATGGGCAGCGACACCTGCGGGTAAAGGACGGTGCGCTTGCCGAGCAGGTTGGTCGGATGGTCGAAGTTCACGTACTCGCCGGAGAAGCCGAAGGCCGCGCCGAAGGGCAGGTCGGCGCGCGCCGCCGACACCGTCAGTTGGGGCAGCCGATAGTAGGGAACGGCGGTTGGCGCCGCCGGGTCCTGCAATGTCTGGTAGCGCTGCGCCATGAGCGAGGCGTTCCACCAGCCGCCGCCGTAGGACAGCGAGCCCTGGCGCAGCAGGTTGGTCTGGGTCACCACCGACAGGCGCGTCGATAGGTCGCTGAAGTAGGCATCGTCGGAAGCGCCGTTGATATTCAGGCCGCCGGAAAACCCCCGACCGAAGTTCTGGCTGTGCACCAGCGAATAGGCGCTGCGGCGCGTACGGGTGACGCGGTCCTCCGGCAGGATCTCGTAGCGCGCTTGGCCGCTGTAGTTGTGGTCGAGGTAGCGGAATTCGTTGTTCAGTTGAATGCCGCGCTTCGACATGATGCGTGGCGTGATCGTCGCGTCCATGTTCGGTGCGATGTTCCAGTACCAGGGCACGGTGATATCGAGGCCGCTCTGAGTGGTGGAACCGTAGGTGGGCGTCAGCAGGCCGCTCTTGCGCTGGTTATTGAGGGAAAATGAGAGCCACGGCGAATGGAGCAGCGGCACGCCCTTGAAGTAGACCGTGGCCTGCTTTGCCTCGCCCACCTCCCGGTTGTAATCGAGCCACATCTCGTCGACTTCCGCGTACCAGTCGCGGTTCGTCGGCGCGCAAGTACTGTAGGTCGCCGAGGTCATGCGGAAAAGCCCCTCGCCCTCGAAGTCGATGCGCTCGGCCGCGCCGGAGCCGATGACCGGCTCGCGCGGCGGCGTGGATGAAGGCGCCGACGCACCGATCGAGGCGCCAACGGGCAGCCGTTTCAGGACATATTCCGGTTTCTCGAAGAAGCCGACGCTATCCTCGAGGCGCATGCGCATGCGCGGGCCCGTGATGACATCCTCCTCGCTGGTCAGGCGCACGTGGCCGACGGCCTCGACCTCGTCGTCGGCATGCCGATAGGACAGGCGGTCCGACTCGATCGTCGTGCCGATGCGCCGTATCTCGGCGTTTCCCTCGGCGACCGTTTCGACATCGCTCTTGCCCCAGATGTAATCGGCGCTGAGGAAGGAAGGCCGCGACTGGCCGTCGACCTTCGAGAGCGGCGTCATGCCCCGGGTTGCCTTGAGTTCCGGTTCCGATAATTCACCTGCCGCCACGTGGGCGGAATATGTCGGCGGCAGGGCGGGTTGCTCGGCGACAACGGGCGGATCGGCCAGTTGCGGCTGCCGGGCGGGTTGTTCTGGAACCGGCGCGGCGACGACGGAAACCGGGGGAACCGGCGGCGGAGTGGGCGAAACGACGGCGGGAAGCGGCGCGGGGGCGGGGCCCGGGGCGGTCGGCGGCGCCATGCGCTTCACGGGCGACGGCGCCAAGCCCAGCAGCGCCGGATCGACGGAAAGCGGTGGCAGGTTCTCGGCCGCGCCGGCAAGGCCGGCGATACCGAAGACGAGAAACCAGCCGAAATGTCCGCCCAATCGATACGACATGCCGATGTGTTGTAGGAGCGCCCTCCCGGAAGGGTCCGGGGAAGCGCCGCAGGCCGATGTTAGAATTTCGAGATTCTATCATTCCGAACGGGCCGCCCGGCGCGCAGGCAGGCAAATGAGACAGGCGAAAATCGATTCCTGGATCGCCGGACTACAGCCCGGCAGGCGATTCACCCTCGCCCCGGCTTCCGCCGACGCCAGTTTCCGCAGCTACCTCCGTGCGACCTTCGAGGATGGCAAAACATGCATCGTCATGGACGCGCCGCCCGACCACGAGGACGTGCGCCCCTGGCTGCATGTCCAGCGGCTGTTCCGCGAGGCGGGCGTCCATGTCCCCGAAGTGCTCGCGCAGGATGTCGAACGGGGCTTCCTGCTGCTCGAAGACCTCGGCTCGACCACCTGGCTTTCCGACCTCACCGACGCCAACGCCGACGGCCATTACCGCGCAGCGAGCGACGCGCTGGTGAATATCCAGCTGTCCAGCCGCCCCGGCGAGCTGCCCGACTACGACCGCACGCTGCTCAAGCGGGAGCTCGACCTCTTTCCCGACTGGTATGCGGAAAAGCATCTCGGCATCGCGCTCTCCGGCGAAAAGCGGTCGCAGCTCGAAGCGGTGTTCGAGAAAATCCTCGCCGTCAATCTCGCCGAGCCGCAGGTCTATGTCCACCGCGACTACCATTCGCGCAACCTGATGGTAGCGTCACCCAACCCCGGCATCATCGACTTCCAGGACGCCGTCTTCGGCCCCATCACCTACGACCTCGCCTCGCTCTTCAAGGACGCCTACGTCGAATGGCCCGAGGAGCGCACCCTCGACTGGCTGGCCCGCTATTGGGAGAAGGCGAAAAAGGCCGGCCTGCCGGTGCGCGCCGACTTCGGCGAATTCCACCGCGACTACGAATGGATGGGCGTGCAAAGACATGTAAAAGTCCTCGGCATCTTCGCGCGCCTCAGGCATCGTGACGGCAAGGACGCCTATCTCAAGGACATGCCGCTGGTGGCGAAATACCTGCGCACGGCCTGCGCGCGCTACCGCGACCTCGCGCCGCTGCTGCGGCTGCTGGACGAGCTGGAGAACCGGCAGGCGCAGGTGGGGTACACGTTTTGAAAGCCATGATCCTCGCGGCGGGCCGCGGCGAGCGCATGCGCCCGCTCACCGACCGCACGCCCAAGCCGCTGCTGCCGGTGGCCGGCAAGCCGCTGATCGTCTGGCATCTCGAACGCCTCGCTCGCGCCGGCATCCGCGACGTCGTCATCAACCATGCGCACCTCGGCGACCAGATCGAGGCGCTGCTCGATGACGGTTCGGCCTGGGGCGTCTCCATCCGCTACTCGGAGGAGCCGGCGGGCGCGCTGGAAACCGCCGGCGGCATCGCCAATGCACTGCCGCTGTTGGCAAATGAGCTGGGCGACGAACCATTCCTCGTCGTCAACGGCGACATCTGGTGCGATCTCGATTTCGCCGTGCTGCAGACGCTGGCCGAGAATGATCTCGCCCACCTCGTGCTCGTGCCCAACCCACCGCACCACCCGGAGGGCGACTTCGACTTCTCCGGCCAGGGAAGGCTCACCTTCTCCGGGATTGGCATCTACAGGCCCGAACTGTTCGAAGACATCGGGCGCGGCACGAAGGCGAAGCTCGCGCCGCTCTTGCGCGCCGCGCTGCAAGCAGGCAGGGTGTCCGCCGAACGCTTCGACGGCCGATGGGAAGATGTCGGCACGCCGGAGCGACTTGCGCAACTCGACCGCGAACTGAGGGACTCGTCATGAATCTCGCGCCATTCAAATCCCGCCGCGACCGCCTGCTCGCCCGCATGGAGGGCGGCGTCGCCGTCATCCCGACGGCATCCGAGAAACTGCGCAACCGCGACACCTCCTACCCGTTCCGCGCCGACAGCTACTTCCACTACCTCGCCGGCTTTCCCGAGCCGGAAGCCGTGCTGGTGCTGGTCGCCGGCGGCGCACCGAAAAGCATCCTGTTCTGCCGCGACAAGGACCCCGACCGCGAGGTGTGGGACGGCTTCCGCTACGGCCCGGAGGCCGCGCGCGAAATGTTCGGCTTCGATGAGGCGCATTCCGTCAACACCCTCGACGGCAAGCTGGCCGAGCTGGTCGCCGACCGGCCTGCACTCTGGTACTCGATGGGCCACGACGCCGCCTGGGACGCGCGCGTCATGGCGGCGGTCAACGCCGTGCGCGCGCAGTCGCGTTCGGGCAAGCGCGCGCCGGCGGCGATCCACGACGTGCGCCATGTCGTGGACGAGATGCGCCTCGTCAAGGACGCGCACGAGATCGCGCTGATGCGCCGCGCGGCCGAAATCTCCGCCGACGCCCATGTGCGCGCCATGCGGGCGGCGGCGCCCGGACGCTTCGAGTACGAGGTCGAGGCGGAGCTGATCCACGAGTTCCGCCGCCGCGGCAGCCAGCACCCGGCCTACCCCTCCATCGTCGCCTCCGGCCCCAACGCATGCGTGCTGCACTACGTCGGCAACGACCGGCGCATGGAAGCAGGCGAGCTCCTGCTGATCGACGCCGGCTGCGAGGTGGACGGCTACGCCGCCGACATCACGCGCACCTTCCCCGTCGACGGCCGCTTCACCGGCCCGCAGCGCGACGTGTATGGACTCGTCCTCGCGGCGCAGAAGGCCGCCATCGCGGCGATCCGCCCCGGCGCGACCTTCCACGATCCGCACGACGCGGCGGTGCGCGTTCTGGCGCAGGGCATGATCGACCTCGGCCTGCTCGCGGGCAGCCTCGACGGCGCGCTCGAATCGGAAAGCTACAAGCGCTTCTACATGCACCGCACGGGACACTGGCTCGGGCTGGACGTGCACGACGCCGGCCTATACCGGGAGGAAAGCAATGCCGACGCCTGGCGCAAACTCGTCCCCGGCATGACGCTGACCGTCGAGCCGGGCTGCTACATCCGCCCCGCCGACGACGTGCCCGAAGCCTTCCGCGGCATCGGCGTCCGCATCGAGGACGACGCGCTGGTGACGGAAGGCGGCTGCGACATCCTCACCGCCGCCGCGCCGAAGGAGATCGCCGAGATCGAGGCGGTGATGGGCGAGGTGCGCCGCGCGTAGGCGCGGGCCTCATGCCGGGGCATGTCCAGGCGGGCGGGGGTACTTACTTGCTGAGGGAACTCGCGATTCGCGAGTTCTGCTGTTCGGCCGAAGCCGTCATTCGCCGGCTCGACAATCCAGCGGCAGGTCTTTGAGTGCAGCAGTCACTCCGATAGCTCGTCATCCGTAGGACGCTATAAATCTTTTTGAGCCACCTTGAATGCGGCGCGATTCCATTTTTCAATCTGTGCGAATAGCTTAGTATCAATCGCATCGCAGCAGTCCACCAGACGGCAACGATCAAACAGCAGCCCCCCTTCTGCTGCGTACCCACCCCAGCGTGCGCGATTGGCTGCTTCGGAGACGCAGAATGCCCGCAATGGATCATGGAGAAACTGTCGATCAAGCCACTTCTTGACGAATGCGCTGGGTTGAAGTTGACACAGCTGCTCACTCCAGGCGGTACCGGTTTTGCATTGCGCGAAGACGATGATTTGACTCGCCGACCGGTCGGCAAACGGCACCCAAGCGACGACATCCAACTTGTCGTCATTGGCAGTAACCGGGCCGAAATCAAGCTGCCGATATCCATTACCCTCACCCACGGCGGCGCACATCGAATTCACCTTTCCAGGAAAATCGCTACTTCCAGCAGCCGTACCGAAAATCTCGACCCGCGCCCGCCCCTGCCCTAGATACTGGTGCAGCGCTGCCGCTGAAATGGCCTCCAGCAGATGGGCGCCATCGATGCCCGCGTGCGTCCGGTCATTCTTCATGTTCAGGCGCGTACTCAGCAACAGATAGCCGTACAACTGCCCCTGCCATTCATCCGCCGTCGGCGTATAGCGCAAGACATTGCCGGTGGGATCGAGTGCATAGGGGTATCGACCACGACACGCCGCTTGGCGACGCTCGATCTCGTTCATTACGTCTTCGAGATCAGCGGCGTTGTCGTCATCGACATCGTCGCAGCCGACATTCGGCTCACTCTCACCTTGGCGCCCGAGAAAGGCCACGATTTCACGCGCCGAAACCTTTTTATTGGCCCAGGCCAATAACTCGGCAAAATCCGCCAGTTCGTGAATCTCGGCCCGCGGCGAGGGCTTGGAGGGGAGCTTGAACACCCCCGCTTACTCCGCCACACGCTGCTTCTTGTCCCGTCCTCGCGGAGCCTTTCGTTTGCGCTCAAGCTCCTCGTAGATGTCATCGGCCATGTCGGCAATAGTGCCAGCTATGCGAAATAACATTTCCGAGTTGTCATACCCAGTAGTCAGATGAGCCCGAGCGGTTGTCAGTTCCCGTTTTGCAGCCAGTAGTGCGGATTCAAACACAGCTTGTGGTGGTCGACTGATTTCGAAAGCTTTGTCCAACGGCGCACCGGCGCGCAAGGCCTCCACAGCTTCCCGATTGGCAACTACGGAATTGAGCTGGCGGAGATCGGGATTCTGCGAGCGCACCACGGGCTCACGCTTTTCCTTGCGACTGCCATACAGCCAAACGCACAATTCGCCGAGTGCCTTGACTTTCTCTTTCGGTACGGGATTAACCGATTCAGCTTCCTTTGTCGCTACACCCAAAAATCCAGACATCTCGGGGTAATCGAGACCCGTATACAAGTGCGAAAACGACAGGTTCTTGTGGAAGCGGTCTTCGCGGTCAAACACTTTTGCCCGCTCGGCCTGTTCAAGCACCATCAATCCGCGAAACAGGCGCTGCACCGTGCGGTGGCGATCGCCGATCTGGTTCGCGATGTCCGACAGCGAGACACCATACTTGCGATGGACCTCGGCGATGTACATGGCCTTGGCATAGCTACGCCACTTGGCCGGGCCATTGACGTGCTTGAAGCCGAGATAGCGCCATGACTCTTCACGGCTGTGGCGGATAGCCGGCAGATGGTCGAGGCGCTTCCTGTCTTTCGCAGAAATCTTCGGGATCTGCCATCCCTTCTCTGCCGCCAATCCTGGGCTGCGCAATACCTTGACCGCCGCGAGACGACGGTTGCCCTCGATCACGACATCCTTACCGCCTTCGGTCGCGACGATGAGCGCTTCGTGGTCGAAGAAACCTGAGGCCGAGATGGATTGCACCAATTCCATCACGTCCATGGCATCCCAGAGAATTTCGAGAACCTGATCTTCGTCGAGCCCATCGTCGATACCGTACTCGGCTAAGCGCGGGTTACGCAGGTCGAAATGCAGGCTGTCAGTGGGTAGCCGTTCAATGAGGGTAGTTCCGTCTGTCATGGATGCAATCCTGCAGTAGTGGAATTGAGTCTGGCTCCATACACAGAGCGCCCGGAGACCGGCAGATACAGGCGGTGCGGGGCTATCAGCAGTTCATGGGCATAGCGCTTCTCGTTCAGAGTGTAGCGGATTGGCAACGATTCCAGTTGATGGTCTGCATAGAGCGTGCGGATCAGCGGCGCATCATCGTACGAGACCAGCCACGGCAATACGTTCTGGCGGGACAAATAACCGGCAAGGACGGCATGGTCCTGCGGCCGATAGGCATTGAGGTAGAGGCTGCGACCCTTGATGACATAGGGTGGATCAGCGTAGACGAAAGCCCGGGCACGAGCCCTACCGGCCGGCAATTCGCTCTTGAGGAAATCAACGGCATCCCGTTCGCTGACGACGATACGATCACGCAGCCTTCCGAGCAAGCGGATGCGGGATGACAGTTCCTCTCGGTTGAAGCGGACATCGAGGCGCCATTTGCCGTCCTGCGCCAACCCACCGATGGGACCGGCCCCCTTGAGCACACCGGAACGGTTGCAGCGATTCATGTAGAAAGCGGAAAAACCGATGGAAAAGTCGTCGCCGAACGCGGCGGCACAAACTGCCCGCTGATGGCGCCATTCATCGATGTTCAGCGGCACCTCGTTGATGCGCTCGACGAAACGGTCGGTCTGGTTGAGCATGGCCCGCCACATCGCGGCCACACGCGGGTCCGCATCGTTGATATGCACCCGCGACACGGCATCGCGCGTCAGCAGATTCAGGGCAGCACCGGCGCCGCCAGCGTAGGGCTCATAATAGACGCAACCAGTCAGGTCGTTGAGCTCAAGCAGGGCGGCAAGATATGGCGCCAGCCCACCCTTTCCGCCTGGATAGCGCAACGGACTGGCAAAGCGACTCACCCCGGCCTTCCTTAATCGCCCACCATTACTGCGACTGGCCGACTTAATCCCACTGCGCATATACCCCCCATCTCATAGGACGAGAATTGTAACTTCCCGCCATTACTGAGAGAGAAGACCTGTAGTTTGGCGCTAGCCAAACCCCTCCTTCAGCATTCCCCTCACCACATCTACCGGGTGGCGGCCAATTAGATCCATCAGCAGTTGAACAGCGGGTTCCGGCGCAATGCCGCCCGATTCTTGCTAGAGACCCTATGACCGCTCTGGCCGAACAGTGGTCAGGCCTCAAGGAAGGTTTTCCAGATCGTCGATATCCCGCGGCCGTCCCGACGCACGCTTGTTGGCCTTGAGATCGTCGAGCCCGATGAAGAAAATCTGCAGACCGTCATGCTCGACCCTCTGGCGCCGCTGCCACGCCTCCGTAAAATCGACGCCATCGATGGACGTAAGCAGGTCGATGCGGAACGGCGGATAACCGAGCTGGATCACCTGTCCCGGCTCGGTGAAATCGCCCGCCGACAGGCCGACCTCGCCGAAGCCAAAGTCGCGCAATGCGGTCATCAGGCGTTTCGCATTTTCCACATCGCTGCCGACCCATACGTCGAGGTCTCCCGTATGCCGCGGCCGGCCATGCAGGGCCATCGCGTAGCCGCCGACCACGAGGTACTCAACCCCGCGGGCGTTTAACGATGCGACAAACTCTTTGAAGTCCCTGGACAGCATCGGGATGGTTTTCCAGCCAGGCCTGCCGCAGCAACTCGACGGCGTCGAGCCGCTCCGACGCAGGACGCGACAGCCAGTATTCGGTGTCGCGCGGCGCCTGTTTCAGCGGGTAACGGGAAACGACATGTTCCATGGGGGCATTCTACGCCGCGGCCTGCCGGCGATTGCACATTTTTTGGGCGCTTTGGATTAGAATCCGCGCCTTCCCCCTTCCCGATCCGGCCATGGACTTCCTGGGCTTCACGCTCCGCAACAACCTGTTCGTCGCGCCCATGGCCGGGGTGACGGACCGGCCGTTCCGGCAGCTCTGCAAGCGGCTCGGCGCCGGGCTCGCAGTCTCGGAGATGGTCACCTCGAACTCCCTGCTCTACGGCAGCGCCAAGACGCGCCGCCGCGCCGACCACGAGGGCGAAGGGAACGATGGCGCGCCGGTCGCCGTGCAGATCGCCGGCTCCGATCCGGCGATGCTGGCGCAGGCGGCGCGCTACAACGTCGAGCGCGGCGCGAAAATCATCGACATCAACATGGGCTGCCCGGCGAAGAAGGTCTGCAACGTCATGGCCGGCTCGGCGCTGATGAAGGACGAGGCGCTCGTCGCGCGCATCTGCGAGGCCGTGGTGAATGCCGTGCCGGAGACGCCGGTGACGCTCAAGTTCCGCACCGGCTGGAACCGCGAGAACCGCAACGCGCCGGCGGTCGCGCGCATCGCCGAGGAGTCGGGCATCCGCGCCGTCGCCATCCACGGCCGCACGCGCGCCGACCAGTACATGGGAGAGGCCGAGTACGACACCATCGCGCTGGTGAAGTCGCGGGCGAAGATTCCGGTGATCGCCAACGGCGACATCGCGACGCCGCAGAAGGCCAAGTTCGTGCTCGACTACACGAAGGCCGACGGCCTCATGATCGGCCGCGCCGCGCAGGGCCGGCCCTGGCTGTTCCGCGAGATCGAGCACTACCTCGCCACCGGCGCCGTCCTCCCGGCGCTGACTTTCGCCGAGATCCACGCGATCCTCCGCCGGCATCTGGCCGACCTGTACGATTTCTACGGCGAGGAGACCGGCGCCAAGATCGCCCGGAAGCACATCAGCTGGTACACGAAGGGCATTGCCGGCGCGGCCCGCTTCCGCCACGCCATGAACCAGATGACCACGGTCGATGCGCAACTGGCCGCCACCGACGAATTCTTCCTCGAGGCCGCATGAGCAACGACATCTCCGACTGCGTGCGCCGCACGCTCAACCGCTACTTCCGCGACCTGGACGGCCAGGCGCCCCACGCCATCTACGACATGGTGCTGAGTTGCGCCGAAAAACCGATGCTGGAAGTAGTGATGAAACAGGCCAACGGCAACCAGACCGTCGCCGCCGAGATGCTCGGCATCAATCGCAATACCCTGCGCAAAAAACTTACCGAACACAATCTTCTTTGAGGTTTTCATGAAAGTCACCCAGGCACTCATCAGCGTTTCAGACAAGCGCGGCGTCGTCGATTTCTCCCGCGAACTCGCCGGCCTCGGCGTCAACATCCTGTCCACCGGCGGCACCGCGAAAATGCTGCGCGACGCCGGCATCGCTGTCACCGACGTATCCGACTACACGGGCTTCCCCGAGATGCTCGACGGCCGCGTCAAGACGCTGCACCCGAAGGTGCATGGCGGCATCCTCGGCATCCGCGGCAATGCCGCCCACGCCGAGACGATGAAGCAGCACGGCATCCCGACCATCGACCTCGTGGTCGTGAACCTCTACCCCTTCGCGCAGACCGTGGCGAAGAAGGACTGCGCGCTCGAGGACGCCATCGAGAACATCGACATCGGCGGCCCGACGATGGTGCGCGCCGCCGCCAAGAACCACGGCAACGAGGCGGGCGGCGTCGGCGTGCTGACCGATCCCGAGGACTATGCGCCCGTGCTCGCCGAACTCAAGGCCAACGGCGGCGCGTTGTCCTACCAGACGCGCTTCGCGCTGGCGAAGAAGGCCTTCACGCACACCGCGCGCTACGACGGCGCCATCGCCAACTGGCTGACCAGCCTCGACGCCGAGGACAGGCCGGGCATCTTCCCCGAGCGCCTGCAACTGGCCTTCGACAAGGTCGACACCATGCGCTACGGCGAGAACCCGCACCAGTCGGCCGCCTTCTACCGCGAGCCGGTGCCGGTCGCCGGCAGCATCGCCGCCTACGAACAGTTGCAGGGCAAGGAACTCTCGTACAACAACATCGCCGACTCCGACGCGGCCTGGGAATGCGTCAAGGCATTCGCAGATTCGGCCGCCGCCTGCGTCATCGTCAAGCACGCCAACCCCTGCGGCGTGGCCGTCGGCGTCAATGCCGAGGAAGCCTACCGCAAGGCATTCAAGACAGACCCGACCTCGGCCTTCGGCGGCATCATCGCCTTCAACTGCGCCATCGACAAGGCCACGGCCGAGGCGGTGGCCGGCCAGTTCGCCGAGGTCATCATCGCGCCCGAGATCACCGCCGAGGCCCGCGCCGTCTTCGCCGCCAAGCAGAACCTGCGCGTGCTGGTCGTGCCCATGGGATCGATCGACGGCGCCGTCATGGATTACAAGCGCGTCGGCGGCGGCCTGCTGGTGCAAACGTCCGACGCCGCGCGCATCCCCCAGGCGGACATCAAGGTCGTCACGAAGCGCGTGCCTTCCGAGCAGGAGATGCGCGACCTGCTGTTCGCCTGGAAAGTCGCCAAGTACGTGAAGTCCAACGCCATCGTCTATTGCAAGGACAACATGACGGTCGGCGTCGGCGCCGGGCAGATGAGCCGCGTCGATTCCGCGCGCATCGCGGCCATCAAGGCCGAGAACAACGGCCTCACCGTCGCCGGTTCCGTCGTCGCCTCGGATGCATTCTTCCCCTTCCGCGACGGCCTCGACGTGCTCGCGAAAGCCGGCGCCACGGCGGTGATCCAGCCCGGCGGCTCGGTGCGCGACGCCGAGGTGATCGCTGCGGCCGACGAGCAGAACGTCGCCATGGTGTTCACCGGCTTCCGGCATTTCCGGCATTGACTTCCAAAGTCCGGTGACGAAGTGAATATCGGCGAGGAGTTGGTCGCTGCTTATCTTCAGCACATCAAAGGCTGCGAATTCACCCAACAAAACCTCTATACGCCCGATGTCCAAGGGGAGATCGATGTGGTGGGCATCGATCTTTCCAATCATTCGCTTTATGTTTGTGAAGTTGCAATTCACTTAGTCACTGGCCTGAAGTACACGAAAAACAAACGGCCTAACAATGTCGAGAAATTAACGGAGAAGTTCTCACGCGATATTGAATACGCTCGAAAGTTTTTTCCTGAATATCAGCAACACTTCATGCTATGGAGCCCAATCATTCGAGCTTCGAACGAGAGTGCTGCCCATAACCAAGAAAAAGACTTGCGTCAGATTCGGGAAAATATTGCTGCGAGATACGGCGTCTCTGTTGAGTTCGTCGTCAATGAAGATTTTCAGCGCCGCATCGACGAACTCAGGCAATACGTTCGAAGCAAAACGGAGGAACTCAAGAATCCCGTCCTCAGGTTGCTCCAGATCGAAGAGGCTTTGCAAAAGCACCTTGGAAAGAAAAGTCGGATGGCGTCTCAATGACTACCTTATTAACCAACATATCCGAGATTGAACTATCTATCCTGACGCTGCGTGGGCAGCGTGTGCTGTTGTCTTCCGATCTAGCCAAGCTTTACGAAGTAAAGCCGGGGGCCTTGATGCAGGCAGTCAAGCGCAATATCGAACGCTTTCCCGCCGACTTCATGTTTCAACTGAATGCCGAGGAGTGGAAGAACTTGAAATCACAAAATGTGATTTCAAGTTGGGGCGGTGCGCGCACGGCCCCCCATGCCTTCACCGAGCAAGGCGTAGGCATGCTCTCCAGCGTCCTGAAAAGCCCGCGTGCAGTTCAAGTCAACATTGAAATCGTGCGCGCCTTCGTCCGGCTACGCCGCATGCTTGCCGAACACCGGGATTTAGCGCAACGGCTCGACGAACTTGAGCAGCGTTACGACAAGCAATTCTCCGCTGTATTCGATGCGATCCGGCAACTCATGACTCCGCCACAACAAATAAAACGTCCAATCGGCTTCACCGCCGACATCGAAGGAAAGAAGGCAAAATGAAACTCCTCGTCATCGGCTCCGGCGGCCGCGAACACGCGCTGGCCTGGAGACTCGCCCAGACTCCCGGCCTGCAAGTCGTTTACGTCGCACCGGGCAACGCCGGCACGGCGCGCGAGCGCGAGCTGAAGAACGTGCCCATCACCGACGTCGGGGCGCTGGCCGACTTCGCCGAGAAGGAGAAGGTGCATCTCACCGTCGTCGGCCCCGAGGCGCCGCTGGCCGCCGGCATCGTCGATGTCTTCCGCGCGCGCCGCCTGCGCGTCTTCGGCCCGACGAAGGCGGCCGCGCAGCTCGAAAGCTCGAAGGATTTCGCCAAGCGGTTCATGGCCCGGCACGGCATCCCGACGGCGGCGTTCGCCACCTTCTCCGACGCGCAAAAGGCGCATGCCTACGTCGAGAACACGGGCGCCCCGATCGTCGTCAAGGCCGACGGGCTGGCCGCCGGCAAGGGGGTGGTCGTCGCATTGAGCCTGCACGAAGCCCACGCCGCCATCGACATGATGCTGCTCGACAATAAGATGGGCGACGCGGGCGCGCGCGTGGTGATCGAGGAGTTCCTCGACGGCGAGGAGGCGAGCTTCATCGTCATGGCCGACGGCCGGAACGCGCTGGCGCTCGCCACCAGCCAGGACCACAAGCGCCTGCTCGACGACGACCGCGGCCCCAACACCGGCGGCATGGGCGCCTATTCGCCCGCCCCCGTGGTGACGCCGGACATCCATGCGCGCGTGATGCGCGAGGTGATCATGCCGACGATCCAGGGCATGGAGAAGGACGGCATCCCCTATACCGGCTTCCTCTACGCCGGCCTGATGATCAAGCCCGACGGCGAGCTGCGCGTGCTGGAATTCAACTGCCGCATGGGCGATCCGGAAACCCAGCCCATCATGCTGCGGCTGAAGAGCGACTTCGTGAAGCTGCTCGACGCCGCCATCGACGGCCGCCTCGACCAGGTCGAGACCGAATGGGATCGCCGCGTGGCGTTGGGCGTCGTCATGGCCGCCGCCGGCTATCCGGAATCGCCGCGCAAGGGCGACGCCATCAACGGCCTGCCGCAGCGCGAGGAAGAGGAAAAAGGGGACAGCCACATCTTCCACGCCGGCACTGCGGAGAAGGATGGCCAGGTGGTCACCGCCGGCGGCCGCGTGCTCTGCGTCACCGCCCTGGGCGATACCGTCCGGGCGGCGCAGAAGCGCGCCTACGAGCTGGCCGACGGCATCCGCTTCGACGGCATGCAGTACCGCCGCGACATTGGGCACCGCGCCATCCGGCGCTGAAAACTATCGGACGGTTTTGCGGAAGCGGGTGCAGCCGCCCTCCGGGCAGGTGCATAGCGCCGCCGTCCGGTAGTGGCGGCCGGCCTCCTCGGGGCGTTCGAGCTGGTCGAGCAGTTGGGCGAGCTCGATGTAGGCGGCGCGGGAGGGCTCGATGGCCAGCGACGCCTCCAGATAGCTTTCCGCCTTGCCCCAGAGCTGCTTCTGCCGGCACAGGCGGCCCAGCGCGAAGAGCAGTCGGGCGTCCTTCGGGTGTTGGGTCAGCCACTTCTCGGCATGGGCGATGCGCGCGAGCACGTCGCCCCCCTCGCACCCGGCGTAGGCGGCGATGAGCGACGAGTCCCAGCGCTCGTCGAGGGCGTCCTCGACGATGCGGGCGGCCTCGATGCAATCGCCCGCCGCCGCCAGGGCGCTTGCGCCGGCCAGCGCCATGCGCGGCTCCAGCCGCTCGGCGGCGGGCAGGTCGCGCCAGTAGCGCAGCAGCCGAGGCGCGTCCTGTCGCAGACCATCGAGTACCTCGCGATGGGCGCGCAGGAGAATCGGCGCCGCCTGCTCCGGCGTCATGGCCTTGTGTTTTTCAAGCTGCCGCGTCAGTTGCACGACCTCGCGCCACTCGCCCGCGCTCTGGCGGGCGCGCAGGGCCAGCCGCAGGGCCGCGATATGCCGCCCGCCCGAAGCCGTCAGGCTTTCCAGCGCGTTCTTGGCATCGTCGAAGCGGCGGGTCTCGGTGGCGATTTCCGCCTCGGTCATCAGGCGCGCCACGCGAATTTCGTCGTCGCGGCTCGCGACCCTCTCGCGCCACAGATTGGCCCGGCTCCCGTCGCGCATGGCATGGGCCGCGCGCAGGGCCAGCAACGCCGCCAGGCCCGGCGCGTGGCCCGCCTCCCAGGCCGTTTCGGCGCTCTTCAATGCATGGCCGTAGCGACCCTCCAGCGATAGCCGCATGGCGTCCCCAAGGGCCGCCTCCGCCTTGTCGCGTGCGCGGCGGGCGCGAAACTCGCGCACCTTGCGGGGCAGGCGCAGGACATTGGTGACGGCGCGCAACAACAGGTAGGCAAGGACGAAAGCGGAAAGCAGGAGCAGGACCAGCAGGTTCAGCGAAACCTCGGCCCGCCAGGGCGGCAGCACGAACAGGGCGTAGCCGTCGTTGTGGCGCACCGCCAGGGAAAGGCCGATCGCCAGCGCCGCGAGCGTCAGGAACCAGAGCAGTGCGCGAAAAATCATTTCTTTTCCTGCGCCACCTTGGTGTTGCGCAGCGCGCCGAGCGTCTCGTTGAGCGCGGGCGGCTCGATGGCCACGTCGACAGTCGCCAGGCCCTTAAGCGTCGCCGACGCGGCCTGCACCGCCTTTGCCCGGGTGTCGAAGTGCCGTTCCAGCCAGCCCGACGCCTGGCGCACATCCTCCCGGAAGCTCCGGCCGTCGCGGCTCAACAGGGCCAGACGGGCATTGACGAGGCGCAGCTTGATGTTCTCGCGCAGGAAGAAGCTCTGGGACGGCGACAGCAGCGCCGGATCGGCGTGGCCGGCCGCATCGGTGCGCTCGATGCGCACCAGCGGCTTCATCTCGGCCCACAGGTCGGCCGCGAGCGACTGCCAGAAACTCGCGTCCAGCGGCGATTGCGACGGTTTCGCGGCGAGAACGGCGCGGGCGGGTGAGGCTTTCGGTCGCTGCTCGTAGGCGAATGGCAGGGTGTCGATGGCGGCGAGGACGGTTTCCAGCTTCAGCGCGATGCCCGGCACGTCGGCCGTGGGCAGGGCCTTGAGCCTTTCGATGTCGCGGCCGATCAGCTTGCGCAGCGAGAGGAAGCGGGCCTGGCCGGCGCGGGCCAGGCGGGCGTCGGCGCCCTCCAGCGCGATCAGCGCCGCCCGCACGTTGCCGGCCAGCTGGAGCTGCTGGGCGGCGATGGCGACCGCCTGCTCGATCTCCGCGAGCAGGCGCTCGTCGCGGCTCCTCGACAACTCCTGGTACATGGCCTCCAGCGCCAGCTGCTGGCCCTGGGCCTCGGCCAGCCGGGCCTCCAGGAGGCCGACCTTGGCCTGGAGGGCCAGCACCGCCTCCTGATTCTGGCGCGCGAGCGCCCGGCTTTCCCTGGCGACGGCGTCGCTATCCGCCAGGCGGCGGGTCAGCTCTTCCTGGACATTGGCCAGGCGGCCGCGCGTTTCCAGCCATTGCCAGCCGAGGAGGAGCAGCGCGGCGGTGGCGACGATGGCGGCGACAGGCAACGGCTTGAGCCAAGCCTGTCGGGGGGCGGCCGGCGCGGGCGTTTCGGAGGGATCAGGCGGGGGCGTGCTCATGATGGAAGTATGCGATCAGTCCGGCCACCAGGCCGTCGTCGCCAGGACCGGTCAAGATCACCTCATGCAGGCCGAGAAGGGCCGCCTGTTCGGCGATGCGTTCGTGGGGCACGAAGGTCGGCGTCTTCCTAAGCCAGGTTTGCCCCAGCTTGCCGACCATGTCGCAGAGGTTCTTCAGCCCCTCGCTGCTGGTGACGGTGACGGCGGAAAGCTCGCCGTCGTTCCACAGCTTGAGGAGCGGCGCGGGATCGATGTCGGGCCGGCCGCGCCGGTAGCAGGTCACGTAATCGACCGTCGCGCCTCGGGCTTTCAGCGTGTCGCCGAGCAGCTCGCGGCCGCCGTCGCCGCGGAAGATGACGACGCGCTTTCCGGCCATGTCCTGCAATTCGGGTAGCGCGACCAGCGCCTCGGAATCGAAGCGGTCGCGTGGGGCGACCACGTCCGCGACGCCGAAGCGCGCCAGCGCCATTTCGCTGCTCTTGCCGATGGTGGCGGCGCGCAGGCGCGCGGGCCAGGAGCGGCGGGAAAGCATGGCCGTCAACGCCTTCTCGACGGCGTTGGGGCTGACGAAGCAGGCCCAGTCGTACTGGTCGAGGCGGATCGCCGTGTCCAGCAGTGGCGCCGTGTCCTCCACATCGAAAATCGCCAGCACGGGAAAGAGGACGGGGCGGGCGCCGAGCGCGGCCAGCGCTTCCGCGAGGTGCGCGGCCTGGCCCGCCGGGCGGGTCACCACGATATTGTGGCCGGCGAGGGAAGGACTCATCCCAGTGCCGCGAGAATCTCGTCGGCGCCCTGCGCGCGCAGATCGGCCGCCAGCGCGAGGCCCAGGGCCTCGGGGTCGGTAGCGGCGCCCGTCAGCTCCGCGCGGGCCATGCGCGTGCCGTCGGGCAGGGCGACGAAGCCGCGCAGCCACACGCGGCCATCGCGCATTTCGGCGTAGGCGCCCAGGGGCACTTCGCAACTGCCGGCCAGCGCGCGCGAGACGGCGCGTTCGGCGCGCACGCAGGCGGCCGTGGCCGCATCGTTGAGCGGCGCCATCCATCGCGCCACCTCCGGACGCGAGGACAGCGCCTCGATGCCCAGCGCGCCCTGCCCCGCCGCGGGCAGCGAATCGCCGGCCGGCAGCACGGCGCGGATGCGTGTCGACAGGCCCAGGCGCGTGAGACCCGCCGCCGCAAGGATGATCGCGTCGTACTGGCCCTCGTCGAGCTTGCGCAGCCGCGTGTCGAGGTTGCCGCGCAGCCCAGTGACGGCCAGGTGCGGATAGTGCGCGTGCAGCTGCGATTCGCGCCGCAGGCTCGACGTGCCGACCACCGCCCCCGGCGGCATGTCGTCGAGGCTGGCGTATTTCGACGATACGAGGGCGTCCTGCGGCACTTCGCGCGGACCGATGGCAACCAGCGCGAACTCCGGCTCCATCACCATCGGCACGTCCTTCATCGAATGCACGGCGATGTCGGCGCTGCCGTCGAGCAGGGCCGTTTCCAGCTCCTTGACGAACAGGCCCTTGCCGCCGACCTTGGCCAGCGGCCGGTCGAGGATCTGGTCGCCGCGCGTCGTCATGCCGAGCAACTCGACGCGGCAGGCCGGGTACAATTTCATGAGGAGATCGCGCACATGCTCGGCCTGCCAAAGGGCAAGGCGCGATTCGCGGGTGGCGATGACAATCCGCTCTGGCGTGGGCTTCACTCAGCAGTTCCAATAGGAGAGACGATCATGAGACCGGACTCGCGGCCGATCTCCCGGCCTGTGCGGCATCGGCTGCGCAGCCTGGGTTTCGCGGCGATTCTAGCATGGTCGGCCCTGCCGGCCGGGGCCCAGACGGCATCGCCGCCGGGGGGAATCGAGCCGGCCCGCGACCTCGTTTCGGACGCCCGCGTCATGCGCGAGAGGCGCGTGCCGCTGATGGTCTTCTACAGCCGCGACGACTGCACATGGTGCGAAAAGGCCCGACGCGAATACCTGCTGCCCCTGGCCCGGAACGCGAGTTCCGGCGTCATCATCCGCCAGGTGGACATGGACCGATCGACGCCGCTCATCGACTTCGCCGGCCGCGCCACGACCATGGGCGCATTCGCCGCCTCCGAAAAGGCCCGCATGTCGCCGACGCTGATGTTCTACGGCCCCGACGGCCGGCAACTGGCCGAAC
Source organism: Candidatus Nitricoxidivorans perseverans (assembly GCA_030246985.1). Classification (GTDB taxonomy): domain Bacteria; phylum Pseudomonadota; class Gammaproteobacteria; order Burkholderiales; family Rhodocyclaceae; genus Nitricoxidivorans; species Nitricoxidivorans perseverans. Next base: position 1,238,717 of record CP107246.1, on the reverse strand, counting down.
CCATCGTCGGTTTCAAGCTGGCCGATTTCTACGGCGCCTACATCGACCGGGCCATCGAGGAATCCCGCGGCCGGCTGGCTACGCTTCCAGGAGAGCCTTGACCTGCGGCCACTGGCGGCGGCTGACCGGCAGCCGCTCGGCCACGCCGCGCAGCATCAGGGTCCAATGGGTCTCGCTCCCCTCGTCCGTACCGCCATGTTCGCGCGCAAACCCGGCCACGGCGCTTCGCGCCACGATGCAGTTGCGATGGATGCGCAGGAATGCGTCGCCGAACTCCTGCTCCAGGTGCGCCAGCGATTCCTCCAGCAGGAATTCACGCGCCGACGTCCGCGCCGTCACGTACTTCTGGTCGGCCTTGAAGTAGAGCACGTCCGCCACCGGCACCAGCAGCACGCGGCCGCGCTCGACGCAGTGCAGGTGCCGGCGGCCCGACGGCGCCAGCCGTCGCAGCGCCTCGCGGGTCGCCCCCGTGCCCGACGGCGTGCGCGCCGCCTTCCTCAGGGCATCGGCCAGGCGGGCGGCGCGCATCGGCTTCAGCAGGTAGTCGATGGCGGAAAGCTCGAAGGCCCGGACGGCGTACTGGTCGTAGGCGGTGGCGAAAACCACCGCCGGCGGATGCGGCATGCGCACGATGTGCTGGACCAGCTCGATGCCGTCCATGCGCGGCATGCGGATGTCCACCAGGGCCACGTCGGCCTCCGTCTCCTTCAGTCGCTCAAGCGCCTCGACGCCGTCCGCCGCCTCGGCGACGACGCGGTTGGGCGCCTCGGCGGCGATGTCGGCCAGCAGGTCGCGAAGGCGCGCCCGCGCCGGCGCCTCGTCGTCGACGATGAGGATGCGCAGCTCGTTCATTTTTGGCGAAGGGGCAGCTCGATGCGCACGACGTAGCGGCCATCCTGCGCCCCGGTGGCCAGCGTCGCCTCCAGGTCGAAAAACAGCGAGAGTCGCTCGCGGATGTTGGCGAGCGCCATGTGGTTGCCCGCATGGTGGCCGTCGGCCGCGCACGGATTGTCGATCTCGATTGACAGCCGATCCTTTTCGTCCGCCAGCCGGATGTGGATTTCCCCTGGCGCATCGAGCGGCTCGATGCCGTGATAGACCGCGTTCTCAACCAGCGGCTGGAGCATCAGCGGCGGCACGAGCGCATCGGGCGGGCAGGATTCCACATCCCAGCGCACTTGCAGCCGTTCGCCCAGCCGCAGGCGCTCCAGTTCCAGGTATTGCCGCGTCAGCGCGATCTCGCCGGACAGGGGCGCCAGGTCGCGGTTGTCCTTCATCAGCGCGCGGAACAGTTCCGCCAGTTCTTCCAGCGCCGCCTCTGCCCGCTTCGGGTCGGAGCGGATCACGCCGAGCACGGCGTTGAGGCTGTTGAACAGGAAGTGCGGCCGGATGCGCGCCGTCAGCGCCGAGAGGCGCGCCTCAGCGAGCGCCGGCGCATGAGCCCGCGCGCGCAGGTCGAACCAGGCCAACAGCAGGACGGCCGCCAGCCCCGCCCAGAGCGGCGATCGCCCGGCCGAATGCCCGTCCGGTTCCAGCGGCGCCAGCAGGAAACCGAAAGCCGCCGTCACGAAGAGCGCGACGCCGACCGCCGCCGCCGCCGCTAGGCGCGCATCGAGACGTGCAAGAACGCGGCGCCCCGCGCACAACAGGACGAGACTGCCGATCGTCGCTGGCTCCACCAGCGCCGCCATCTCGGCAAATTCGCCAACCGGGGACCGAGAATTGCGGGCAAAAGCCGCCGCCAGCGCCATGCCATTCACCGCCAGCAGGACGCGCAGCCAGGTGCCGAGGTTGCAGAAGTCCGGCAGGACGGGCGCCCCGAAAGGCAATGCCTTGTTTTCCCGTATACTCGCCATGTTTGCGAAACAGGCCGTCATTTCAACGAGTTCATTATGTCAGACAATACCTGGTCGGGCCGTTTCTCGGAGCCCGTTTCCGATCTCGTCAAGCGCTACACCGCCTCGGTGTCTTTCGATCGCCGCATGGCGCCGCAGGACATCCGCGGCTCGCTCGCGCACGCGCGGATGCTGGCGCGGCAGGGCATCATCTCCGGCGATGACCTCGCCGCCATCGAGCGCGGCATGGCGCAGGTTGCCGCCGAGATCGAGGCAGGTTCGTTCGAATGGAGCCTCGACGCCGAGGACGTGCACCTCAACATCGAGAAGCGGCTGACCGCGCTGGTCGGCGACGCTGGCAAGCGGCTGCACACCGGCCGCTCGCGCAACGACCAGGTGGCCACCGACATCCGCCTCTGGCTGCGCGACACGATCGACGCCATCGACGGCCTGCTGAGGAATTACATCGCTGCCCTGCTCGACCTGGCCGAGGCGCATGCGGAAACGCCGCTGCCCGGCTTCACGCACCTCCAGGTCGCGCAGCCCATCACCTTCGGCCACCACCTGCTCGCCTACGTCGAGATGCTCGCGCGCGACCGCGAACGCTTCGCGGATGCGCGCCGCCGCGCGAACCGCCTGCCGCTGGGCGCGGCGGCGCTCGCCGGCACCACCTACCCGATCGACCGCGAGTCCGTGGCGAAGGAACTGGGCTTCGACGGCGTCTGCGAGAACTCGCTCGACGCCGTTTCCGACCGCGACTTCGCCATCGAATTCACGGCCGCCGCCTCGCTGGTGATGATGCACATTTCGCGCTTCTCCGAGGAGCTGATCCTCTGGATGAGTCCGCGCGTCGGCTTCATCGACCTGGCCGACCGCTTCTGCACCGGCAGTTCCATCATGCCGCAGAAGAAGAACCCGGACGTGCCCGAACTCGCGCGCGGCAAGACCGGCCGCGTTTATGGCCACCTGATGGGGCTGCTCACGCTCATGAAGGGCCAGCCGCTGGCCTACAACAAGGACAACCAGGAGGACAAGGAGCCGCTGTTCGATACGGCCGACACCGTGATCGACACGCTGCGCATCTTCGCCGACCTCGTGCCCGGCATCCGCGTCAAGGCGACGGCGATGGCTGCGGCGCTGCGGCAGGGCTTCGCCACGGCCACCGACCTTGCCGACTACCTCGTGAAGAAGGGCCTGCCCTTCCGCGACGCGCATGAGGCCGTCGCCCGCGCCGTGCGCGCGGCCGAGCGGAAGGGCTGCGACCTCGCCGACCTGCCGCTCGCCGAATTGCAGGGCTTCTCGCCGCTGATCGCGGACGACGCGTTCGTGGCGCTCACCGTGGCCGGCTCGCTGGCCGCCCGCGACCACATCGGCGGCACCGCGCCGGCGCAGGTGCGCGCCGCCATCGCCCGCATGCGCTCGCGGATGTAGGCGCGGCGTGGAGCGCATCGGCAAGTATGAGCTCCTGAGGAAAATCGGCGAGGGCGCGACGGCCACCGTCTGGCTCGCCCGCGACCCCTTCGCCCAGCGCGACGTCGCCATCAAGGCCATTGCCGCCTCCGCCTTCGCCGACGGCGAGCATGGCCAGGTTGCGAGGAAGCTCTTCATCACCGAGGCGTCGCTGGCCGGCAAGCTCATCCATCCGCACATCGTCCATATCCACGATGCGGTGCTCGGCAGTGGCGGCGAGCCCAGCTACATCGTCATGGAATATGTGCCGGGCGGCACGCTGGAGCCCTTCACCGCGCCCGAAAACCTGCTGCCGCTGCCCGACGTGGTCGAGATAGTGTTCAAGTGCTCGCGAGCGCTGGAGTTCGCCCGCCGGATGGGCGTCATCCACCGCGACCTCAAGCCCGCCAACGTCCTGCGCGCCTTTGATCCAGGCGGCGAGGGCACCGACGTCAAGGTCTCCGACTTCGGCGCCGCCCTTTCCGTCTCCAGCGACCAGACCCAAGTGTCCGGCATCGGCTCGCCGGCCTACATGTCGCCGCAACAGGTGATGGAGCAGCCGCTCAACCACCAGAGCGACATCTTTTTGCTGGGCGTCGTGCTCCACCAGTTGCTGACCGGCCAACTGCCCTTCCGGGGCGACAGCGGCTACGACATCGCCCACCAGATCTGCAATGTCGAGCCGCCGCTGCCTTCCAGCCTGCGGCCCGGTCTGCCGACCTCACTGAACGCCATCGTCGCCCGAGCCCTGAAGAAGTCCGTGCGGGAGCGCTACCCGACGTGGGACGAGTTCTCCTTCGACCTCGCCGAGGTCTTCCGCAACGAGAACATGGCGGCGATGCGCGAGGCCCGCATCGGCGAGGCGGAAAAGTTCAACCTGCTGCGCACGCTCTCCTTCTTCCGCGATTTCTCCGATGTGGAGATATGGGAAGTGCTGCGCCTGTCCCGATGGCAGCGCGTGCGCCATGGCGACGTCCTGATGCGGGAGGGCGACCGCAGCCAGGATTTCTGCGTGCTGGCGGCCGGCGAAGTGAAGGTCACCAAGCAGGGCAAGCTGCTCAACGTCCTCGCCGCCGGCGAATGCTTCGGCGAGATGGCCTACCTGACGCCGGAACGCGGCGCGCGCACGGCGAACGTCACCGCCATGGGCGACGGCCTGGTCATCACCGTCGCCACCGAATCCCTCGCCCGCGCCTCACAGGCCGCGCGCCACGGCTTCGACCGCGCCTTCCTGCGCATCCTGGTCGAACGCCTCGACCTGGCCAACACGCGCCTCACTTCCGCTGCGCTATGAGCCCCGACCACATCGGCAAATACGAAATCCGCCGCAAGCTCGGCGAGGGCGCCACCTCGACGGTCTGGCTCGCCCGCGACTCCTTCGCCGGCCGCGACGTGGCCATCAAGGTCATTTTTCCGGAAGTGCTGAAGGACCGGGAGAAGGGCCGGCTCTACCGCCACCTGCTGGTCAACGAGGCCTCGCTCGCCGGCAAGCTGGCGCACCCCCATATCGTGCAGATATTCGACGCCGTGGTATCCGAGGAGGAAAGCTACGTCGTCATGGAATACGTGCCGGGCGGCACCCTCGAGCAGTTCTGCGCGCCGGATAACCTGCTGCCGCTCGACCGGCTCGTCGAGATCATCTTCAAATGCACGCGGGCGCTCGACTACGCCTGCCGCCTGGGGCTGACCCACCGCGACATCAAGCCGGCCAACATCCTGCTCGCCAGCGCGGGCAACACCGGCGGCGACATCAAGATATCCGACTTCGGCGCCGCCCTCCACAGCACGGACCAGACCCAGACGCAGGTGTCCGGCGTCGGCTCGCCGGCCTACATGTCGCCGCAGCAGGTGCGCGAGATGCCGCTCGACCACCAGACCGACATCTGGTCGCTGGGCGTCGTCATGTACCAGCTGCTCACCGGCCGGCTGCCCTTCATGGCCGCCAACAACTACAGCATGGTTTACCAGATCTGCAACGCCGAGCCGCCGCCGCCGTCCACCCTGCGCACCGACGTGCCGCCGGGCCTCGACGCCGTCGTCGCCCGCGCCATGCGGAAGGAGACCTCGGCGCGCTACGCCACCTGGGAAGAGTTCTCGCACGACCTGGCCCAGGCCTTCCGCAACAGGCAGATGTCGTCGCGCCGGCATGAGTTTCCGGACAGCGAGAAGTTCGAGACCCTGCGCGGCCTGCCCTTCTTCGGCGATTTCTCCGACGTGGAGATATGGGAAGTGGTGCGCTTCTCGCGCTGGGACGAGGTCGCTCCGGAAACCCTGATCATGAAGGACGGCGAGGCCGGCGACTTCTTCTGCTTCCTGATCGAGGGCGAGCTCTCGGTGGCCAAGCGCGGGCGCACGCTCAGCGTCCTGACGCCCGGCGAATGCTTCGGCGAAATGGCCGTCATCGGCCGCGGCAGCCACCACCAGCGCGGCGCCGACGTCGTCGCCCAGACGACGGCCAAGGTGGTCACCATCGGCGGCGGCGCGCTGCGGAATTCCTCGGACGCCTGCCGCATGCATTTCTACCAGTCGTTCCTCGAAGTCCTCAGCGGCCGTCTGGCGATGGCCAACGCGCGCATGGCGAGCACCTGACTCAGAACCGCCGCCCGCCGGAGACGCGCACGATGCCGGCGATGTCGAGGTGCTGCTCGATGTCGACGAATCCCGCAGCGTCAAGAAGCCCACGCACCGGGGAAATAGGGACGGAAATAGGGGACAGACGGAAATAGGGGACAGACCACGATTTCCTGAAAACCTTTGAGATGGGAGGGAAGGCGGGGCTGGGGCGATCCTGTCAAAAGAATGTGTGCTGTTTGCACCTCGACGAGGGCGGGATTGCCCCGGCCTTGCCCTTACGCGGGGGAGTGGTTCTTGAGCCAGTCCTTGAGGGCGGCGTTCAGGCGAGTCTGCCAGCCGCGTCCGGTTGCGCGGAAGGCGGTTACCACCTCCGGATCCAAGCGAAGATTGACGTGCGCCTTGGGGGTTTCGGAGACGGGGCGACCACGCTTGGGGCGCAGCATTTCCTCCGCCACCTTGGCTTCGAAGAGTTTGGGCAGAACTTCCGATGCCGGCCTGGCCCTAGCGAAATCCTCGTCGGTCCATTCGGGATTCTCCTCGTCGATGAGCGTTGGGTCCGGTTTGCGATGCTTATCCATAGCGTTTCACCTCGCGACTATTCGCTTTCCTGAAACTGATGACATGCACGGCGGTACCGCGCGGTGTGAAGACGGCGGCATAGAGCCTTCGCCGAGGTACCCGAAAACGCGATAGCGGCGCTCTCCGTAGGCTCTGCGGGTATCTTCGACGATCACTGCCGAACTCCAGTCCAAGTCGTCGATCCGATCAAACGGCAAGTCGCGGCGCTCGATGTTCGCGGCATTCTTGGCCGGGTCGTAGGTGATCTCCATCGGATTTATTGTAATCACAATAAATCGCTAGTGCAAATACCAGGCTGGCAAGAGATGGCCACCGCCCGCCTGGCGCTCGCCGCCGACCTCACGCCCGGCATCGCCATTAACCGCGCCCCGTAAGACGGCGCTGCGATTTTGGATTGGAGAGAAGGCAGGGCCGGGGCGATCCGGTCCGAGGAATGTGCGCTGTTTGCACCCTGATGAGGGCGGAATCACCCTGGCTCCGCCGGGACGAAAATCGTGGTCTGTCCCCTATTTCCCCTCTGACTCAGAACCGCCGCCCGCCGGAGACGCGCACGATGCCGGCGATGTCGAGGTGCTGCTCGATGTCGACGAATCCCGCAGCGTCAAGAAGCCCACGCACGGCATCTGCCTGATCGTAGCCGTGTTCCAGGAATAACCAGCCGCCGGGTTCGAGATGGCGCGGCGCCTCGGCGACGATGCGGCGGATGGCATCGAGGCCGTCGGCGCCCGAGACCAGCGCGCCCATCGGCTCGAAGCGCAATTCATCGAGGTGCGGGTCGCCCTCAGCCACGTAGGGCGGGTTGGCGACGACCAGATCGAACGCACCGGAAACGGCCGAAAACCAGTCGCTCTCGACGAATTCGACCGCCGCGCCGAGCCGGGCCGCGTTCTCCCGCGCGACGGCCAGCGCCGCTGGCGAGACGTCGACGGCCGTCACGGCCGCACCGGAAATCTCCAGCGCCAGCGTGACGGCGACGCAGCCGCTGCCGGCGCCCAGGTCGAGAATTCTGCCGTCCGCGTGCGCTAAACCAACCTCCACGAGCAACTCGGTTTCGGGCCGCGGAATCAGCACGCCCGGCGCAACCCCGAATTCCCGGCCGTAGAACTCGCGCCGGCCGACGAGGTAGGCGACGGGCTCGCCGGCGACGCGGCGGGCCGCCATGCCGGCGAACGCCCGCGCCTGCGCCTCGTCCAGGACCGCCTCGCCATGGGCGGCAAGCCAGGCGCGCGGCCGGCCGAGGACGAAGCCCAGCAGCAGCCGGGCCTCGGCGGCCGGGATCGCCTCGCGCGCGATCGTCAGCGCCTCGTCGACGGTCACGCGCTTTCCGCCAGCGCGGCGAGCAGCTCCGCCTGGTGCTCGGCGGTGAGCGCCGCGACCAGTTCGTCGAGGTCGCCCTCCATGACCGCCGCCAGCTTGTAGAGCGTCAGGTTGATGCGGTGGTCGGTGACGCGGCCCTGCGGAAAATTGTAGGTGCGGATGCGCTCGGAGCGGTCGCCGCTGCCGATCATCGACTTGCGCGCCGAGGCGATGCCCTGCTGCTGCTCGCGCACCTGGATGTCCTTGATGCGCGCCGCCAGCACGCTCATGGCCTGCGCCTTGTTGCGGTGCTGCGAGCGGTCGTCCTGACATTCGACGACGATGCCGGTCGGCAGGTGGGTGATGCGCACGGCCGAGTCGGTCTTGTTGATGTGCTGGCCGCCGGCGCCGGAGGCGCGGAAGGTGTCGATGCGCAGGTCCGCGGGGTTGATGTCGACCTCGCCCACGGCATCGACTTCCGGCAGAACGGCCACCGTGCAGGCGGAGGTGTGGATGCGGCCCTGCGCCTCGGTTTCGGGCACGCGCTGGACGCGGTGGCCGCCGGACTCGAACTTGAGTCTTGAATAGGCCCCCTGGCCCGCGACGCGCAGGATCACTTCCTTGTAGCCGCCGAGGTCGGACTCGCTGGCGGACACCACCTCGACCTTCCATCGCTGCCGCTCGGCGTAGCGCGAATACATGCGGAAGAGGTCGCCGGCAAACAGGGCGGACTCCTCGCCGCCCGTGCCGGCGCGGATTTCGAGGAACAGGTTGCGGTCGTCGTTGGGGTCCTTCGGCAGCAGGGCGCGTTGCAGCTCGCCTTCGAGGCGGGACATTTCAGTTTCGGTGGCGGCGATTTCCTCCGCCGCCAGATCCTTCATCTCCGGATCGGCCAGCATCCCGCGCGCGGCGGCCAGGTCTTCCTCCGCCTTGCGCCAGGCGGCGTAAAGCTCCACCACGACGCCGATCTCGGCATGTTCCATGGCGATCCGGCGATAGGCGGCCATGTCGCGGGCGGCGCCCTCGCTGCCCATCAGGGCATCGAGTTCGGCGCGGCGTTCGGTCAGGTGTTCGAGCTTGGCGCGAATGCGGGGGTTCATCTATTCCCCGGTGTGCAGCCGGTAGATGCGCGAAACCAGCTGCGCGATCTCGTTGCGCTCGTCGCCGTCGGCTTGGTTGAGGGCATGGGTCGGGCCGTGGATCAGCTTGTTGGTCAGGCCGCGCGAGAGGACTTCGAGCACTTCCTGCGGGTTGTCGCCGCGGGCGAGCATCTTCAGGGCATGATCAAGCTCGCGGCGCCGCGCCCGCTCGGCGGCGTCGCGCAGCGCCCGGATGGTCGGCACGACTTCGCGGGAATCGGCCCAGTGCAGGAAGCTGGCGACCTGCCCGTCGATGATGGCCTCGGCCTCGACCACCGCCGCCTGGCGGGATTCGAGGCCGTCCTCGACGATCTGGCCAAGGTCGTCCAGGGTATAGAGGAAGACGTCGTCGAGCTTGTCCACCTCGGCCTCGATGTCGCGCGGCAGCGCGAGGTCGACCATCACCATGGGCCGATGGCGGCGCGCCTTGAGCGCGCGCTCGACCAACCCGAGGCCGATGATCGGCAGCGGGCTCGCCGTGCAGGCGACGACGACGTCGTACTCGGCCAGGCGCTCGCCGACCTCGTCCAGCCGCATGGCGTCGCCGCCGAAGCGGGCCGCGAGCGCCTCGGCGCGCTCGACGGTGCGGTTGGCGACCGTCAGCCGCCTGGGCTTCTCGCCGGCGAAATGCGCGGCGCACAGCTCGATCATCTCGCCGGCGCCGACGAACAGCACCTTCTGGTCGGCCAGGTTCTCGAAGATGCGCGCCGACAGGTGTACCGAGGCGGCGGCCATGGAAACGATGTTGGCGCCGATCGCCGTCGTCGAGCGCACCTCCTTGGCCACGGCGAAGGTGCGCTGGAACAGCTTGTTGAGCAGGGTGCCGAGCGTGCCGGCCTCTTCGGCCGCGCGCGCCGCCTGCTTCATCTGTCCCAATATCTGCGGCTCGCCCAGCACCATCGAGTCCAGGCCGGAGGCGACGCGGAACATGTGGCGCACGGCGTCACGCTGCGGGTGGGTGTAGAGGAAGGGGCGGATCTTCTGGGGCGGCAGCGCGTTGTACTCGGCCAGCCACTCGGCGGCGTCATCGGGACGCTCGGCCGCGCAATAGACCTCGGTGCGGTTGCAGGTGGACAGGATCGCCGCCTCGCGCACCGGCTTCGCCCGCAACAGGTCGTGCAGCGCCATGGGCAGCCGCAACGGGTCGAACGCCAGCTGCTCGCGCACGGCGAGCGGGGCGGTATGGTGGTTGATGCCGAGGGCGAAAAGCTGCACGGTGGGCCGCCAGGGAATACAAGATCGGGGCGAATTATGAAACAAACAGGCCCGCCGTGGTAATTCGAGCCCGCAGGCGGTGCCGCGTCCACAGGACGAATATGCCAATCGATTACTTGTGCGGCAATTTGCCGCAGGGGTGCGTGAGGAGGGCGGCTCTAGAATCCGCACCTTCTATCGCAGCAACGGTAATGCGAAAGGTGGCAATCTCTCCGCCGCCAATGCCACCGAGTCGCCCTCTGAGGCATATTTTTCAGACAGAAAGGACGAACACGATGAGTGAGACCGGATTGAAGATGGAAGACGGACGCGAAGAACGCCGCATGGAAGTCTACCGAACGCTGTGCGCGGAGTCGGCAGGCCATCCCAACGCGGATAGTTGGGCGCGCATGCTGGCGAGCCGCGCCACCGGTTTTGGCGAAATGCCGGAGCGCCTGGGACTTGCTCCTCGTCAATTCGACATGCTCATGGCGCGTCATTTTCCGGACACCGATTCTTCGCGGTTTTTGGCTGGACCTTCGCTTGATTCCGAACGGGCGCAAGAGCGCCAGGAACTGCGGGCCTTGATAATGACGCATTGCGCCGAACCTAGTGAGGAACATGAGTGGTTTGCCGATGTGCTGGCAAGCGGATGCATGGGCGGCAGTCATTTGTGGCATGACCTCGGTCTTTGGTCGCGCAAGGATGTAACCGCCGTCATTGAGTGCAACTTTCCGGCGTTGAAGGCGAAGAATGACCGGGATATGAAATGGAAGAAGTTCCTTTACAAACAACTCTGCCTTCAGGAAGGCATTTACATCTGTCGTTCACCCTCTTGTGAGGTGTGCGACGACTACAAAAACTGTTTCTCGCCCGACCAGTAAGATGCTACTGGCGGTTTTCGAAGGAAGAGGCATGCATTCGTTAAGTGGGCTGTTCTTATTGTTGGCGCTTGGCTTGAGCTATGAAGCGAAGGCCGATCAAGTGTTGGTGGCTGTCGCATCGAATTTCGCCGATGTGGTCAAGGATCTGGCGCCAAAGTTCCAGGCGGAGACCGGCCACACGCTTAAGGCGAGCTTCGGTGCGAGCGGCAAGTTTGCCGCTCAAATCGAGAATGGCGCGCCGTTCGATCTGTTCCTTTCCGCCGACGCGGATTTGCCGAGGATGCTTGAGGAAAGGGGACTGGGGGTTAAGAAGACCCGGTTTGTCTACGCCACGGGCAAGTTGGCGCTATGGAATCCGACCCGCGGCTACGTGGATGCCAAAGGCGAGGTTCTAAAGAAGAACAGATTCGCCCGGATCGCGATCGCCAACCCGAAAACCGCCCCCTATGGCAGAGCGGCCGTGGAGACGATGCGGAAGCTTGGGATAGGAGCCCTTGTCGGCCCCAAGATCGTGCAAGGGGAAAACGTCGCGCAGACCTTCCAGTTCGTGGAGACCGGCAACGCGGAACTGGGTTTCATCGCCATGTCACAGGTACTCGCGCTGGATGATGCGAAGCGGGGATCATACTGGGAAGTGCCGGCAGCGCTCCATTCCGTGATCAGTCAGGATGCCATCCTGCTGAAACGTGGACAGGACAATCCGGGGGCGACGGCCTTCATGAAGTTTTTGAGAAGCCCCGCAGCAAAAAGCATCATTATTCGCTACGGCTACGGCGTATGAACGCCGGGCATATATTTAGGGGGTCTCATGGCGTTCGATTGGCAGCCGGTTTGGCTCACGCTTAAGCTCGCGAGTCTGACGACGTTGCTGCTGCTTGCGATCGGGACGCCGATCGCATGGTGGCTCGCGACGACGCGCTCGTGGCTGAAACAGCCTATAGGCTCGATAGTGGCCCTGCCGCTGGTGTTGCCGCCCACCGTCATCGGTTTCTATCTCCTCTTGCTGCTTGGCCCCCGCGGCCCCGTCGGCGAGATCACTCTTTCGCTCGGCCTTGGAACCCTGCCCTTCAGCTTCGGGGGGCTGCTCGTCGCCTCCGTCTTCTACTCGATCCCTTTCGTCGTGCAGCCGCTGCAGAACGCCTTCGAGGCCATGGGCTCCCGTCCCATGGAAGTCGCCGCGACGCTGCGGGCCTCGCCGTGGGACCGTTTCTTCTCGGTGGCCGTTCCACTGGCGCGTCCCGGTTTTCTCACCGCCGCGGTGCTGGGTTTTGCCCACACCGTCGGCGAATTCGGCGTCGTGCTCATGATCGGCGGCAACATACCGGGCGAGACGCAGGTCCTTTCCATCGCGATCTACGATTATGTGGAAGCGATGCAATACACCCAGGCCCATTGGCTGTCCGCGGGCATGGTCGTGTTTGCTTTCGTTGTATTGATGGTGATGCACCTGGCCAACAAGCGGATGCAGGAGCGCCACCTATGACCCGGATGGAGGTGGCGCTTCAATTGAGGAAAGGCGCCTTTAACCTGGACGTTTCATTCCATACGCCGGGCCGTGGCGTGGTGGCGTTGTTCGGCCATTCCGGTTCGGGGAAGAGCACGATACTGCGCTGCCTCGCGGGGCTCGAACGCGGCAGTGGACGCATCGCGATCAACGGCGAGGTATGGCAAGACAGCGCCACGGGCGATTTCGTGCCGCCCCACCGGCGCGGCGTTGGCTACGTATTCCAGGAGCCGAGCTTGTTCCCCCATTTCTCCGTGCGTGAAAATCTGGCGTACGGGTTCAAACGGGTTCCGGAGCGTGAGCGTCGCGTGCGGTTCGACGATGCCGTCGCCCTGCTGGGGATCGAGCGATTGCTCGAACGCAGCCCGGCCCGGCTCTCCGGCGGCGAGCGCCAACGGGTGGCTATCGCCCGCGCCCTGCTTGCCAGCCCGAAGCTTCTCCTGATGGACGAACCGCTCTCGGCGCTCGATGAGAAGAGCAAACGGGAAATCATTCCCTATCTCGAACGGCTGCATGCCGAGCTGGCCATCCCGGCGGTGCTCGTGAGCCATTCGCTGCGCGAGGTCGAACGGCTCGCGGACCATATCGTGTGGCTCGAGAACGGATGCGTTCGCGATGCCGGCGCCATTACCCAGCTGCTTGGATCCGTCGCCATGGCGCAGGCCGAGGAGGATGCCGGCACGGTGGTGGAGGCCGTGGTCGCGCTCCATGACGAGCAGTTCCATCTCACGGCGCTCGATTCTTCTTGCGGACGGCTGTGGGTGCACCGGATGTACGCATCGCCACGACAGAAAGTGCGGGTACGGTTGCCCGCCCGCGACGTGAGCATCGCTCTTGAAGCCGAGAGCGGGACCAGCATTCTCAACCAATGGCGAGCGCGTATCGAAGAGGTCGTTCCGACCACGCCTGGCCAGGTGCTCGTGCGCATGGGCGCCGGCGAGCGATACAACGTGCCGCTGTTGGCATGCATTACCGCGAAATCGGCAAGCCATCTCCAGCTCGGCCCTGGGGCGGAGGTTTATGCCCGAATAAAAAGTGTGGGGCTGCTTGAATGATTGCCCTGTCAGGAATGGCGGCGGGTTTCCGCGGAATCTAGGTCAACTCAAATCTTCGAAAAGTATCTGTGGATCTCGGACTCCATACTTTCGCCGTTTCCGGCGTGACCACCTGGCTTTGGTTTCCCCCCCTGGTGGCGCTGCTCGTCTCGTTCTTCACCTCGATGTGCGGGCTTTCCGGCGCCTTCTTGCTGCTTCCGTTTCAAATGAGCATGCTCGGCTTCGTCACACCCGCAGTCTCCGCAACCAATCTGGTGTTCAACTTGATCGCGACCCCGGGCGGCGTCTACCGCTATTACCGCGAAGGGCGCATGTTGTGGCCGCTGGTGTGGGTGATCCTGCTTGCCACTGCGCCAGGCGTGCTCATCGGTTTCTGGGTGCGCGTCACGTGGTTGCGTGATCCTGGAAAATTTATGTTCTTTGTCAGCGCCGTGCTTTTGTATCTGGGGCTGAAGCTGTTGCGGGACAACTGGCGTTCGCGCAATCAGGGAACTCCGTCGGTGCGCGGAGCAAAATTGGAAAAAGTCGAATGGTCGCGCCGCGGAGTGGTGTTCCGCTTCGGAGGTGAAACGTATGGATTCGGATTCGTCCCCATGGGAATCCTGGCAACCATGGTCGGCGTGATCGGGGGAATCTATGGTGTCGGCGGCGGGGCTCTGATCGCACCTTTCTGCATCGCCCTGTTTCGTCTGCCGATCCATGCCATCGCCGGCGCGACGCTGGCGGGGGCCTTGATCACCTCTGTAGTGGGCGTGGTGATTTATAGCGCGCTGCCGGCGCCCGGCGGCATCCCCACGGGGCCGGATTGGGCGCTCGGCCTGCTGTTCGGGATGGGCGGATTCGTGGGCATGTATCTCGGAGCGCGATGCCAGAAATTCGTCCCGCAGCGGGCGCTGACGTTAGTAATGGGGTTCTTGCTCACCGGTTTGGCGGCGCACTACGGGCTGTTTGGACGCTAGAATCGATGGGCGAAACCAACGCCCGGAAACCCGCATGGTTACAGGGTGTCGAGCCTCGACCGGGCTAGACAAAAACAGAGAAAAGAGAGGAATTCGTGTGGCCGGCAGGGCGAAATTAGGGGCTACCAGCGACCATCGAAATTCGCACCGCCCGCGAAACCCCGCTACTGCTGGCCCTTCGCGGGCATGAAAAAGCCCGGAGCATGTCCGGGCTTGGGTGTTCTGGTGGTGCTGGCGCGACTCAACCTGCACCCTTATTCTGAAGCGAATGATAACAGATCGGGTATATGGCCGCCAATTCGTGACTTGGCTATCGTCTCGGCAGCATTCGGGCGCCCAAGCAGAGAGTCAGGTGTGTTCGTGCGCCGCACCTTCATCAAAGCTGCGGCAATCGCGTTCAGGCACTCGACGGATCGCGGCCGCGCGCAGCAAATTCACGGAGTCTGCGTTCTATTCCTTGTGTCATAATGAAATCTTAAGTTGAGGATATTGTGTGCTGAAGCTGGTCGGGTGACTCGCCTGGGGGAAATGATGGAAGACGCCGATATCGCACTTGTAGTCGCACTTTCAGAAGAATTTGAAACAATAAAAGGTGCCATTGGTCTCTCCCCTTATAAGTCGGAAGATGGCATAGAGTATTTTAGCGTTTCGGATGGAGCCACTCAGTGCAAACTGGTCGCGTACACGACCAACGAGATGGGGCTAGTCCCTACAGTTTGCGCTACCGACATGCTTCTCGATAGGATCAATCCCAAGTGGCTCATATCAATCGGACTTTCTGGCCAGCTTAGTACCGATTGCGCCCTCGGCGACGTCGTTATCGGCACCGATTGCGACTTAGCATTCAGCGAGGCCCGCCTGTCTGTGGGTGGCATAGATTTCGCGGGAAAGCCCTACGAGGTTCCGGGACTACAAGACTTTCACAAGACGGTTAACTTGAAGAAGTATCTTCAAGGCAGAGAACCGGACATTCCTCTTGCTGCTCAAAAGGCGCTCGACGAGAGGCGGTTGTGGCGGAAGTATCCGCACATCCACTCGGGATGTATCTGTAGCACCGACTTCGTAGTCGACAACCCAAAGGCCAAAGCGCTTTTACTCGAAAAGAATAGGCGATATCTTTGCACCGATATGGAGTCTGCTGCTTTAGTCAGCGCAGCCCGTAAACGCAAGTTCGCCGGACGAATCGCAGTAATTCGTGCCGTGTCTGATCCAGCCGACGGAACAAAGAAGAAGATTGACGAGCTTGCAGGGCGTAACACTATCCGTCACTACGCAATGCGTAATGCAGCGACTCTATTGAAACACGCCATCATAGAAGTGGCAGGTAATGCCGAAGAACAGAATAGGTAACGTCCATAGAGAAAAAACTTCGAACGGATTGCCCGCGTGGCAATGTTGCCGAAGGTGCGCCAGGGGATGCCGATGGACAAGAAGTACATCTCCAAGGCGCTGCGCAATCCCGTCTACGTCGGCGAGATCCGTCACAAAGGCACGGTCCATGCCGGCCGGCACGAGCCGATCATCAGCCGGCAGCTTTGGGACCGGGTGCAGGCGATCCTGGCCGAGGATGCCCATGCCAGGATGGGTCGGACACAGACGCGCGGCAAGACCGATGCCCTGCTGCGGGGGCTGCTCTACGACGCAAGCGGGGTCAAGTATCACATCACCTTTTCGACGAAGCCCTCGGGCAAGCGGTACCGCTACTACATTCCGAAGAAGGATGTCCGCTTCGGCCATCGCACGAGCGCCACGGGGATGATCCCGGCGGACCAGATCGAGGAGGTGGTGGTGAGCCAGCTGCTGGGGGCGTTGCAGTCGCCGGAGTCGGTGCAGGCGGTGTGGAACCATGTCCGGGCGCGGCACCCGGAGATCGCCGAGCCGACCGTTGTGCTGGCCATGCGCCGTCTGGCCGACGTATGGAGGGCGTTGTTCCCGGCCGAGCAGGTGCGGCTGGCGAACCTGCTCATCGAGCGCATCGTACTGCTCTCGGACGGGATCGATATCGTCTGGCGGGAAGTGGGATGGAAGGAACTGGCGGGCGAACTCGCGCCCGGCTCGATTGGAGGCGAGATGCTGGAGGCGGAGGTTGCAGCATGAACCGGACGAGCATGAAACTCCTGCAGGATGGTCAATCTCACGAGCGTCGGCACCCCCTCGAGGACGGGGCCGTCAGGCTCACGACCTTCGTTCCGCTGCGGTTCAAGAAGCGGGGCATCAAGAAGGTGGTGGTGGGCCCCGCGGGCATCGCCGACCCCGTCTCGATCAACGCGGCCCAGGCTGTTCCACCGCATCACGACACCTTCCTCGTCAAGACGCTGGCCCGCTGCCATTACTGGCAGCACCTGCTGGACACTGGTGCGGTGGCCAACACCGCCGCGATTGCAGAGAAGGAAGGGCTCAGCAAGGTTACGGTCAATGAAACCCTGCGCCTGGTCTCGCTCGCCCCCGACATCGTCGAGGCGACGCTGACCGGAACCCTGCCGCGCACGGCATCAAGGTATCTGTTCCTGCGCGCCGCACCTCCGTTGGATTGGGAGGAGCAGCGGAGGATGGTGGCCGGGTACGGGAGCGACGGTTGATGGCAGGTCGCTCGCGCAGCCCGGTTTCCGATTCAGACTCGGGGCCGGAAACCCGCATGGAGGCAGGGCCACGCCCGAATGCGACATTCGCAGAAACGGAGAACGGAGAGCGTGAAGGGAGGGTGTTTCGTCGGAATCCGGGAATCCTGGCCGCCGCAGCCTTTCGCAGGAATCCCGGAAACCGCGCCAGTGCTGGCGCACCAGCAGACGTGAAAAAGCCCGGAGCATGTCCGGGCTTTGGTGTTCTGGTGGAGAGGAAGGGGATCGAACCCTCGACCTCCGCATTGCGAACGCGGCGCTCTCCCAGCTGAGCTACCCCCCCACATCAGGGGGCGCATTATATATGAAGCCGACAGCCGCTGGAATCCCGCCGCCCCGCCTTTGGTTCAGTGCAGCACCTTGGGCGATTCGATGGGCATGTTGGACGGCGCCGGCGAGGCATGATGCACGATCATGCGCCAGCCCATCGGGCCGCGCACATAGACGTTGGTGGCGATGACCGGCGCGCGGACGACGCCGCCTTCCGCCATTGTTACCTGCTCGAGCACGCTGTAGACGGCGCTGAACGGGCCCTGAACGTGGGTTTGGTGGGACACACTCACCTGCAGCCGCCGGCCGCTTTGGAAGACGCGCCGCCAGGCTTCGCGCACGGCGGCATAGCCGGTCAGTCGCGGGCCGCCGGGGTGAACGCAGACGATTTCCTCGTCCTCGGCCCAGACGGCCATCATCGCTTCCAGATCGGCTCGTTCGAGGGCGTCGTAGAAAGCCGTTTCGGCATCCTGGGGCGTGGCGAAGATTGGCCGTTGCGTCATTTCAGATCATCCAGCGCGGCCAGCACCCGTTCGGGTGCGAGGTCTTCCAGGCACCTCAGGTGACCATGGGGGCAGGTGCGCTGGAAACATGGGCTGCATTCGAGATCGAGGGAGAGGATTCGGGATCGGGATGACAAGGGCGGCGTGTAATTGTGGCTTGAAGATCCGAACAGGGCAACCAGCGGCCGGTCGAGCGCGGCCGCGACATGCATGAGGCCGGAGTCGTTGCTGACGACGGCGCGGGCGCCGGCGACGAGGTCGATGGCCTGTTCGAGGGTGGTGCGGCCGCAGAGGTTCGTGACGGCGGGGCCGGCGAGCCGGCCGATTTCTTCGCAGATCGCCACATCCTTGGGCGAGCCGACCAGCCAGACCGGAGAGTCGGCCGTGGCGAGGCGGCGCGCCAGATCGGCATAGTGGCGCGCCGGCCAGCGCTTGGCCGGGCCGTATTCGGCGCCGGGGCAGAACACGACGGGCGAGGCGTCGGCGGGCAGGCCGAGTGCGGCGCGGGCGACGGCCTGCTGCGCCGGGGTCGAGGTCAGGCGCGGTGGCGGCGTCTCGCCGGGGCCGGCCAGTCGCACGTAACGATCGACCAGGCGGGAGAGGGCGGTCTTGTCGAGCGTGCGGCGGTCGTTGAGCAGCCAGAAGCGCGCCTCGCCCGTGTAGCCGGTGCGTTTCGGGATGCCGGCGAAGAATGGCGCGAGCGCGGACTTCCAGGAGTTGGGCAGCACGTAGGCTTCATCGTAGCCCTGCCGCGCCAGTGTGCGGCCGAGCGCGCGTCGCGCGGCCCAGTTGAACTCGCCGTGGGCGAAGGGGTTTTCGACGACCTGCCGCACCTCGGGCATGCGCAAGAGCAGGGGGGCGCACCAGGCGGGCGCCAGGGCGTCGAGGGCAAGATCAGGATGCCGCGCATGCAGCCGCATAAGCAGCGGCTGCATCATGATCGTGTCGCCGATCCAGGATGGCGCGACAATCAGGATGCGATGCGGGAGTTTCAGTGGTGGCCTTTCGGTTTTTCGCCCATGAAACGGTATTTCGTGCCGCAGTAGGGGCAGTCGGCCTCGCCTGTGTGCAGCACGTCGAGATACACCTTCGGGTGCCGCGCCCACAGCGGCGCGCCCGGGCGGGGGCAGGCGAGCGGCAGGTCGTGCGCGGTGACGGTCGCTTCGCGGACGGCTTCGTTCAGTTCAGCCATGATTTTTTCCTCAGACGAGAGTGAGCCAGTCGAAGCGGGCGGGTACCTTCCCGTTCACCACGTCGAAGAACAGGCTCTGGATTTTCGTGGTCACGGGGCCGCGCCGGCCTTCGCCAATCTGCCGGCCGTCGAGCTCGCGGATCGGGGTTACCTCGGCCGCCGTGCCCGTGAAGAAGGCCTCGTCGGCGATGTACACGTCGTCGCGCGTCAGCCGCTTGGAAATCACCGTGTACCCAAGGTCCTTCGCCAGCGCGATCACCGAGGCGCGCGTGATGCCGACGAGCGCCGAGGCGATCTCCGGCTCGTAGATCACGCCGTCCTTGATGACGAACAGGTTCTCGCCCGGCCCCTCGGCGACGAAGCCGTCGACGTCGAGCAGCAGCGCCTCGTCGTAGCCCTGCTCCGAAGCCTCCATGCTGGCGAGGATCGAGTTGGCGTAGGTGCCCGAATATTTGGCGCGGCACATCGAGACATTGACGTGGTGCCGGGTGTAGGACGAGGTCTTGACGCGGATACCCTTCTCCAGTCCCTCTTCGCCGAGATAGGCGCCCCACGACCAGGCGGCGACGGCGACGTGGGTGGACAGGCCCTTGGGTGAGAGCCCCATCTTCTCTGAGCCATAGAAGGCGATCGGGCGCATGTAGGCCGATTCCAGCCCGTTGGTGCGCACGACTTCCTTCTGGGCCTCCATCAGCGTCGCGCGGTCCCACGGCATGGGCATGCGGTAGATGTGGGCCGAATTGAACAGCCGTTCGGTATGCTCCTTGAGCCGGAAGATCGCCGTGCCGTTGACCGTCTTGTAGGCGCGCACGCCCTCGAATACGGCCAGCCCGTAGTGCAGCGAGTGGGTCAGCACGTGGATGTTGGCATCGCGCCAGGGCACGAGCTTGCCGTCGTACCAGATGAAGCCGTCGCGGTCGGCCATGGACATGGTGGAATCTCCGGGGGTTCTTTGCGGGAAGAACGGATTTTATCGGATTTGGCCCGGTAAAATCGCGGCATGAGCATCTGGAAACCCAACGTTACCGTCGCCGCCCTCGTCGAACGCGACGGCCGGTTCCTTCTCGTCGAGGAGGAAACGGAGGAGGGCGTCCGCTTCAACCAGCCGGCCGGGCACCTCGACGAGGGCGAGTCGCTCGTCGAGGCCTGCGCCCGCGAGGCGCTGGAGGAGACGGCCTTTCGCTTCACGCCGACGGCCCTGGTGGGCGTCTATCAATGGCCTCGCCCGCAGGGCGACATCACTTACCTGCGATTCGCCTTCGCCGGCGAGTTGGGCGAGGAGGAGACCGGTCGCGCGCTGGACGCCGGCATCCTGCGCGCCGTCTGGATGACGCCGGCCGAGATCGAAGCCAGCCGGGACCGGCACCGCAGCCCCCTGGTGCTGCGGTGCGTGCACGACTGGCTGGTCGGGCGGCGCTTTCCGCTCGATCTGATCCGGCACTATGCGACCTAAGTGGCTCGTCGTGCTGCTTGCCGTTCCAGCCTTGTCCCTCGCCGCCGCGCCGGCCGCGACATGGACGTTCCTGAAGATGGAGACGCGCCTCGCGGCGCCTCCCGTGCCGCCGCCGGCCAAAATCGACGTCTGCTACAACTACGGCTGCGCCGCCGAGGGCAGAGTGACCTTCCCGGGCGCGCAACTGGACGAGTTGCAGGCGCTGCTCGACGAGGCGGCGGGCGCGGAGCACGAGCGGGCGGCGCTGGCGCAGGCCGTCGGCCGCATGTATGCATGGGCCGCCAGGCAGACGCCGATCGGCGCCGACAAGGCTGGCAACTATGCCGACGGCAACATGCCCGGATCCATGGACTGCATCGACCACTCCACGACGACCACGCGCTTCCTGCGTCTGCTCGAAAGCCGGGGCTGGCTACGCTTCCACAGCGTGATCGAGCCGGTGCAGCGCACCAACCTCATCCTTCGACATTTCAGCGCGGCGATCGCGGACCGCGGCGACGGCGCGCGCATCTGGGCCGTCGACAGCTGGTATGCCGACAACGGCAAGCCACCCCTGATCGCGCAGCTTCACGAATGGGAGAGTGCCGATGGCCCCAACTAGGAAGGTGATTGTCGGCATGTCGGGCGGTGTCGATTCCGCCGTCGCTGCCCTGCTGCTCAAGCGCCGGGGCTACGAGGTCGTCGGCCTGTTCATGAAGAACTGGGAGGACGACGACACCGAGAAATACTGTTCGTCGCGCCAGGACCTGATCGACGCCGCCGCCGCCGCCGACGTGATCGGCATCGACCTCGAAGTGGTCAATTTCTCGGCCGAATACAGGAGCCGCGTGTTCGACGGTTTCCTCGCCGAGTACCGATCGGGGCGCACGCCCAACCCGGACGTGCTGTGCAATTCCGAGATCAAGTTCAAGGCCTTCCTCGACCATGCGCTGGCGCTCGGCGCCGACAGGATCGCCACCGGCCACTATGCCCAGGTGCGGGAATTTCTTGGCGAGTGGCAACTGCTGAAGGCCGAGGACGGCGCCAAGGATCAGAGCTACTTCCTCCACCGCCTCAATCAGGCGCAGCTCGCGAAGACCCTGTTCCCCATCGGCCACCTCTACAAGCGCGAAGTGAGGAAGATCGCGCAGGAGGCGGGCCTGGCCAACCATGCGAAGAAGGATTCGACCGGCATCTGCTTCATCGGCGAGCGGCGTTTCCGCGAGTTCCTTTCCCGCTACCTGCCGAAGCAGCCGGGCGATATCCGACGGCTGGACGACGACCGCGTGGTGGGGCGTCACGAGGGGCTGGCCTATTACACGCTGGGCCAGCGCGAGGGGCTCGGCATCGGCGGCGTGAAAGGCGCCCCCGAGGAACCCTGGTTCGTCGCCGGCAAGGACATGGAGCGGAACGTCCTGCACGTCGTGCAGGGACACGAACACCCGGTCCTGATGAAGGATCGCCTCGTCGCGGCGGATCTTTCGTGGATATCGGGCCGCCCGCCGCACACCCACTGGGTCTATGCGGCGAAGACGCGCTATCGCCAGCCCGATGCGGCCTGCGAGGTGGAGCGCGTCGATGCGGAAACCTGCGAGGTCGTTTTCGCCGCGCCGCAGTGGGCGGTGACGCCAGGGCAGTCGGTCGTGCTCTACGAATCCCTGGTCTGTCTGGGCGGCGGAATTATTGCCTAGGCGGAACAGTGTCCGCGAACGACGGCCGCTGCATCAGTTTCTCATTAAGCCGCGCCAGGTTGGCGTGCCGGCCGCGCCAGTCGATGTCCGGGAAGCGCAGGTCCAGGTAGCCCAGCGCGCAGCCGACGGCGACGTCGGCGAAAGAGAAGGGCGTCCCCATGCACCATGCGTTCTCGCCAAGCTCGCGCGCCATGAAGTCGAGGCTGCGGTCGATGACCTCGCGCTGGCGGCGTACCCAGTCGCCGCTGCGCTCCGTCTCGGGGCGCAGCGTTTCGAGCCGGATCGCCACCGCCGCGTCGGTCATGCCGTCGGCCAGGGCTTCCCAGCGCTTGACCTCGATGCGCTCGCGGTTGGGTTGTGGGAAGAGCTTGTTGTTCGGCGACAGGTTGTCGAGATATTCGACGATTACCGGTGAATCGAAAATGGCGGTGTCGTCGTCGAGCACCAGCACCGGGATGCGGGCCAGCGGGTTGTATTTCGGCACGCTGCCGCCGGGCGCGCCCGGCGCCTCGATGACGAGCTCGTAGTCGATCTTCTTCTCGGCCAGGACGATGCGGGCCTTGCGCGCGTAAGGGCTGGTGAGGGTGCAGATCAACTTCATCATTGGGATGTTTGCGTCTTTGCGCATCTCGATGGGGCAACGAATTATAGCATTGCGCTTCCCGCGGGAAGCCCGCTTGACCGGCCTCTTCAGGTTAGAATCAAATTGATCCCAATCAAGGAATATCGACATGACATTTCATGCGCTGACCGCCCTTTCCCCGCTCGACGGCCGCTACGCCGCCAAGGTCGAGCCGCTGCGCGCCCACTTCTCGGAATTCGGCCTGATCAGGAACCGCATCCGTGTCGAGATCGAGTGGCTCAAGGCGCTTGCCGCCGCGCCGGAAATCGCCGAGGTGCCGGCCTTTTCCGCCGACACCGTCACCGAGCTCGACCTGGTGGTTTCGGGCTTCGCGGTGTCGGACGCCGACGCGGTCAAGAAGATCGAGTCCGTGACCAATCACGACGTCAAGGCCGTCGAATACTGGCTCAAGGAGCGATTCAAGGACAACGCCGAAGTGACGCGGGTTTCCGAGTTCATCCACTTCGGCTGTACGTCGGAGGACATCAACAACGTTTCCCATGCGCTGATGCTCAAGGAAGGGCGCGACGGCATCCTGCTGCCGAATCTCGACCGCGTGATCGAGCGCTTCCGCACGCTGGCGCACGATCTGGCCGAGCTGCCGATGCTCGCGCGCACTCATGGCCAGCCGGCCAGCCCGACGACGCTGGGCAAGGAGATGGCCAACGTCGCCGCGCGGCTGGTCCGCGCCAGGAGCCGCATCGCGGCGGTGAACATGATGGCCAAGTTCAACGGCGCGGTCGGCAACTACAACGCCCATCTCTCGGCCTATCCGGACATCGACTGGGAGGGTTTCAACCGCCGCTTCGTCGAATCGCTGGGCATCGAGTTCAACCCCTACACCATCCAGATCGAGCCGCACGACGCGATGGCCGAGCTGTTCGACGCCATCGCGCGGCTGAACACGATCCTCATCGACGCCGACCGCGACCTCTGGCAGTACATCTCGCTGGGCTACTTCAAGCAGAAGACCAAGGCTGGCGAGATCGGCTCCTCGACCATGCCGCACAAGGTCAATCCGATCGACTTTGAGAACTCCGAGGGTAACCTGGGCCTTGCCAACGCCGTGCTGCGGCACCTCTCCGAGAAGCTGCCGGTTTCGCGCCTCCAGCGCGACCTGACCGATTCCACGGTGCTGCGCAACATGGGTGTTGCCTTCGGCCACTCGTCGCTTGCCTACGATTCCACGCTGCGCGGCCTCAACAAGCTGGAAGCCAATCCGGCGCGGCTCGCGGAGGACCTCGACGCCTGCTGGGAAGTGTTGGCCGAGCCGGTGCAGACCGTCATGCGCCGCTGGGGGGTGCCGAACCCCTACGAGCAGCTGAAGGAACTCACGCGCGGCAAGGGCATCGAGCGCGACGCCCTGCACGCCTTCATCCGCGGTCTGGCGATCCCGGAGGGCGAGAAGGAACGCCTGCTGGCCATGACGCCGGCCAATTACATCGGCATGGCCGCGGGGCTTGCAAAGCGGGCCTGATTTCCGGAAAAATGGGGTTTCCCATCCCCCCGAGGAGAGAAACCATGGAAAAAATCGCCAGGATCGTCATTGCCGGAGCGTCCATGACGCTTGCTTCCGGCGCCCTCATGGCCCAGGCCAAGCCGGAGGACCTCATCAAGTTCCGGCAGTCCGGCTACACGTTCATGGCCTGGAACATGGGCCGCATCAAGGCCAGCGTGGAAGGTGCCTACAACAAGGATCAGGTGGTCCAGGCCGCCAATGCCATCGCCGCCATCGCCAATTCCGGCATGGGCGCCCTCTATGCCCCGGGCACCGACAAGGGCAAGGGCTGGAAGGACACCCGCGTCAAGCCGGAACTGTTCACCGACCGGGAGGGCGTCGGCAAGGTTGCCAGGGCCTTCAACATGGCGGCGAACGAGATGGCCAGGGCGGCGGCAAGCGGCGATCAACTGGCCGTCACCGAGGCTTTCGATAACCTGGGCAAGGCCTGCAAGGGCTGCCACGACAAGTACCGGGTGGACGAGAAGTAATTCCCGTCACCAGTCCGGTATTGATGTCGATGCCGGCGGTTCCGGCGCCGGCAGCAGGGCGCCGGAGGCCGCCCATACCGCCGCCGCGGCGATGACCGCGGCAATGGCGAAGGCGACGGCCCCACCGCCCCGCACATCCTCGCCTTCGGGCATTTCCTTCCAGCCGGTGAGCATCGGCTTCACCAGGTTGTCTCCCTTGACCCGGGCATAGAAGGCGATGGCGCCGACGTGGGTCAGCACCAGCAGGATCAGCGCCTTTTCCAGCAGCTTGTGGATGCCGGTGATTTTCGCGCTGATATCGGCGCCCGCGAGCGGGTAGAGATATCCCTGGAAGGCGACGTCGTCGTTGGCGAACAGGCCGGTCGCCGCCTGCGCGCAGAGCAGGCAGAGCATGGCCAGCACCGAGAGGGCGCCGAGCGGGTTGTGGCCGGCGCCATGCCACTCGCCGCGCAGGTAGGCGCGGACGGCGGCAGGGCCGCGAACGAACTGGCGAAAGCGGGCGTAGGTGGAGCCGGTGAAGCCCCAGACGATGCGGAAGACCAGCAGGCCGAGAATCGCCAGGCCGATGCGGCCGTGCCAGGCCATGGCGTTGCCGCCGATCTTGGCGGCGATGAATGCGCCGGCCACCAGCGCCACCAGCAGCCAGTGGAAGAGGCGGACGGGCAAGTCCCAGACGCGGACCTTCATGGCGGCCTCGGCGCGGCGATCAGACGCAGGCGCCGTCGTCCGTCATGCCCTCGATGCGTTCCTTCTTCGGCGCGATGAACTGCTCGCGCGAGACGCCCAGCCACATGACCAGGGGGCTGGCCACCAGCACCGAGGAGTAGATGCCGAACAGGATGCCGATCGTCAGCGCCAGCGCGAAGTAGTGCAGCGCCGCGCCGCCGAAGATCAGCATCGAGGTGACCATCATCTGGGTACAGCCGTGGGTGATGATCGTCCGCGAAATCGTGCTGGTGATGGCGTGGTTGAGCACCTCGGGGGTGGTTATGCCGCGCTTCTTCTTGAAGGTTTCGCGCACCCGGTCGAAGACCACGACGGATTCGTTCACCGAGTAGCCGAGCACCGCCAGCACCGCCGCCAGCACCGGTAGGGAGAATTCCCACTGGAAGAATGCGAAGAAGCCGAGGATGATGACCACGTCGTGCAGGTTGGCGATGATGGCCGAGACGGCGAAGCGCCACTCGAAGCGCATCGCCAGGTAGGCGACGATGCCGATGATCACGAGCAGCAGGGCCAGGGCGCCGTCCTCGGCGAGTTCCTTGCCGACCTGGGGGCCGACGAACTCGACGCGCTTCAAGGACGGCGCCGTGTCGCCGGCGCTGACTTTCAGCAGCGAGGCCATGACGCGTTCGCCCACCTTGGCGGTTTCGGTGTCGCGGGACAGCGGCACGCGGATGAGCACGTCGCGCGAGGAGCCGAAGTTCTGCACCTGGGTGTCGGTGAAGCCGTCGGCCTCGAGCTGGCCGCGCAGCTTGTCGAGCGCCGGCGCCTGCGCGTAGCCGACTTCCATCAGCGTGCCGCCGGTGAACTCGATGGACAGGTGCAGCCCCTTGGTCGCCAGGAAGAACACCGCGGCGATGAAGGTGATCAGCGAGATGATGTTGAACGCCAGCGCGTGGCGCATGAAGGGGATGTCTTTTCGGATGCGGAAGAATTCCATGTTCAGACTCCCGGCTTCCAGACCTGGCCGATGGAAATGCTCGCCAGTTTCTTGCGTCGCCCGTAGATGAGATTGACCAGCGCCCTGGACACGACCACCGCGCTGAACAGCGAGGTGAGGATGCCCAGGCAGTGCACCACGGCGAAGCCGCGCACCGGGCCGGAGCCGAAGATCAGCAGCGCGAGGCCGGCGATCAGCGTCGTCACGTTGGAGTCGAGGATCGTCGCCCAGGCGCGCTCGTAGCCGGCCGTGATGGCCGCCTGCGGCGTGTTGCCGCCGCGCAGCTCCTCCCGCACCCGTTCGTTGATGAGCACGTTGGCGTCGATGGCCATGCCCAGCGTCAGCGCGATGGCGGCGATGCCGGGCAGCGTCAGCGTCGCCTGGAGCAGCGAGAGCAGGGCGATCAGGAAAAGCAGGTTGGCGGAGAGCGCCAGCACCGAGACCAGGCCGAACAGCAGGTAGTAGGCCATCATGAAGAACGCGATGGCGGCGAAGCCCCACTGGGTCGATGAAAAGCCCTTGCGGATGTTGTCGGCGCCGAGCGACGGGCCGATGGTGCGTTCCTCGATGATCTCCATCGGCGCGGCGAGCGAACCGGCGCGCAGCAGCAGCGCCACGTCGTTGGCTTCCACCGTGCTCATTCGCCCGGAGATCTGCACGCGGCCGCCGCCGATCTCGGTGCGGATGACCGGCGCGGTGACCACTTCGCCGCGGCCCTTCTCGATCAGCAGGATGGCCATGCGCTTGCCGACGTTCTCGCGCGTCACTTCCTTGAAGATGCGGGCGCCGGCGGAGTCGAGCGTCAGATGCACCGCAGGTTCCTGCGTCTGGTTGTCGAAGCCGGCCTGGGCGTCGGTGAGGCGCTCGCCAGTCAGCACCACCTGCTTCTTCACCAGCAGCGGTTGCCCCCCACGCTCTATGTAGTATTCGGCGCCCAGCGGCGGCTGCCCCTGCGCGGCGGCGGCCATGACCGTCGGGTTGGCGGAGTTCTCGTCGTCCACCATGCGCACTTCCAGCGTCGCCGTGCGGCCGAGGATGTCCTTGGCCTTGGCGGTGTCCTGCACGCCGGGCAGCTGCACGACGATGCGGTCGGCGCCCTGCTGCTGGATCACCGGCTCGGCCACGCCCAGTTCGTTGATCCGGTTGTGCAGCGTCGTGGTGTTCTGCTTGATGGCGAATTCCTGGATGCGCTTGCCGGCTTCCGGTTTCAGGGTCGCCACAAGTTTGAAGTCAGCGCCGTCCTGCGCATCGGCGAGCACGAGGTCGGGCTGGCCGTCGGTGATGGCGGCGCGGGCCTTGTCGCGCGTCTCGGCCTCGCGGAACCTGACGACGAGGGTCTGCCGCTCTCGACCGATGCCGCCATGGCGGATGTTCTTGTCGCGCAGAAGGCTGCGCAGGTCGGTGCCGACGGAATCGAGCCGCTTGGTGAGCGCCCCCTGCATATCCACCTGGAGCAGGAAATGCACGCCGCCGCGCAGGTCGAGGCCCAGGTACATCGGCAGGGCGTGGATTCCGGTCAGCCAGTCCGGGGTGGCCGACAGCAGGTTCAGCGCCACGCTGTAGGAGGCGTCCGCCGGATCGGGGTTCAGGGCCTTCTCGATCGCGTCCTTGGCCTTGAGCTGGGTGTCGGTGTCGGCCAGGCGGACGCGGATGCTGTTGGGGTCGGCGAACAGGCCGGTGTGGGCGACGCCGGCCGCCTTCAGCGCTTCCTCGACGCCGGAGAGCAGCCGCGCATCCACCTTGATGGTGGCCTTGACGCTGGACACCTGGACGGCGGGAACCTCGCCGAAGAAGTTCGGCAGGGTGTACAGCAGGCCGAGCACCAGCGCGATGACGACCAGTGCGTTCTTCCAGAGGGGATAGCGGTTCATTACAGGTTTTTCAGCGTGCCCTTGGGCAGCAGCGCGCCGACGGCATGCTTCTGGATGAGCACTTCGACGGGGCCGTTCTTGCCTTCGGCCACCTCCACCGTCAGGTAGTTCTCGCCGACCTTGGAGATGCGGCCGGCCATGCCGCCCTGGGTGACGATCTCGTCGCCCTTCTGGAGCTCGCCGATCATCTTCTGCTGTTCCTTGGCCTTCTTCATCTGGGGCCGGATCATCAGGAACCAGAGCACCACAAACATCAGGATGATGGGCAGCAGGCCCATCAGGCCGCCGGAGGGATCGGCGGCGCCAGGCGCGGCCTGGGCGAAGGCGTTTGAAATCAGCATGTCGGACTCCGGGTGGAAAGAGGAGAGGCGCGCATTATACCGGCCCGCGGGCGCGGTTCCGGTGGAATTCCAGGGCATGGGCCGCGAGATGGTTTTCAATGATGGCGGTGCGCAATTCCGTCATCAGCGTCTGATAGTAGAAAAGATTGTGGATGGTGTTGAGCCGCGCGCCGAGGATTTCGCCGGCCCGGTGCAGGTGGTGCAGGTAGGCGCGCGTGAAGTTGCGGCAGCAATAGCAGCCGCAGGTCTCGTCCAGCGGGCGGGTGTCGGACTTGTGGCAGGCGTTCTTGATACGGACGTCGCCGAAGCGCGTGAAAAGATGGCCGTTGCGCGCGTTGCGTGTCGGCAGCACGCAGTCGAACATGTCGATGCCTTGCGACACCGCGTAGACGATGTCTTCGGGCGTGCCGACGCCCATCAGGTAGCGCGGCCTGTCGGCGGGCAGGCGTGGCGCGGTGTGGGCGAGGATGCGCTCGAAGTCCTCCTTCGGCTCGCCCACCGAGAGGCCGCCGATGGCGTAACCATCGAAGCCGATGCCGGCCAGTCCCGACAGCGACTCGTCGCGAAAATGCTCGAACATGCCGCCCTGCACGATGCCGAACAGGACGTTGGCATTCTCCAGTCGATCGTGCTCGTCGCGCGACCGCTTCGCCCAGCGCAGGGAAAGGCGCATCGAATCGGCGGCTTCCCGCTCCGTGGCCGGCCAGGGCGTGCATTCGTCGAAGATCATCACGACGTCCGAGTTCAGGACGTGCTGGATCCGCATCGAGTCCTCGGGCCGCATGAACAGACGGTCGCCGTTGATGGGCGAGGCGAACTTGACGCCCTCCTCGCTGATCTTTCGCAGCTCGCCCAGGCTGAACACCTGGAAGCCGCCCGAGTCGGTGAGGATCGGTCCGTCCCAGCCCATGAAACGGTGCAGCCCGCCGTGGGCGCGGATCACGTCGAGGCCCGGCCTCAGCCACAGGTGGAAGGTGTTGCCGAGCACGATGCGTGCGCCGATCTCCTCCAGTTCGTCGGGCGCCATGGCCTTGACCGTGCCGTAGGTGCCCACGGGCATGAACACCGGTGTCTCCACCGTGCCGTGGGCGAGGGTCAGCGCGCCGCGCCGCGCGGCGCCGTCGGTGGCGTGCAATTCAAATTTCATGTCGATGGATCAGCATGGCGTCGCCGTAGCTGAAGAAGCGGTAATGGTGTTCGATGGCGTGCCGGTAGGCGGCGCGGATATTGTCCAGGCCGCCGAAGGCCGAGACCAGCATCAGCAGCGTCGACTTCGGCAGGTGGAAATTGGTGACGAGGACATCGACGACGCGGAACCGGAAGCCGGGCGTGATGAACAGCGCCGTTTCGCCCGCGCCGGCCTTTACAGAGCCGTTCCCGTCGGCCGCGGACTCCAGCGTGCGCAGCGTCGTCGTGCCGACGGCGACGACGCGGCCGCCGCGCCGCCGCGTCGCGGCAATGGCCTCGGCGGTCGCCCGCGGCACGCAATAGCGTTCGCGGTGCATGCGGTGGTCGGCGAGATTCTTCACCCGTACCGGCTGGAAGGTGCCGGCGCCCACGTGCAGCGTCACATGGGCGATGCCGATGCCGCGGTCGCCCAGGCGTTCGAGCAGCGGCGCGTCGAAATGCAGGCCGGCCGTCGGCGCGGCGACCGAGCCGCGCTCGCGCGCGAAGACGGTTTGGTATCGCTCCTCGTCGGGTGCGCCGGCGGCGCGCTCGATGTAGGGCGGCAGCGGCAGGCGGCCGTGGCGCTCCAGCAGCGGCAGCGGTTCTCCGGGAAATCGCAGCCGATAGAACTCGCCTTCGCGGCCCAGCACTTCGGCGTCGAAGGCATCCTCGATGCGGATCGTGCCGCCGGCTTTCGGCGGTTTGCTGGCGCGCACCTGAGCTAGCACTCCGTCGTCGCCGGTGACGCGCTCGACCAGCACTTCGACCTGCCCTCCGCTGTCCTTGCGGCCAAACAGACGCGCGTGGATGACGCGCGTATCGTTCATCACCAGCAGATCGCCGGGCGAGAGCAGGGCCGGCAGGTCGGCGAAGTCGCGGTCATCGAGCGAGTCGCCCTTCATCGCCAGCAAGCGGCTCGCGCTGCGGCTGGCCAGCGGCGCCTGGGCGATGCGATCCGGCGGGAGGAGATAGTCGAAGTCGTCGAGGGTGAGCATCGGGTAGAATTAAGGGCATCCCTGCCGGGATGGCGGAATCGGTAGACGCAGCGGACTCAAAATCCGCCGGTGGCGACACTGTGAGGGTTCGAGTCCCTCTCCCGGCACCATCAAGAGTTCCAATGCGTTCCAGTAGAGGCCGGAAGCCCAGTAATATCAAGGAAATCGGGCCTTTTCTCTTTCCAGTACGCTCCGGGGCGGTCTATTGCAATCCGGGGGTATGTGGGGGTATATTTCGGGGTAAGTCGCATATCTGTGGGGGTATCTGCCGGGGGTGGAACGGGGGTATCGCTGGGGGTATGTGATCCCTTCCTGAAAGGAACCGCCGCCATGCTAACCGATACCGCAATCCGCAAGGCCAAGCCGGGACAAAAGCCGATAGAGGGCAAGGACGGTAAACCCGGCTTTGAGGCCGTCAATGGCCCCTACAAACTGGCCGACGAAAAAGGCCTGTTCCTGCTTGTTACCCCCAGCGGGGGTAAGTGGTGGCGCATGAAATACCGCTACGCCGGCAAGGAAAAGCTGCTGGCCTTGGGGACATACCCCGACGTTTCCCTGAAGGATGCCCGCGAGCGCCGCGAGGAAGCCCGCAAGCTGCTGGCGAACGGCACCGACCCCGGCGAGAAACGGAAGGCCGACAAGAACAAGCGGCGGGAAGTCGCCGCCAATTCCTTCGAGGCCATCGGCCGCGAATGGTATGCAATGACCGCCCCGACCATGGCCGATAGCACCAAGGAAAAGCTGCTGCGCCGCCTGGAAGTGGATGTTTATCCGGTGATCGGTTCCCGACCCATTGCCGAGCTATCCGCCCCCGACCTGCTGGCCGTGATCCGCCGGATTAAAAGCCGGGGCGCGCTGGACATTGCCAAGCGAATGCACAATGCTTGCGGCCGCATCTTCCGCTATGCCGTCGGCGAAGGCCATTGCACCCGCGACCCGTCGCGCGATATTGAGCTTAAGGACATTCTTCCGCCGTCCGACGTGAAGCATCATTCCAGCGTCAAAGACCCCAAGGCCGTCGGCGACCTGCTGCGCGCCATCGAGGGATTCACCGGCGCATTCGTTACCCGCTGCGCCTTGCGGCTGGCCCCGCTGGTATTCGTGCGCCCCGGCGAGCTACGCCATGCCGAGTGGACGGAGTTCGACTTCGACAAAGCCGAATGGCGCATTCCCGCCGCCAAGATGAAAATGGGCGAGCAGCATATCGTCCCGCTGTCGGCGCAAGCCATCGCCATCCTGCAAGAGATCAAGCCGCTAACCGGGCATGGCGACTATGTATTCCCCAGCGAACGCGGCGGAAGCCGGCCGATGAGCGAGAACACCGTCAATGCAGCATTGCGGCGGCTGGGCTACACCAATGACGAAATGACCGGGCATGGCTTCCGCAGCATGGCATCGACGCTGCTGCACGAGCAGCAATATCCCCATGCCGTGATCGAGCGCCAATTAGCCCATGGCGAGAGGAACAAGGTATCGGCAAGCTACAACTTCGCCGAATACCTGCCCGAGCGCCGGAAGATGATGCAGGAATGGGCGGACTATCTCGACAAGCTCAAGGCCGGCGCCGAGGTTATCAAGCTGCCGCGCGCGGCTTGACTATGGCGGGCCGACGAAATAAACCTGCCACGTTAGCATGATCTGCGGATATTTGAAACGAATTTAGTGTTTTGGATTCGCCCGGCGCGCATGGGATAATCTTGGCAAGTCTGGAGCCAAGTCGCTGCTGTTCCAGAAATGAAAAAGGCCGGGTTCTGACCCCGGCCCTTTTCGGGAACTGTTTCCAATCCCCTGCGTTTGTTGGCGCATCAGGATTGTGGGCCGGGCGGCAGTCTTTGTGTATCAATGTTTCTGATGCACGGATTCTGTCGTATCAATGGCGTGGCAAATCCCAAGCAAAGCGGCGATTCGTTTGCGAAAGGAAAAGTCATGCACACAATCATCCGTCGTCGGCGCGTCGAAGCGAAAACCGCCCTGCCTCGCAGCAGCCTCTACGCCAAAATTAAGGCTGGGGATTTTCCCCCTCCGATCCGCCTAGGCCCGAATACTGTGGGGTGGATTGAGGCCGAGGTCGATAGCTGGCTGTCTGCCCAGATCGAGAAGAGCCGCAAGGCAGCTGATTAAGGGGGCGATCTATGAATACCCCCCAACAAAAACCCCGGCTGGCGGGCCGGGGCGAGATAGTTGCAGTCAATCAATCTGTTCGGAATTATAGCATTCGCGAAGCTGCACTAGCCGCGTGCGCCGGCGTTGGCATCGTCTATAAGGAAGTTCCCGCCGATGGCCGATTCCATGAAACCGATGTT
The DNA here is from genome assembly GCA_030246985.1 of Candidatus Nitricoxidivorans perseverans. GTDB lineage: Bacteria > Pseudomonadota > Gammaproteobacteria > Burkholderiales > Rhodocyclaceae > Nitricoxidivorans > Nitricoxidivorans perseverans. Next base: position 1,205,592 of record CP107246.1, on the reverse strand, counting down.
GACGGCGACCCGCACGGCAAGGGCGACGGACGCATTAAACTTTTCGCCGATGGCGAGGGCGGCATCGCTTGGAACTGGAAGGGCGGCGAATCGCGCCCGTTTTTTGCCGACGACGGCCGCACCTTGACCGATGCCGAGCGGCGCGAACGCGACCGCAAGCGCGAGCAGGCCGTCGCCGAAGCGAAAGCCGAGGAAGCCCGCCAGCATGCCGAAGCCGCGAAGAAGGCGGCCGCGATCTGGGAGAAGTCCCCGCCAGCACAGGCCGACTTCGCATATCTCCGGTGCAAGGGCATCAAGCCCCATGGCGCGCGCCTGCACGATGGCCGGCTGGTGATCCCTGTTCGAGTCGCGGGTGAAATCGCATCGGCGCAGTTCATTGACGAAAGCGGCGACAAGCGATTCCTGCCGGGCGGGAAGGTCGCGGGCGGATATTTCGCCATCGGCACCCCCGACGAAATCAAGACGCGCGGCGCGCTGGTGATCGCCGAGGGCTTCGCGACGGCGGCAAGCATTCGAGAGGCGACCGACCTGCCCGCAATAGTGGCCTTCAACGCCGGCAACTTGCGCGCCGTCGCCGAATACCTGCGCGGAAAGTTTCCTGCTGCGCGCATCATCATCGCGGGCGACTTCGACAAGTCCGGCACCGGGCAGAAAGCGGCGACCGAGGTGGCGCGCGCCGTCGGCGGGCTGGTGACGCTACCGGCCTTCACAGTGGAGGAACTGGCGACCGACGGCGCGCCTTCGGACTTCAACGACCTGGCCCGCCTGCGCGGCGCTGACGCCGTTAAGCAGGCTATCGAGAAGGCCATGCAAGGCACGCAAACGAGCGCGCCCATGCCTTCCCCTTCGCCGACCACGGCAAGCGCGCCAAAGGCCGATTCTGACGGCTGGCAAGAGCCGCTGCCGCTTCCCGATGGCCTGCTGCCGGTGGCCGCGTTCGACTATGCCCTGCTGCCTGATACCCTGACACCGTGGGCAAAGGATATTTGCGAACGGGTTCAATGCGCCCCGGACTTTGTGGCGGCGGCGATCATGGCCGGGCTGGGTTCGATCATTGGACGCAAGCTGGGCATTCGCCCGCAAGCCCGCACCGACTGGACGGTGACGCCGAATCAATGGGCGCTTATCATCGGCCGGCCGAGCGTGCTGAAAAGCCCTTCGCTTGAAGCTGCGCTGTCGCCGATCAAGCGACTGGCGGCGGTGGCGACCGAGGCGCATCAATCAGACATGGAGCAGCATCGCATAGCCATTCGCACGGCGAAGCTGCGCGCCGAAGAAGGCGAAAAGTCGGCGCGCAAGCTGCTGGGCAAGATGCCCGGTGCCGACGTTTCGCACCTGTTGGATACCGAGGAGCCGGAAGCCCCGGCCCTGCGCCGTTACATCGCCGTAGATAGCAACGCGGCATCGCTGGGCGAACTGCACCGGCAAAACCATAACGGCCTGCTGGTGCATCGGGACGAACTGGTTTCCCTGCTTCGCAGTCTCGACCGCGAAGATCAAGCCGAGGCGCGCGGGTTCTATCTGACAGGCTGGAACGGTGATAGCAGCTACACTTTTGACCGTATTGGCAGAGGCCTGAACCTGCATATTCCGGCGGTTTGCCTGTCCCTGCTGGGTTCGACGCAACCGGGCCGCATCGCCGAATATATTCGCCATGCGGTAAAGGGCGGCGCGGGCGACGATGGCCTGATACAGCGTTTCGGCCTGCTGGTATGGCCCGACACCGGCGGCGAATGGCAGAACGTGGATAGGTGGCCTGACAGCACCGCCAAGAAAGAAGCGCACCGGGTTTTCGAGTATCTCGACAAGCTCGACCCGGCGACCGTCGGCGCGCTACAGGACACCGACCACGACGGCGAGCTGGAAGGCATTCCCTATCTGCGGTTCGATGATGCCGCGCTGGGCCTGTTCCTCGAATGGCGCACCGATCTGGAAGCACGACTTCGCGGCGGCGATCTGCACCCGGCGCTGGAATCGCATCTTGCGAAATACCGGAAGCTGGTTCCTTCGCTGGCGCTGATCCTGCACCTTGCCAGCAATGGCACCGGCCCGGTATCCGAGCGGGCGACGCTGCAAGCCCTGGCATGGGCCGAGTATCTCGAAACCCATGCGCGCCGGGCTTATGGCAGCGTGACCGTGCCGGAGGTGGCGGCGGCGAAGGCGATCATTTCCAGAATCCGCAAGGGTGATCTGAAACGGGAATTTTCCAGCCGCGAAGTTTGGCGGCCGGGCTGGGCCATGCTGGCCGACCGCGAACAGGTTGCCGACGCCTTGCGCCTGCTGGTGGACTTCGACTGGCTGGCGACCACGACAAAGGCCGACACCGGCGGCCGACCGGCCACGATCTACACCGTCAATCCGAGGGGGTTCGCATGAGCTACCTCGAACGATTGAAAAACCTCGATTCTGGAAAACGCCTACCTACCGAACTGCCAAAGCTGCCAAAACTCCCTTATGGCAGTTTTGACAGTAGCCACGGGGCGCATTTTCAGAAAACGCATGCCCCTGCGCCAATAGTCGGCGCTGGCGACACGGCGGCACCCTTCGATCAAGAATGGTTCGAGGAACGTGCCGGAATTTCTGAATTCGACGCCGGCTATCCCCGCCAAGAGGCGGAGCGGCTGGCTTACTTAGAGGTGATCCAGCATGGCAAACGTTATCTCCATTGAGGACTTCAATATGTCCATTCCTACAAACGACGGCGACGAACTGCGCGTCGCCGTGGAGCGACTGGGGCGCATGCTGGTTTGGCATGCCCAGAATACGCCGGCCGCCGTCTGGGCCAAGGCAGCCGACGAGAATTGGACGGCCGGGGCATTCTGGCCCGGGAAGCTATTGCATTGGCTGAACAGGAACCGACCGAAGCGGGAACCGACCGCCGAGGAACGAGCCACCATCGTAGAACTACTGCGCGGGCATACGCTGCTAGAGGAAGTATTCGCCGCCATCATTGCCGACCCGGATTGGGCGATCTTCGAGTTATCGCTAATCACGGACTGCGACCGCTCCGAGGAAATGAATGTCATCTGAATTTCCCCGATTCATGCGAAGCCCGCGACCTAACTGCTAACTAACATGGGCGGCACGTTTTCCGGCTGGCATGGCCGGCGCAGTAGCCGGCCCTATTTTGACGAACTGCCGCGCCTTGCCGTCGGTGATTGCAAGTCGCACCCGCCGGGGCCGGTATTCCTGACGGCGGCGGGGCGACACTACACCGCGCGCCTGATCCGCATCCCCGTCGGCTTCTGCCGTGTGCCGCGCCTTGTTTGTGCGACCTGCGGCCGTGCCGTTCGCGTGCTGTATTTGCGCGCGGGCGAAGGCCATTGCTGCCGATGCACCGATGCCCGCTACCGAACGACAAGCGAAAGCCCCAGCCGCCGCGCAGTTCGCCGTGCCGAGAAGATATGGCGCCGTGCCAAGATCGACATTCACCGCCTCGGTGGAAAGCCGAAATGGATGCGCTGGCCGACATTCGAGCGCCTGCAAGCTGCCGCCGATGCCGTCTGGCCGATCATCGAGCGCGACGATTGCGCCGGTTATGAACTGCTGGCGCGATTGGATGCGCCGAGGCGAAAACGCGGCCGGCCGCCGAAGGTGCGGTGAAATTCCGCAAAAAAGTTCTCGCGCACCCAGCCCCGGCAATAACGAAAAATTGTGC